>NZ_CP108101.1:1838736-2145193 GCF_036195325.1 Streptomyces sp. NBC_00234 | reverse complement strand
CCTCGTCCTCGAACGGGGCGCCGTACGTGGCGTCGGCCTCGCCCTCGGCGTAGTCCAGGGCCAGCACCTCGTCCGCGATCAGCGGCGTGTGCTCGGTCAGCGCCTCGACGGTGGCAGGGGACGTGGACGTCCAGCGGACCGCGATCCGGTCCGCCACGTCCAGGCCGCTGTTCTTGCGGGCCTCCTGGATCAGGCGGATCGCGTCACGGGCCAGACCGGCGCGGCGGAGTTCGGGAGTGATCTCCAGGTCGAGGGCGACCGTCGCGCCGGAGTCGGAGGCGACGGACCAGCCCTCCCGGGGGGTCTCCGTGATGATGACCTCGTCCGGGGAGAGCGTCACCGTCTCGCCGTCCACCTCGACCGAGGCGTTGCCCTCGCGCAGGGCCAGCGAGAGCGCCGCGGCGTCCGTGTCCGCGACGGCCTTGGCGACCGCCTGGACGCCCTTGCCGAACCGCTTGCCGAGCGCGCGGAAGTTCGCCTTCGCCGTGGTGTCGACCAGCGAGCCACCGACCTCCGAGAGCGAGGCCAGGGATGTGACGTTCAGCTCCTCCGTGATCTGGGCGTGCAGCTCCGGGGAGAGCGCCTCGAAGCCCGAGGCGGCGACCAGAGCCCTGGACAGCGGCTGGCGGGTCTTGACGCCCGACTCGGCGCGGGTCGCGCGGCCGAGCTCGACCAGGCGCCGCACCAGCGCCATCTGCGTGGAGAGGTCCGGGTCGACCGACGACAGGTCCGCCTTCGGCCACGAGGACAGGTGGACCGACTCGGGGGCGTCCGGGGCCACCGGGACGACCAAGTCCTGCCAGACCCGCTCGGTGATGAACGGGGTCAGCGGGGCCATCAGCCGGGTCACCGTCTCGATGACCTCGTGCAGGGTGCGCAGCGCGGCCTTGTCGCCCTGCCAGAAGCGGCGGCGCGAGCGGCGCACGTACCAGTTGGACAGGTCGTCGACGAACGCGGAGAGCAGCTTGCCGGCGCGCTGGGTGTCGTAGCTCTCCAGAGCCTGCGTCATCTGGTCGACCAGGGCGTGGAGTTCACTGAGCAGCCAGCGGTCCAGCACCGTGCGGTCCGCTGGCGCCGGGTCGGCCTCCGACGGGGCCCAGTCGGACGTGCGGGCGTACAGGGCCTGGAAGGCGACCGTGTTCCAGTAGGTGAGGAGCGTCTTGCGGACGACCTCCTGGATCGTGCCGTGGCCGACCCGTCGCGCGGCCCACGGCGAACCGCCCGCCGCCATGAACCACCGCACCGCGTCGGCGCCGTGCTGGTCCATCAGCGGGATCGGCTGGAGGATGTTCCCCAGGTGCTTGGACATCTTGCGGCCGTCCTCGGCGAGGATGTGGCCCAGGCAGACCACGTTCTCGTACGAGGACTTGTCGAAGACGAGGGTGCCGACCGCCATCAGCGTGTAGAACCAGCCGCGCGTCTGGTCGATGGCCTCCGAGATGAACTGCGCCGGGTAGCGGCTCTCGAAGAGTTCCTTGTTCTGGTACGGGTAGCCCCACTGCGCGAACGGCATCGAACCCGAGTCGTACCAGGCGTCGATGACCTCCGGGACGCGGTACGCCTCCAGTTGGCAGTTCTCGTGCGTGCAGGTGAACGTGATCTCGTCGATGAACGGGCGGTGCGGGTCCAGGTCGGACTGGTCGGCGCCGGTGAGTTCGGTGAGTTCGGCACGCGAGCCGACGCAGGTGAGGTGGTTGTCCTCGCAGCGCCAGATGGGCAGCGGGGTGCCCCAGTAGCGGTTGCGGGACAGCGCCCAGTCGACGTTGTTGTTCAGCCAGTCGCCGAAGCGGCCGGTCTTGACCGAGTCCGGGAACCAGTTGGTCTTCTCGTTCTCCTGGAGAAGCCGGTCCTTGACGGCCGTCGTGCGGATGTACCAGGACGGCTGTGCGTAGTAGAGCAGCGCGGTGTGGCAGCGCCAGCAGTGCGGATAGCTGTGCTCGTACGGGACGTGGCGGAAGAGCTTGCCGCGGGCATCCAGGTCCGCGGTGAGCGCCTCGTCGGCCTTCTTGAAGAAGACGCCGCCGACCAGCGGCAGGTCCTCCTCGAAGGTGCCGTCGGGGCGGACCGGGTTCACGACCGGGAGGCCGTAGGACCGGCAGACGACGAGGTCGTCGGCGCCGAAGGCGGGGGACTGGTGGACCAGACCCGTACCGTCCTCGGTCGTGACGTACTCCGCGTTGACGACGTAGTGCGCGGGGGCGGGGAAGTCGACCAGCGCGAACGGGCGCTCGTAGGTCCAGCGCTCCATCTCGCGGCCGGTGAAGGACTGGCCGGTGGGCTCCCAGCCCTCGCCGAGCGCCTTCTCCAGCAGCGGCTCGGCGACGACGAGCTTCTCCTCGCCGTTCGACGCGACCACGTAGGTGACGTCGGGGTGCGCGGCGACGGCGGTGTTGGAGACCAGCGTCCACGGGGTGGTCGTCCAGACCAGCAGGGCGGCGTCGCCGGCCAGCGGGCCGCTCGTCAACGGGAAGCGGACGAAGACGGAGGGGTCGACGACCGTCTCGTACCCCTGGGCCAGCTCGTGGTCGGAGAGGCCGGTGCCGCAGCGGGGGCACCAGGGGGCGACCCGGTGGTCCTGCACCAGGAGGTCCTTCTTGAAGATCTCCTTGAGCGACCACCACACGGAGTCCACGTACTGCGGGTCCATCGTGCGGTACGCGTCGTCGAGGTCGACCCAGTACCCCATGCGGGTCGTGAGCTCGGCGAAGGCGTCTGTGTGGCGGGTGACCGACTCGCGGCACTTGGCGTTGAACTCGGCGATGCCGAACGCCTCGATGTCCTTCTTGCCGTTGAAGCCCAGTTCCTTCTCGACCGCGAGCTCGACCGGCAGGCCGTGGCAGTCCCAGCCGGCCTTGCGGCCGACGTGGTAGCCCTGCATGGTGCGGAAGCGCGGGAAGACGTCCTTGAAGACGCGGGCCTCGATGTGGTGCGCCCCCGGCATGCCGTTGGCGGTCGGCGGGCCCTCGTAGAAGACCCACTCCGGGCGGCCCTCGGACTGTTCGAGGGTCTTGGCGAACACCTTGTTGTCGCGCCAGAAGTCGAGCACTGCGTGCTCCAGCGCGGGCAGGTCGACCTGGGCGGGTACCTGGCGGTACTGCGGCGATGTCATGGGCGGCTTCCTCCGGCGGACGTTTTCCACTTCCGTCGGAGGGACGAGAACCCTGCGGTTCCCGCGGTACCACCCTCCTTGGCCCCGGGCGTGGCGCCGCCCGTGGCCCCCTCAGTTGGGGTCGCGATGCCGGGTCTACTGGCCTTGCGGCGTTCTTCCGACGGCTCCGGGGTGATCTTCACGACGCGCTCGCCCCCGGGCTTCCACCGTCCCCGGGTCGCTCCTGGCTGCGTACGACGCTACTCGTCCCATCCACGCCTCTCGCTGCGGCCAGTGTACGGGCCCGTACGGCCGACGGCCGACCGGTTTAACCGTGGGACGGGGCGTGACCCGAATGGCCAGATGGGGCCCGACGGAGTCCCGGCGGGCCCGCGCGGGCGGATTACCGGGCGGGGAGCTGGGAACAACGGAGGCAAGCGCGCCGTGACCCGGGTACGGGGAGGGGCGAACGGGCGGCGTGCCCCGTTGCCGCGGGGCTGGGGTCGATTTATCGTCCCAGCACGATTCGCGAGCAAGATCACAATATGTGAAGGGGCCGCGGCCATGGTGGCGAAGAAGACCGCCGTATCGAGAACGGCGTCCGAGAGATCCACGGTGGCGGCAGCCGCGGAGACGACCGGGCGGACGGCCGGAGAGACGGAGCCGGAACCGGGCGGTGAGGCACCGGCCGCGAAGAAGGCGACGAAGAAGGCCGCGAAGAAGGCCGTGAAGAAGGCGGCGAAGAAGGCAGTGAAGAAGACCGCGGCGAAGAAGTCCGCCGCAGGCAAGTCACCCGCCAAAACGGCGGCGGCGACGGAGGCGGCCGAGGCCGCCGAGCAGACGGGAGCCCACAGGGTGGTAGCCAAGAAGAGCGCGAGCCGGACCACGGCAGCTGCCGGGAAGGGCGCGACAGCGGTGCCCCAGGCCCGTGTGGCGGCTGCGACGGCTCCCGGGGAGCTTGCGGTACGGCCGGGGGAGGACCCCTGGACGCCCGAGGAGGTGGCCGAGGCGCGGGCCGAGCTGTCCAGCGAGGTCATGCGGCTGCGCAGCGAGCTGGAGGCATCCGGTGCCGCGCTCGCCGGGCTGATGCGGGACTCCGGTGACGGGGCGGGTGACGACGACGCCGACACGGGCACCAAGAACATCACCCGCGAGCACGAGCTCTCCCTCGCCGCCAACGCCCAGGAGATGCTGGAGCAGAGCGAGCGCGCCCTCGCCCGGCTCGACGCGGGGACCTACGGGCTGTGCGAGGTCTGCGGGAAACCGATCGGCAAGGCGCGGATGCAGGCGTTCCCCCGGGCCACGCTGTGCGTGGAGGACAAACAGAAGCAGGAGCGGCGCGGCTGAACGGTTGAGGTGTGTCGTACCCTCGTCCTCAGTCAGGCACCTAGGTTGAGGGACTCACGTGGCAGAGGCGGAGCGCATCATCGATACGCCGGATATCCCTGATGCTGAGGGGGCTGACGGGTCCGACGCCCAGCAGCCCGCCGAGGGCACGGCAGCCCCGGGCGATACGCCGGAGGGCGAGGGCACGGCCGCCGAGGCCGGCGCGGGCGGCGGCAAGGGCAGGCGGAAGATCCTCGTGCTCTTCGGCGTGGCCGTCTTCGCCTATCTGCTGGACCTGATCAGCAAGATGATCGTGGTCGCGAAGCTGGAGCACCAGGAGCCGATCGAGATCTTCGGCGACTGGCTGAAGTTCGACGCCATCCGGAACGCGGGGGCCGCGTTCGGCTTCGGCGAGGCGTTCACGATCATCTTCACCTTCATCGCCGCGGCGGTGATCGTGGTGATCGCCCGGCTGGCCCGCAAGCTCTACAGCCTGCCGTGGGCCATCGCCCTCGGACTGCTGCTCGGCGGTGCGCTCGGCAACCTCACCGACCGGATCTTCCGCGCCCCGGGAGTCTTCGAGGGTGCGGTGGTCGACTTCATCGCCCCCGCGCACTTCGCCGTCTTCAACCTCGCCGACTCCGCGATCGTCTGCGGCGGCATCCTGATCGTGATCCTTTCCTTCAAGGGCCTGGACCCCGACGGCACCGTGCACAAGGACTAGCGGGCGCAAGGCATACTCGACAGGTGAGTACGCATCCCGAGGTCCGCACCCTGCCCGTACCCGATGGCCTGGAAGGCGAGCGTGTCGACGCCGCCATTTCCCGGATGTTCGGTTTCTCCCGCACGAAGGCCGCAGAGCTGGCAGCCGCCGGGAAGGTACTGGTGGACGGTTCGGTCGCCGGGAAGTCGGAGCGGGTGCACGGCGGTGCCTGGCTGGAAGTGGAGCTGCCGCAGGCAGCCGCTCCGGTCCAGATCGTCGCCGAGCCCGTCGAGGGCATGGAGATCGTCCATGACGACGACGACATCGTCGTCATCATGAAGCCGGTCGGCGTGGCCGCCCACCCGAGCCCCGGCTGGACCGGCACCACGGTCATCGGCGGGCTCGCCGCGGCCGGCTACCGGATCTCGACCTCGGGTGCCGCCGAGCGCCAGGGCATCGTGCACCGCCTGGACGTCGGTACCTCCGGCCTCATGGTCGTCGCCAAGTCGGAGCGGGCGTACACCCTGCTCAAGGCGCAGTTCCGCGACCGCGTCGTCGACAAGAAGTACCACGCGCTCGTCCAGGGCCACCCGGACCCGATGAGCGGCACGATCGACGCTCCCATCGGCCGCCACCCCAACCACGACTACAAGTGGGCGGTCACGGCCGAGGGCAAGCCCTCCGTCACGCACTACGACCTCATCGAGGCGTACCGCGCCGCGAGTCTCCTCGACATCAAGCTGGAGACGGGTCGCACGCACCAGATCCGGGTGCACATGTCCGCGCACCGCCACCCCTGTGTCGGGGACCTCACCTACGGTGCCGACCCGACGATGGCCAAGCGTCTCGGGCTGACCCGGCAGTGGCTGCACGCCGTGCGCCTCGGTTTCGAGCACCCCTCCGACGGCAGCTGGGTGGAGTTCGCCAGCACCTACCCGGACGACCTCCAGCAGGCCCTCGACAAGATCGCGGCAGAGAGCGAATGACCGGCTCGCCCGCCCCCTGCAGCACGCGCAGGGCTCTCGACGAGGCCGACCTCGCGGCCTGCTTCCAGGTCCGCAAGGACGTCTTCGTGGGTGAGCAGCAGGTGCCCGAGGAGATCGAGTACGACGCCCTCGACGCCACCGCGGTCCATGTCCTCGCGGTCGCGGCGGACGGCTCCGCACTCGGTACGGGACGGCTCCTGCACGGCGCCTCCGCCGGCGACAGGACCGGTGGCGACCTCACCGTCGGCTCGCTCGGCCGGCTCGCGGTGACCCGGTCCGCCCGTGGCCTCGGCGTCGGGGCGGCCCTGGTCCGCGCCATCGAGGACGAGGCACGCGCACTCGGCCTGGCCGCGGTCGACCTGCACGCCCAGACCCACGCGCTCGGTTTCTACGAGCGGCTCGGGTACGTGGCGTACGGCCCCGAATTCCCCGACGCGGGGATCGCGCACCGGTCGATGCGCCGCGCACTCTGACCGCTCGGTTCGGTTACCGTTCTGTCCTTGATCTTCCCTATGTCCTGAAGGGCGTGGGGGGACCCTTTCGGCGTGCCCGGATGTCGAGCCCCTCCGGCGATCAAGGACGAGGCGCTCCGGAAGGCTCACCGTGGACCAGATGGCACTGCTGCTCCTGCTCCTGCTCGGAGCCGTGGTCACGGTGCCGCTGGGGGAGCGGCTGGGGCTTCCCGCGCCGGTCCTGATGACGCTCGCCGGGCTCGGGCTGGCCTTCGTCAGCTTCGTACCGGATGTCGACATCCCGCCGGAGATCATCCTTCCCGCGCTGCTGCCGCCGTTGATCTACGCCTCCGTCCAGCGGACCTCCTGGCGGCAGTTCGCGGCCAACAAGCGGCCGATCTTCCTGCTGGCGGTGGCGCTGGTCTTCGTCACGACGGCCGCCGTCGCCGCCGTGGCCGACGCGATCGTGCCCGCGCTGCCCATCGCCGCGGCCGTGGCTCTCGGCGCTCTCGTGGCCCCGCCCGACCCGGTCGCCGCGACGGCCGTCGCGGGGTCGGTCGGGCTGCCGCGCCGGCTCGTCTCGATCCTGGAGGGCGAGGGGCTGTTCAACGACGTGACCGCGATCGTGCTCTACCACGTGGCCATCGCGGCGGCCCTCAGCGGATCCTTCTCCCTGCCGGAAGCCTTCGGACTGCTGGTCCTGTCCGCGGTCGTCGCCGTGGCGGTCGGGCTGGCACTCGGCTGGCTCACCATCAAGCTGATGGGCGTGCTGGGGGACGCCACCCTGCAGATCGGCCTCTCGCTGCTGGTGCCGTTCGTGAGCTACGTACTGGCGGAGGAGCTCGAAGGGTCGGGCGTGCTCGCGGTTCTCACCACCGCGCTCTACCTCGCCGAGCGCACGGCGGACGCCGACGACGTCCTGGGACGGCTGGCCGGCCGGTCGTTCTGGGAGATCGTCGACACCCTGGTCACGGGCGTCGCGTTCGGCCTCATCGGCCTCGAAGTGCGCAGCGTCTTCGGGTCGATGGAGGGGCGCGGAGCGCAGATGTTCGGGTGGGGGCTGACGATCGTCGCCGTCGTCGTGGGCGTCCGGCTCCTGTGGCTGCTGCCCGCGTCCTGGCTGGCCGGGCGGATGCACGGCCGCCGCGACTCCGACGAGGAGATCCCGACCGGCTGGCGGGAGACCGTCATCATGTGGTGGTCCGGGATGCGGGGCGTGGCCTCGGTCGCGCTGGCCCTCGCGATCCCACTGGAGACCGACGACGGGAAGCCGTTCCCCGGCCGGGACGAGATGATCTTCATCGCCTTCGCCGTCATCGTCGCCACCCTGGTCTTCCAGGGGCTCACGCTCCCCTGGCTGGTGCGGAAGCTCGGCGTCCGCGCCGACACGGACGCCGTGGAGGCCATGGAACGGGACCTGGCGATCCGCGCCGCCAAGGCGGCGAAGGGCCGCCTCAGGGAGATCCAGGACGTCGAGGACTTCCCGGAGGACGTCCTGGAGCGCCTCCAGCGGGCCGCGTTCGACATCGGGGCGCGGATCAGCCCCGAACTGGTCGACGACGAGCGCCGGGCGGCGTACGCGAAACGGACCGAGCGGCTCGCGGAGGTACGCCGCGTACAGCGGGAGATGATGTCGGCCGCCCGTCACGAGGTGCTCTCCGCACGCAGTGAGCCGGGCGCGGACCCCGAGGTGGTGGACCGGGTCCTGCGGTTCCTGGACGTCCGGAGCCTGCACTGAGGCGGCGGCGTACCGGCCGGGTCAGCCCCGGCCGGTACGCGGGGCCTTGCTGCCGCCCACCGTCTCCGCCGCGGCGGCGTCCCAGCCGTCCAGCGGGGCCGGCGTCGGCCACTGCTCGCCCGGGGGCAGCACCGCGGGCGAGGTCGCGATCCGCGGCAGTGCGTACGGATGGTGGTCGCGCAGCCAGGTGATGAGCTGTTCCCGGACGGCGCAGCGCACCGTCCAGATGTCGTCCGCGTCCTTCGCGGTGACCACCGCGCGTACCTGGATCGTCGACGGGGTGGTGTCCGTGACGGCCAGCGACCAGTCGCGGCCGTCCCAGGCGGCGCACTCGCCGAGAACGGCCCGCAGGTGCTCGCGCATGGCGGCGACGGGCGCCGAGTGGTCGAGGTGGAAGAAGACGGTGCCGGTCATCTGCACCCCGCCGCGCGACCAGTTCTCGAAGGGCTTGCTGGTGAAGTACGAGACCGGCATCGTGATCCGCCGCTCGTCCCAGGTCCGTACCGCGAGGAAGGTCAGGGTGATCTCCTCGACGGTGCCCCACTCGCCGTCGACCACCACCGTGTCACCGATCCGCACCATGTCGCCGAAGGCGATCTGCAGACCGGCGAAGAGGTTGCCCAGGGTCGACTGGGCGGCGACGCCGGCGACGATGCCCAGCACACCGGCGGAGGCGAGCATCGACGTGCCGACCGTCCGCATCGCCGGGAACGTCAGCAGCATCGCCGCGATCGCGACGGTGGCCACGACGGCGATGACCACCCGCTGGATCAGCGTCACCTGCGTACGGACTCGCCGGACCCTGGCCGGATCACGGGTGGCCGCCGCGTAACGGGCGTACGACGCCTCGACGATCGTCGCCGCGACCCGTACCACCAGCCAGGCCGATGCCCCGATCAGTACCAGGGTGAGGGTCTGGCCGATTCCCGACCGGTGCCGCTCCACCAGGTCGAGCCGGGTGTGGGTGTAGGTGGCGCCCAGCAGGGCCGTACCGATCACCAGCTGCAGCGGGAGCCGGCAGCGGCGCAGCAACCCCCACAGAGGGGTCTCCTGGTGCCTGCTGTCGGCGCGCCGGAGCGCCAGATCGACCAGCCAGCCGACCAGCAGGGTGATCACCAGCGCACCGCCGACGACTATCAGCGGGCGCAGTACGTTCTCCATCCCCTGCTCCTCCAAGCTCTTGGGCACAACTGGCACCATGGCCTCATGAACATCATGCTCTTCCACTCGACGTACGGGCTGAGGCCCGCGGTGCACGCGGCTGCGGACCGGCTGCGGTCCGCCGGGCACGAGGTCCGTGTGCCCGATCTCTTCGAGGGGCACACCTTCGAATCGGTGGAGGAGGGCCTGGCCTTCAAGGAGCAGGTGGGCAAGGACGAGCTGCTGCGGCGCGCCGTGCTGGCCGCCGCGCCCTACTCCGACCAGGGCCTCGTGTACGCGGGCTTCTCCTTCGGCGCGTCCACCGCGCAGACCCTCGCGCTCGGCGACGCGAAGGCGCGCGGGCTGCTGCTGTTCCACGGCACCTCGGACATCGCGGAGAACGCCTCGGTGGACGAGCTGCCGGTACAGCTGCATGTCGCCGATCCCGATCCGTTCGAGTCGCACGACTGGCTGACGTCCTGGTATCTCCAGATGCAGCGGACGGGCGCCGATGTCGAGGTCTACCGCTACCCGGGGGCGGGCCATCTGTTCACCGACCCGGAGCTGCCCGACTACGACGAGGCGGCGGCCGAGCAGACCTGGAAGGTCGCGCTCGGCTTCCTGGCCACGCTCTAGACGCGCCCCGGAGAGACGGCGAGGGCCCCGCGCCGGTGCGCGGGGCCCTCGTGGTCCGTACGGCGGGGGTCAGCCCGCGCGGTAGGCGGTCCAGTACTCGCTCATGCGCGCCACCTGGCCCGAAGTGAACTGGTACATGCAGGCGTCGTACGTGTAGTCCATGAAGTTGTGGATCGGGTCGACGCCGGTCTTGCTGGCGCAGCTGTCGCGGCCGGTCGGGCACTCGTACGCGGGGCTCTTCTCGGCCGGGGTGTCGCTGACGTAGTCACCGTTTCCGTTGCAGCCGCCCTGGAAGGTGTGGTAGAGCCCCATCCAGTGGCCGACCTCGTGGGTGGCGGTGTCGCCCTCGTCGTAGTTGGCCGCGGTGCCGCCCGGCAGCGAGTCGTCGAGGATGACCACGCCGTCCATGGACGGGCTGGAGTTGTACGAGCTCGGGAAGGTCGCCCAGCCGAGCAGGCCGCCGCTGAGGTTGGCGCTGTAGACGTTGAGCGCACCCGCGCCACCCTGGCGGAGAGAGGTCTTCATGTTCTTCTCGGCCGTGGAGCCGGAAGCCAGGTTGTACCAGGTGGCGTTGTCCGTGTAGTCCGTGCCGGCGAGCGTGAAGCGGAAGCCGGAGTCCGTGTTGCCGGTTCCCTGGCCGCTGTAGGCGGCGTTGAGGACGTTGAGCTGGTTGTTGATCGCGGTCGCGCTGAGCTTCCCCGTGGTCCCGGAGTGGATGACGTGGAAGTAGACCGGGATCGTCGCCCCGGCCGCGAGGGCCGTGCCGTTGACGCGGCGGTCCGCCAGTCTCTTCTGGAGGTCGGCGTCCATGGCCTTGGCCTTGGCGGCGCTCACCTCGTTGGGCTCCGCGGCGTGGTCGGACCCGCCGGGGCGTGCCTCACGGGCGGTCGCGCTCGCACCGGAGGTCTCCGCGCAGTCCTCGGCGGACAGAGCCGTCGAGGGTGCGGCGACGGCGCTGCCGGGCGCGGCGGAGAGTGGAGCCAGTGCCAGAGTTCCGGCCAGTACGGCTGTGCTCAGGGCGTGACGACGCAGTCGGGGCGATATGCGTACAAGAGCGCGCACGGTGACTCCTTGCGGACATGTGGGGGAGGTACTTCCTCACCCGCCGCCGGGAGATTACGTGGCCATGTCATGTCCTGAAGAGAATCGATCCGGCCCAATCATTTGTGGCGCGTACAGGGGCAAGGGGGAAAAAATTTGCGGTCTGTACCAAGGTTTGAGACAAGTTCGTAACGTGCGGAGTGACCTCGGCGGGTGGTGTGTCCGCATTCGGTCTGCGGCCGGCACCACCCGCCGTCACGGCGTGACCCACCCTTAACACGACGCAGGATGGCTTGAATTGATCGGTCAGCGCACCGGACGGTCGACGCGCTCGATCTTCTGCGTGCCGCTGAGCGTCCGGTAGGAGCGGACCCAGGACGCCGTGGCGTCCTGACGCGTCTTGTCGGAGATCGCGTAGTAGTCCATCTGCGAGCGCTCGGCGGTCACGTCGAGGACGCCGTAGCCGTGCGAGTCCAGATCGACCCACTTCACATGGCGGTTGGCGGCCTTGAGCGCCGCCGCCGCGACCAGCGAGACCGTCTGGGGTGCGACCCGCAGGACGTCGTCCAGGTTGTCCGAGGTCACCGACGTCACCACGAACTCCGTCGCCGCCGAGGCCGACAGCGGATACGTCGCGGCCTTCACCGGTACGTCGTTGGCCCACGCCATGTGGATGTCGCCGGTCAGGAACACGGTGTTCCTGATCGCGTTGTCCCGCAGATGTGCGATCAGTTCCCTGCGGTCGTCGGTGTAGCCGTCCCACTGGTCCACGTTGATGGCCAGGCCCTCACCGGGCAGCCCGAGCAACTCCGCGAGCGGCGCCAGCAGATGGGCCGGCAGCGCACCGAACGCGACCGGCGAGATCATCACCGACGTGCCGACCAGCTGCCAGGAGGCGTCCGAACCGGCCAGTCCCGACTTCAGCCAGTCCAGCTGCGCCCGGCCGGTGATGGAACGCTCCGGGTCGTCCACCGCGCCGTTGCCGACGGACGACTGCTCGGAACGGAAGCTGCGCAGATCGAGCAGGTGCAGATCGGCGAGGGAACCGAAGCGCAGACGCCGGTAGACGGTGCCCTCCGTGGAGGCGCGGACCGGCATCCACTCGAAGTACGCCTGCTTCGCCGCCGCGACGCGATCGGCCCACGAGCCCTCGGAGCCGGGCGTGTGGTTCTCGGCACCGCCCGCCCAGGCGTCGTTGGCGAACTCGTGGTCGTCCCAGATCGCGATCACCGGGTGGGTGGCGTGCAGGGACCGGAGGTCGGGGTCCGTCTTGTACGCGCCGTGCCGGGTGCGGTAGTCGGCGAGGGTGAGGATCTCGTGGGCGGGCCGGTGCTGCCGTACGCCGTCGGCCGGTGCCGGGTAGGCGCCCGAGGCGTACTCGTATATGTAGTCGCCGAGATGCAGCACCGCGTCGAGGTCGGTGCGGGCGGCGAGATGGCGGTACGAGGAGAACCAGCCGGCCTCCCAGTTGGCGCACGACACCACGCCGAACCGCACACCGGCGACGGTAGCGCCGGCGGCGGGCGCCGTACGGGTGCGGCCGACGGGGGAGAGGACCTGCTCGCCCTCGCCCGCCGCGAAGCGGAAGAAGTACGCGGTGGCCGGCCGCAGGCCGCGCACATCGGCCTTGACGGTGTGGTCGGACGCGGCGGCCGCGACGACCGTGCCCTGCGCGGCGATCCGGGTGAAGGCCGCGTCCTCGGCCAGCTCCCAGCGCACGGCGGTGTCGGCGCCGCGGCCGGAACCCGGTACCGCGTCGGCTGCCGGGGTGACGCGGGTCCACAGCAGGACGCCGTCGGGCAGCGGGTCACCGGAGGCGACCCCGTGCAGGAAGGCCGGGGCTTCGGCGGCCCGGGCGGTGGTCGCGGTGGCGAGGACGGGGGCGGCGACCGCGGTGGCGGCGGCGGCCCTGACCACCGTACGGCGGGTGGGCGAGAAAGAGTGTCGACTGGTCACGATCGATCACCCTACTGACCGGTACGGTGCCCGGGCAGGCGAACGGGCGGGCGAACAAAGGAAGTTCGCCCGCCCGTCGGGAAATCGCCGTCCGGAATTACGCCCCGGACGTCTGACGCCCCGCGAATGCTCCGGTTACGCCTTGAGCGCCTTGGTGATCGCGGCGTTGAACTCGTCCACCGTCATCGGGGCGTTCTTGCTGCCCTCGGCGGTGACGGTCTTGCCGTCCATCTTCAGCGTCGGCGTGCCCTCCACACCGCTCTTGTCGAACGCCGCGGACATCTTCATGGCCCAGGCGTCGTACGTGCCGTCCTCGACGTCCTTCTCGAACGCGGTGTTGTCCTTCAGCGCGTCCACCGAGTTCGCCACCTCGATCAGGAAGCTGTCCTTGGCGAACTTGTCCTCGGTCTCCTGCGGGTGGTACTTCGCCGAGTAGAGCGCGGCCTTGTAGTCCATGAAGGCTTCGGGACTGACGTTGAGCGCCGCACCCAGCGCGCTCAGGGCGTTCTTCGAGCCCTCGCCGTTGTCGGAGTTGTCGATGAAGGTCGCACCGACGTACTTGACCTTGTACTTGCCGGCGTCGACGTCCTTCGCGACGGTCTCGCCGACCGTCTGCTCGAAGGTGGCGCAGATCGGGCAGCGCGAGTCCTCGTACAGCTCCAGGGTCTTCTTCGCGGTCGACTTGCCGACGACGACCGTCGTGCCGTCCTCGCCCGAGGTGTTCTTCGGCGCGGTGACGTTCTTCGCGTCCGCGGCGGCCTCCCAGGCGGAGGGCTTGTTCAGCTGCATCACGCCGTAGCTGACGCCGCCCGCGATCGCCAGCACGGCGACCACCGAGACGGCCACGACGACCTGCTTGCGTGTCTTGTCCTTCTTGGCCTGGCGCTCGCGCTCGGCGCGCAGTCGCTCGCGGGCCGCCGCCTTGTTCGCCTGGGTGTTGCGCTTGCTCATGGTGGTTCTCCGTGTGTGCGTGGTGTCGTGGGTCGGGGACGTGCCGCGTGCTCAGGCGCAGGCCGGGCGCGGCGGTCCCCTCCGTCCCACGGAGTGCCCCAGGAGCCGGGCAGGGTGGAGCGGGTGCGGGTGCCCCGACGGGAGCGCCTCGCGCCCGGCGGCACGGCGCGCCGTGCCCACCACGGCGACCGCGACCAGCAGCGGGCGGAACGCGACGGCGGCTGCCGCGCGGAGCAGCCCCGCGAGCGCGGACTCGCCTCGGCTCAGCCAGGCCGCCGCCAGCAGCCCGACGGTCACATGGGCGGCGAGCAGCAGCCACGGCACCAGGGGATCGGGCGACGCCAGCAGGGCCGCGGCGCGGTCGCCGGCGCCGGTCACCCCGGCCAGCGGAGTGCCGACGGCACCGACCCCGGCCAGCTGCGCCGGGCCCACCTCGCCGCCACCGCACAGGACGTCCAGGCCGACGGAGCGCAGCGGTCCCGCGATCGGGCCGCCCGCCGCTCCGTAACAGAGGTGCTGTCCGGTGGTGAACACCGTGTCGGCCGCCAGTTCCAGCGGGACGAGCACTCCGGCGATGGCCCCGAAGCCGCGCTCCCGGCCCGCCAGCGCGAAGGCCACGGCGAAGACGCCGGCAGCCAGGGGCGCGAGCACGGTCAGTGGCAGCGGAACCCGGGACAGCAGCACATGGGACGCAGCGGAGAGCGTCACGACGAGCGCTGTGAAAAGCGCCGCGCGAACCGTTCTGAGCTGCGTCCCTGATACGTCCATCGTCGAGGAGTGTGCCATGTGTACCTGTAAGCGATCCCTAAAATCGCCCGGGCGTGTGGGGAGCCTTACAGACCCGGGATGCGTCCGTTGCGGAAGAGATCCACGAAGATCTGGTGATCGGCCCGGGCCCGTGCCCCGTAACTGTGGGCGAAGTCGACGAGCAGCCCGGCGAAGCCCTCCTCGTCGGCCGCGATCGCCGCGTCGATCGCCCGTTCCGTGGAGAACGGCACCAGCGAGTGCCCGCTCTCGTCGTCCGCCGCCGAGTGCATCGTGGCCGTGGCCCGGCCGAGGTCGGCGACGACCGCGGCGATCTCCTCCGGCTCGTCGATGTCGGACCAGTCCAGGTCGACCGCGTACGGCGAGACCTCGGCGACGAGCTGCCCCGCGCCGTCCAGCTCGGTCCAGCCGAGCCACGGGTCGGCGTGCGCCTGGAGGGCGCGCTGCGAGATGACGGTGCGGTGCCCCTCGTGCTGGAAGTACTCCCGCACGGCCGCGTCGGTGATGTGCCGGGAGACCGCCGGGGTCTGCGCCTGCTTGAGGTAGATCACCACATCGTTCTCCAGGGCGTCGCTGTTGCCCTCCAGGAGGATGTTGTACGAGGGCAGCCCGGCCGATCCGATGCCGATGCCGCGCCGGCCCACGACGTCCTTCACCCGGTAGGAGTCGGGGCGGGTCAGGCTCGACTCGGGCAGCGTCTCCAGATAGCCGTCGAACGCGGCGAGCACCTTGTAGCGGGTCGCCGCGTCCAGGTCGATCGCACCGCCGTCGGCGGCGAACCGGCGCTCGAAGTCCCGGATCTCCGTCATCGAGTCCAGCAGCGAGAACCTGGTCAGCGCGCGGGCGTCGCGCAGCGCGTCCAGCAGCGGGCCCTCGGCGGTGTCCAGCGTGAAGGGCGGCACCTCGTCGTTCTTCGCGCCCGTCGCCAGGGCGTGGATGCGCTCCCGGTAGGCGGCGGCGTAGACCTGGACCAGCTCGGTGATCTGGTCGTCGCTCAGCGCCTTCGCGTAGCCGATCAGGGCGACGGAGGCGGCGAAGCGCTTGAGGTCCCAGGTGAAGGGGCCGACGTACGCCTCGTCGAAGTCGTTGACGTTGAAGACCAGCCGGCCGTTGGCGTCCATGTAGGTGCCGAAATTCTCCGCGTGCAGATCGCCGTGGATCCAGACCCGGCCGGTGCGCTCGTCCTGATACGGGCCGGTGTGCAGCTCCCGCGCCAGGTCGTCGTAGAACAGACAGGCCGTGCCCCGGTAGAAGGCGAAGGCCGAGCCCGCCATCTTCCGGAACTTGACCCTGAAGGCGGCGGGGTCGGCGGCCAGCAGCTCACCGAAGGCGGTGTCGAAAACGGCGAGAATCTGCTCCCCGCGCTGAGCTGCGCCGGTCTGCGTTTCCGACATTTCTTGGTGCCTCCTGGTGCATGGCGTTCATGACAAATGGGACGGGCGTCTCCGCCCCTTCAACGCGCGACCGTACCCGGGAGTGCCCCTCGGTTGTCAGTCCGGAGACGTAGACTTCCACGCTGTCCCCCCAACCATCATCCTGAGTTCTCCCGGAGGCCCAGCGCCGTGACCAAGCCGCCCTTCACGCACCTTCACGTCCACACCCAGTACTCGCTGCTGGACGGTGCCGCGCGGCTCAAGGACATGTTCGAGGCGTGCAACGAGATGGGCATGTCGCACATCGCGATGACGGACCACGGCAACCTGCACGGTGCGTACGACTTCTTCCATTCGGCGAAGAAGGCGGGTGTGACACCGATCATCGGGATCGAGGCGTACGTCGCGCCCGAGTCGCGCAAGCACAAGCGCAAGGTCCAGTGGGGACAGCCGCACCAGAAGCGCGACGACGTGTCCGGTTCGGGTGGTTACACCCACAAGACGATCTGGGCGTCGAACAGCACCGGGCTGCACAACCTCTTCCGGCTCTCCTCCGACGCGTACGCCGAGGGCTGGCTCCAGAAGTGGCCCCGCATGGACAAGGAGACCATCTCCCAGTGGTCCGAGGGTCTGATCGCGTCCACCGGGTGTCCCTCCGGTGAGGTGCAGACCCGTCTGCGGCTCGGCCAGTTCGACGAGGCGGTGCAGGCGGCCTCGGACTACAAGGACATCTTCGGCGAGGGCAAGTACTTCCTGGAGCTGATGGACCACGGGATCGAGATCGAGCGCCGGGTCCGCGACGGGCTCCTGGAGATCGGCAAGAAGCTCGGCATCCCGCCGCTCGTGACGAACGACTCGCACTACACCTACGCCGGCGAGGCCACGGCGCACGACGCGCTGCTCTGCATCCAGACCGGCAAGAACCTCTCGGACCCGGACCGCTTCCGCTTCGACGGCACCGGTTACTACCTCAAGACGACCGACGAGATGTACGGCGTCGACTCCTCCGACGCCTGGCAAGAGGGCTGCGCCAACACCCTGCTGGTCGCCCAGCAGATCGACACCTCCGGGATGTTCGAGGCGAAGAACCTGATGCCGAAGTTCGAGATCCCGGAGGGCTACACGGAGGTCACCTGGTTCCAGGAAGAGGTCCGGGTCGGCATGAACCGCCGCTTCCCGAACGGCATCCCCGAGGACCGGCAGAAGCAGGTCGAGTACGAGCTGGACATCATCATCCAGATGGGGTTCCCGGGGTACTTCCTGGTCGTCGCCGACTTCATCATGTGGGCCAAGAACCAGGGCATCGCGGTCGGCCCCGGCCGAGGCTCGGCGGCCGGCTCGATCGTGTCGTACGCCATGGGCATCACCGACCTCGACCCGATCGAGCACGGACTGATCTTCGAGCGGTTCCTGAACCCCGAGCGCGTCTCCATGCCCGACGTCGACATCGACTTCGACGAGCGCAGGCGCGTGGAGGTCATCCGGTACGTCACCGAGAAGTACGGCGCCGACAAGGTCGCCATGATCGGTACGTACGGAAAGATCAAGGCGAAGAACGCGATCAAGGACTCCGCCCGCGTCCTCGGCTATCCGTACGCCATGGGCGACCGGCTCACCAAGGCCATGCCCGCCGACGTCCTCGGCAAGGGCATCGACCTCAACGGCATCACCGACCCCAAGCACCCGCGCTACAGCGAGGCGGGCGAGATCCGGGGGATGTACGAGAACGAGCCGGACGTACGCAAGGTCATCGACACCGCGAAGGGCGTCGAGGGCCTGGTCCGGCAGATGGGTGTGCACGCCGCCGGCGTCATCATGTCCAGCGAGCCGATCGTCGACCACGCCCCGATCTGGGTGCGGCACACCGACGGCGTCACCATCACGCAGTGGGACTACCCGCAGTGCGAGTCGCTCGGCCTGCTGAAGATGGACTTCCTCGGCCTGCGGAACCTGACCATCATGGACGACGCCGTCAAGATGGTGGAGGCCAACAAGGGCATCAAGCTGGACCTGCTCTCCCTCCCGCTGGACGACCCCAAGACGTACGAACTGCTCTGCCGCGGTGACACGCTCGGTGTGTTCCAGTTCGACGGCGGCCCGATGCGTTCGCTGCTGCGCCAGATGCAGCCCGACAACTTCGAGGACATTTCCGCCGTCTCGGCCCTGTACCGGCCGGGCCCGATGGGCATGAACTCGCACACGAACTACGCCGAGCGGAAGAACGCCCGCCAGGAGATCACCCCGATCCACCCGGAGCTGGAGGAGCCCCTCAAGGAGGTCCTCGGCCTCACCTACGGCCTGATCGTCTACCAGGAGCAGGTGCAGAAGGCCGCCCAGATCGTCGCCGGATACTCACTCGGCGAAGCCGACATCCTGCGCCGCGTGATGGGCAAGAAGAAGCCCGAGGAACTGGCGAAGAACTTCGTCCTCTTCGAGGCGGGCGCCAAGGAGAAGGGCTTCTCCGACGCGGCGATCAAGGCCCTCTGGGACGTCCTGGTCCCCTTCGCCGGATACGCGTTCAACAAGGCGCACTCCTCGGCGTACGGCCTGGTCACCTACTGGACGGCGTACCTCAAGGCGAACTACCCGGCCGAGTACATGGCGGGGCTGCTCACGTCCGTGAAGGACGACAAGGACAAGTCCGCGGTCTACCTCAACGAGTGCCGGCGCATGGGCATCAAGGTGCTGCCGCCCAATGTGAACGAGTCCGTGTCCAACTTCGCCGCCCAGGGCGACGACGTGATCCTCTTCGGCCTGACCGCGATCCGTAACGTCGGCCAGAACGTCGTGGACTCGATCATCAAGACCCGCAAGGCGAAGGGGAAGTACAGCTCCTTCCCCGACTTCCTCGACAAGGTCGAGGCGATCGTCTGCAACAAGCGCACCGTCGAATCGCTCATCAAGGCGGGCGCCTTCGACGAGATGGGCCACACCCGCAAGGGCCTCGTCGCCCACCACGAGCCGATGATCGACAACGTGGTCCAGGTCAAGCGCAAGGAGGCCGAGGGGCAGTTCGACCTCTTCGGCGGCATGGGCGAGGAGGAGACCGACGAGCCCGGCTTCGGGCTCGACGTGGAGTTCTCCGACATCGAGTGGGAGAAGTCGTACCTGCTCGCGCAGGAGCGCGAAATGCTCGGCCTGTACGTCTCCGACCACCCGCTCTTCGGTATCGAGCACGTGCTGTCGGACAAGTCCGATGCCGCGATCTCGCAGCTCACCGGCGGAGAGCACTCGGACGGCGCGATCGTCACGATCGGCGGCATCATCTCGGGCCTCCAGCGCAAGATGACCAAGCAGGGCAACGCCTGGGCGATCGCCACCGTCGAGGACCTCGCGGGCTCCATCGAGTGCATGTTCTTCCCGGCCACGTACCAGCTGGTCTCCACCCAGCTCGTGGAGGACACCGTCGTCTTCGTGAAGGGACGTCTCGACAAGCGCGAGGACGTGCCCCGCCTGGTCGCGATGGAGATGCAGGTCCCCGACGTGTCCTCGGCCGGGACCAACGCACCGGTCGTGCTGACCATCCCCACGGTCAAGATCACCCCGCCGATGGTCAGCCGCCTCGGCGAGGTCCTCAGCCACCACCGCGGCGACACCGAGGTGCGGATCAGGCTCCAGGGCCCCCGGAAGACCACCGTGCTCCGGCTCGACCGGCACCGGGTGAAGCCGGACCCGGCACTGTTCGGGGACCTGAAGGTCCTGCTCGGCCCGTCCTGCCTGGCCGGCTGAGACCTCCGCGGTCCGTAGTACGTACGAGAGGGGCGCCCCGCGAAAGCGGGGCGCCCCTCTCGGCTGTCGGCCTGCGGCCGGACCGGCAAAGGACCCGGTCAGTTGTGGCCGAAGCGCCGCTGGTGCTTACGGGCAACATCAGCGGGGCTGCCCTGAGGCTGCGACTGAGGCGAACTCTGTGCCTCGAAGGACGAGGTCTTCGCCTCCTGCGCGCTTCGCTCCGCGGCGGACGCGGCGCGATCCTGCTGGCTGCCCTGCTTGCGGTTCTTGTTCTTGGCCATGGTGTTCCTCCTATAGGGACTCTCGGGGCCAGGACCGCTGTCAGACTCACATAGCGCCACAAACGCCGCATTTTGGATCATTACCGTGCGTAGTGAGGGGGTGTGTCGCGCCGTTTTTCCGATCCGCCACGCCGATGATCGAGTTCCGGACGTTAACCCCCGTGTGGTCGGGCAGACTCGAAGGAAACCCTGAGTAAGCAGGCCCACCCCCCACGACCGGGCCCGCCGAAAACCGTTCCCGAATTCCTGGAAGAGGGTGGAACGCGTGGACCGTTGCGTCGTCCTGGTGGACGCCGGCTACCTGCTGGGCGCAGCCGCGAGCCTGCTGGCCGGAGAGCCCGCCCGTTCCCGCATCACCGTCGACCACGCGGCCCTGATCCAGGGCCTGCGCGAACGCGCGGAGGCGGACACGCAGCAGCCCCTGCTCCGGATCTACTGGTTCGACGGCGCCCCCGACCGCGTACCGCAGCCGGAACACCGCAGGCTCCGGGTGATGCCCCGCGTGACCGTTCGGCTGGGCGCCCTCACCCGCAGTGACGGCCGATGGGCGCAGAAGGGGGTCGACGCGGCGATGCACGCCGAGCTCACCGAGCTCGCCAGGAACCGCGCCTGCTCCGACGTGGTGCTCGTGACCGGCGACGGCGACCTGCTGCCGGGGCTGATGTCGGCCAAGGAACACGGGGTGGCCGTCCACCTCTGGGCCGTTCAGGCCGCCGACGGCGACTACAACCAGTCCGAGGACCTGGTCGCGGAGGCCGACGAGCGCCGGGTGCTGGACCGGGCCTGGATCACCAAGGCGGTACGGGCCAAGGAGATCGGCGGGATCTGCGCGCCGCCTCCCGTCCCGCGCCCCGAGATCGCCGCGATCCTCTCCGCGCCCCTCCCGGAAGCCGCGCTGGCGGCCTCCGCCGAACGGGCATCGGAGGCCCAGGCCGCCGCCGCCCGCAACGGCGCCTCGGCGCCGGCCGGCCAGGACACCGGCACCCAGCCCGCCCCCGGCCACCGGGGTGTCCCCACGCCCAAGGACCTGGCGAGCCTCCGCGGCCCCGGCAGCCAGGCGGCACAGCACCCCACTCCGCCGCCCGCACCCGCCAACGCCACGCTGCGCTGGTCCTCCGACAAGGGCTGGGTCGAGCGCGGCGGACCGCTCGGCGAGCCCGCCGAGACGGCCTCGCTGCCGACCCTGGCCCAGCTCACCAGCGCCGAACAGCGCTGGGCGGACCGGGAGGAGGACATCACGACCGTCGGCGGCGACCCGTTCGAGGTCGGCCAGGTCTTCGCCCGCCGGTGGATGGAGCGGCTGCCGGAGACCGTCCATCTCCAGAAGCTGTCGACCATGTACCCGCGGATCCCGCACCGGATCGACGGCGAGCTCCTGCGGTACGCGGCCCGGTTCGGTCTGCTCGCCCACAAGGACGACCAGATCGACGAACACGACCGGTACGCGATCAGAGCCGGATTCTGGCGCGAGATCGACGTCCGGGCCGCGGCGGAGCACGCGCCCGTCGCGGAGTAATGGCCGAAAGGGGCCATAGGCGGGCGGAGCGCCTCGCCGACGCGGGGCCGGCGGCGCGTCCGCTCGTGTCCGGCCGGTGTGACCCCGGGCGCAATCCGGGGCATCCGACCCCGTACCCTCGTACCTCGTGAGTACGGGCACAGCACAGGCACAGACCGGAACCGGGACCGTGTGCGCGGTGCGTGATCTGGTCAAGACCTATCCCGCCGTCCGCGGGCGCCGCGGCGCGGCGGCCACTCCCGAGGTGCGCGCCACCGACGGGATCTGCCTCGATGTCCGCGAGGGCGAGATCTTCGGCCTGCTCGGCCCCAACGGGGCGGGCAAATCCACCCTGGTGCGCCAGCTCACCGGACTGATGCGGCCCGACTCCGGCAGCGTGGAAGTGCTGGGCCACGACCTCGTGCGCCACCCCGAGCGGGCCTCCCGGCTGATCGGCTACCTCGGGCAGGAAAGCACCGCCCTCGACGAGCTGACCGTCTCCCTCGCCGCCGAGACCACCGGCCGGCTGCGCGGCCTCCGGGTCCGCGAGGCGCGCGCCGCGCGCGATGCCGTACTCGACGAACTCGGCCTGACCGAACTTGCCGGGCGCCCCCTGAAGAAGCTGTCCGGCGGCCAGCGGCGGCTCGCCTGCTTCGCCGCCACGCTCGTGGGGGAGCGTCCCGTCCTCGTCCTGGACGAACCCACGACCGGTATGGACCCCGTCGCCCGGCGCGCCGTATGGGCCGCCATCGACCGGCGCAGGGCCGAGCGGGGCGTCACGGTGCTGCTCGTCACCCACAACGTGATCGAGGCCGAGACGGTGCTCGACCGGGTCGCCGTACTCGAACGCGGCAAGGTCATCGCCTGCGACACCCCGCACGGGCTCAAGGAGCAGGTGGCGGGAGAGGTCCGGGTGGAACTGGTCTGGCGCGAGCGGGCCCCCCTGGACGTACCCGAGGTCGCGGCCCTGCGCGGGTCCGCCCAGGAGTCCGGGCGCCGCTGGGTGCTGCGGCTGGCGCCCGACGAGGCGCGGGCGGCGGTGGCCGCGGTGACCGGCGGTGCGGCGTTCGCCGCACTCGACGACTTCACGCTCGCCACGCCCAGCCTGGAGGACGTCTATCTGGCGCTCGGCGGGGACGCGGTCCGGGCGACCGAGGGGCTGGTGAAGGCGTGAACGTGTGCGTATCGAAGGGGAGCATCGCCAGGTGACGAGCATCGTGCGCGCGGAGGCGGCGACGGAGCCGGGGGCGGAAGCGGGGGCGGTGGCCGGACGGTTCGGTGCCGCGGCAGGCCCGCCCGACGCCTCCGCCGGGGCGCCGGCACCGCTGGCCCCGCGGGCCGGGCTGCTGCCCGCGCTCGCCGCCGTGTACCGCGCCCAGCTCTCGCGGGCCCGGGTCGCCCGGATCCCGCTGTTGTTCGTGGCGACCTTCCAGTCCGTCGGGATCATGGTCCTGATGCGCGGGGTCGTCGACGGGGGTTCCGAGGCTCGGGCCGTCGTCGCCGGGTCCAGCGTGCTGGTCGTGGCCTTCGTCGCGCTGAACCTGCTCGCCCAGTACTTCGGCCAGCTGCGGGCCAGTGGCGGACTCGACCACTACGCCACGCTGCCCGTACCGCCGGCCGCGGTGGTGCTGGGGGCGGCCGGGGCGTACGCGTCCTTCACCGTGCCCGGCACGGTCGTCACGGCCGTCACCGGCAGTGTGCTCTTCCAGCTCCCGATGACGCACCTGTGGGTGCTCGTCGCCGTGGTCCCGCTCTCCGGGGCCGCGCTGGCCGGTCTCGGGGCGGCGCTGGGGCTGCTGGCGCCGCGTCAGGAACTCGCGACGCTGCTCGGGCAGCTGGGCATGTCCGCGGCCCTGCTGCTGGGCGTGCTGCCGGCCGACCGGCTGCCCGGGCCGGTCGGGTGGGCGCGCGACCTGCTGCCCTCGACGTACGGCGTGGAGGCGCTCGCGCGGTCCTTCGACGCGCATCCCGACTGGCCGGTCATCGCTCTGGATCTCGCGGTGTGCGCCGTGGTGGGCGTGCTGTCGCTGGCCGTGGCGACGTGGGCGTACCGGCGGGCGGCGGTCCGCTAGCGGGTGCCGGGGTACGGCGCCGGCGGCGCGTTGCCGGGGCGTAATCGGTCCGGTGAGGCGCCGCACAGGGTCACCTGGCACGATGGCACGGTGACCGCACCTCTGACGCCGCCGCACCAGCCCTCGTCCAACGATCCGTGGCAGAAGCCGCCGTCGGGGTCGCACCCCTCACCCGGCCACGAGCCGGTGTACGGCAAGGACCTGTCCGCGGAGCTGCGGCAGGCCGCCGTGATCACCGCGGTGCTGACGGCGGCGGGCGTGGTGCTCGGGCTGCTCTGGCTGTGGCTGGCGCCCCGGGTGCCGCTGATCTCCGACGACACCGCGGTCTTCCTGAAGGACAGCGAGGGCGAGGAGGCCATCGGGGCGGACGGCACGTTCGTGCTGCTGGCGCTCGGCTTCGGGATCGTGTCCGCCCTCGCGGTGTTCCTCTACCGGCGCCTCGGGGGCATTCTGCTGGTGTCCGGGCTCGCGCTCGGCGGGCTGCTCGGTTCGCTGCTGGCCTGGGGCATCGGGGTCTGGTTCGGACCGTCCTCGGACGTGGTCGCGCGGGCCAAGGAGGTCGGCAAGGGGGTCGTCTTCGACGCGCCGCTGAAGCTGAACGCGGTGGGGGTCGTGCTGGCGTGGCCGATCGTGGCGATGCTGGTGCATCTGGGGCTGACGGCGTTGTTCGCGCCGCGGGATCCGGAGCCGGAGCCGGAGTGGGAGGGGTCTGCGGTGCCGGACGGGGGAGCGTCCTTGCCGGGGGCCGGGCAGTCGTAGTCCGTAGTTTTGGCTTGTAGCCCGTAGCCCGTAGCCCGCGGTGGGTGGGTGCGGGGTGCGGGGCGCCTGCGGCGGGCTTGTGCCCCTGCCCGCCCCTTCCCGAACCGGGGCTCCGCCCAGGCCCCGGTCCTCAAACGCCGGACGGGCTGAAGAGATGAGGTCCCCCGGCGTCAGTCCCGGCCGATCGGGGCGAAGACCGCGTTCGTCAGTGAGGCCAGGTCCGTGGCCGTCAGTTCGACCTCCAGGCCGCGGCGGCCCGCCGAGACGCAGATGGTCGGGTGGGTCCGTGCCGAGGCGTCCAGCACCGTGCGCAGGCGCTTGCGTTGGCCCAGGGGGGAGATTCCGCCGCGTACGTAGCCCGTCGTGCGCTCCGCGGCCACCGGGTCCGCCATCGTGGCCCGCTTGCCGCCGACCGCCGATGCCAGTGCCTTCAGGTCCAGGGAGCCGGCCACCGGGACGACCGCCACGGTCAGTTCGCCGTCCACGTCGGCGACCAGCGTCTTGAACACCCGGTCGGGGGAGACGCCGAGGGCCTCGGCCGCCTCCTCGCCGTAGGACGGGGAGGACGGATCGTGCTCGTAGGCGTGGACGGTGAAGGCGGTGCCCGCCGCGGTCAGGGCGACCGTGGCCGGGGTGCCGCCCTGCTGCTTCTTCGGCTTCTTCGCCACAGGGCCAGGTCCTCGGGTCAGTTGGGGTGCGTGGGAGCCCGGGTCAGTTCCACCGCGGGCAGCGACGGGAGATGCCGGATGACCGCGGTCTCCTGCCGCAGGAGGGCCAGCTCCTCGCGCAGGCGCGTCGCGGTGTCCGGGGCCTGGAGCAGACGCTGCTTCGACGGGATGTCGAGTACGGCCGCGGCGGCCACCAGGTACGAGACCACCGACGGGTCGTCAGGAAGGTCGGCCCCGGTGGTCAGTGAACGTTCGCTGGCCCCCGCGAGCCGCTTCTGGTAGCTGCGGAAGGCGCGCAGGACGCCCTCGGCGAGCGCGCCGGCCTCGTCGGCCCCGCCGGTCCCGGAGGCATCGTCGGCCTCCGGTTCCTCGCTCAGCTCTTCGACCTCGGCGGTCAGATAGGGGCCGCTCGCGTCGACGGAGAGCAGCTTGACCCGGACCGTGCCGGTGGCCAGGATCTCGAAGCTCCCGTCGGCGCGCTCACGGATCTTCGCGGCGTCCGCGACGCAGCCGACCCGGTGGAAGGACTGGATCGGGTCGGGGCCGAAGCCGTCGGCCGGTGCGCGGTCGACGGGGACGGCGGCGGCGAGGCTGTCCGGCATCCCGGTGGAGGTCGGAGCGATCTCGCGGCCGTCGCGGATCGCGACCACGACGAAGCGGCGCGGTTCGTCCTCGTCGGTCTGCAGCAACTCGCGCATCATGGCGCGATAACGCGCCTCGAAGACGTTGAGCGGCAGCACCAGGCCGGGGAACAGCACCGCGTTGAGCGGGAAGAGGGGGAGGCGAGCGGTGGTCACAACGGTCAAGCGTAATGGCCGCGCGGGCGGCTGCGGCCGTCCCGGTTGCGCAAGGGGGTCAGGGAGGCCACCTGGAGCCGTGCGCCGTCCCTCGCGTCGAGGAACTGACCGAGCGGATCGTCGGACACCGAGGACCACGGGAACGAGGTCGCCTGCGGTCCGATCAGCCGGAACTGTTCCAGCGCCTCGTCCCAGCGCCCGCGTACGACGAGGACGTACGCCAGGAGGTTGCGCACCTCGGCCGGCCAGGGGTCGCCGGGCCGGTACGCACCGGAGAGCGTGATCGCGAGATCGGCCGCGGCGTCGATCCGGTCCACCTGCACCGGGTTGGTCCGTGCCGCGAGCTTCGAGTCGAGCAGCAGGGCGAACGCCGCCCGTACCGGCAACGCCTGCACCAGGGAGTCGGGCAGGGCGTCCTCGGCCGCCTGCTCGGCGAAGTCGAAGCACTCGCGGTGCGAGCCGTACCAGGCGGCGGAGAGGTACTGGAGCGCCGCGACGTGGCAGCCGTAGTGGTGCGGGGACCGCCGTATGGCCTGCTCCCACAGGGCCTCGAAGGCGGTGTGCGTGGCATGCGTACCGCGGGCGTGGTCCAGGGCGAGCCGCCAGGGCACCGGGTCGCCCGGCTGGGCCTCGGCCGCCGCCGAGATGAGCGGACCCACCTCGCGCAGCCGCTCGGCGCGGGCGGGCGACTCCCAGGCGCGGTGGACGGCGAGGCCGGCCTTGACGAGCAGTGCGTCCGGGTCGCGCGGGGCGGCGGTCAGCCAGTCGGCGAGCCAGCCGTCGCGGCTGTGCGCGAAGGTGACGAGGCGGGCGAGGCACCGGTCGCGGGTCTCCCACTCGGCGCCCTCCCTGGTGGCGGCGAGGAGTTCGGCGGCGGGTTCGTACGCACCGAGGGCGGCGGCCACCAGGGCGGGGGAGAGCCGTTCGTCGGGTGCGTCGAGCAGCACAGCGTCATCCGCGGGCAGTCCGGCGGACAGCTCGGGGCTGTGCCGGATCATGCGCGTGGTGCTGAGCAGAGCGCGAAGGAATGACATGGTGCAGACCATTGAAAAGCGCTGGTGAGGGGCGCGCCAGAGGGGTGAGGTGAAGCTTCTGTGCCGAGTCGGAGGGTTGCCCTGACGAGGGTCAAGAAAAGGCAAAGGAAATATCGGATTCTGGCTTGAAACCGCCCTTCGGTTGCCCGTTCCCGCCCCCCGTCCGGAACGCGGACAGCCCCTGTGGCAAAGGCCGTTGCGGTGTCCGGCGGCTTCGGGCCGTCATCCGCGGCGCAGCAGCCGTGAGGCGCCGGCCGCGACCGTCGTGGCCAGTATCCAGCCCAGCAGGACGAGAGCCGCCCCGACCCACTGCCAGCCGCCCTCCAGTCGCCAGTAACCGTCCTGCCCGAGGTTGATCACCGGCACCAGCAGATCGAGCGCGTACAGGGCGGCGTTCCACTCCGGATGCTCGTCCTGCTTGATCGCCTCGGGGTCGTAGCGGGAGAACGCCACCGCGCCCGCCGCCCACAGCACGGCCATCCACACGGCCGCCCGCCCCGGCCGGTAGCCGTACGCCACCGTCCAGTCCTGGAGGTACCCCCACAGCCTTGCGGCGGGCGGCAGCGTCTCCCGGCGCCGGCGCTGCTTGGCGAGCAGCACCTCGCGGGCGTCCGCGTCCTCGCCGCAGCCGCGCAGCACGGTGGCGAGCCGCTCGTACGGCTCGGGGACGTACTCCGGAGTCGCCGCGAGCACCCACTCCAGCCTCCGGGAGAGCGGGAAGTGCCCGTACGGGACGAGGTTCTCGTAGACAAAGCCGCCCATCGCCAGGCCGCCCGGGCCCGGCCAGCTGCTCGACACGTCGATCAGCGTGACGACCTTCGCCCCGTTCAGCACGACCCGGCCCTCCTCCGGGCGCTCCGCGTTGAACCGGAGCTCCGGGGTGACGATCCTGCGCAGCGACAGCTCCTCGTGCCGGGCCAGCACGAACCGCGCCTTGTGCAGGTCCACCGCGTCCCCGAACCTGCCGTCGTCGAGCCGCACCCCGCCCCGGCACTCGAAGACCTGGGAGCGGGTGCCGCGCGCCGGCGTGGCCGAGGAGCGCGTGATGCCGTACGGGGGAGTGGTGCCCTGGTTCCCGGTGTCGACGCTCACCCATGCCTCGGTCATGTACAGCGTGCGTTCGACGGTCAGCTGCGGGGCGTTGAGCGCCCGCCGCCCCTCCGTGCCCCGCAGTCTGCTGCCGCGCAGGCTGAGTGAGCCGCCGACCTTCGCGCCGCGCAGGCTCAGCTCGCCGCGTGTCTCGACCATCTCGGCCTGCAGGTCCTGGGCCACCGCGAGACCGTCGGCGGTCAGGGCGCGGCCCCGCCGGTCGGGGCCGATGCTGATCTGGTTGATCAGCAGGTCCGTCCCGATCTGGGCGTCCGTGAGCCGGATACCTCCCTCGATCCGGCAGCGCGGCAGATGGAGATCGCCCTCGGTGTGCAGCCGGGCCGCCTCCAGCCGCGGAATCGAGCAGCCGACCATCCGCAGGGTCGTGAAGTGGCACTCGGGCAGCACCACCTCCTGCTCGAAACGGCAGCCCGTCAGCTCGACGTACGGGGAGACGCGCCCGCCCGCCAGGTCCAGCCGCCCCGTGATCCGTACGCCCCGGAGCTTCAGCGCCGCCACCCGGCCGTGCCGTGCCTGCGGCCCGCTCAGCAGCAGCCTGGCCACCGTCCGGGCGCCGACACTCCGCTCGGGTCCCCAGATGTGCGCCGCGAACGGATCGTCGCGCACCGGGTCGCGGGTGCGCAGGTCGTAGGTGGTGCCGTTCCGGAAGGACTGCCACATGCCCAGCTCCGCTGCGCTGAGGCCGTCCGGGATATCGCCATCCTGCGGCTCGGTCACTGCCGTCCCCTCTGTGCAGATGCCGTACACATGTTCTTCCCCCTGTGTGACGGCGTGAACGCTAGTAGTCAGCAGTGACAGCCGGGGCATGTATCAGCCAGTGATACGGGCGTCCGGGCGCCGGAAGCGGTCTGAGAGAATTGCGGTGTGATCTCTCGAATCGATCTGCGCGGCAATGCCCTCCCCGAGGGCGGCGACCTGCGCGACCTGCTGCCCCGTGCCGAGTTCGACGTGGAAGCCGCCCTGGAAACGGTGCGGCCCATCTGCGAGGACGTACGCCATCGCGGCTCAGCGGCAGTGATCGAGTGGGGGGAGAAATTCGACGGCGTACGCCTCGACTCGATCCGGGTCCCGGCCGCCGCCCTCGACGAGGCGCTGGAGCAGCTCGACCCCGCCGTACGCGCCGCGCTGGAGGAGTCGATCCGCCGCGCCCGCCTCGTCCACCGCGCGCAGCGCCGCACCACGCACACCACCCAGGTCGTCCCGGGCGGCACGGTCACCGAGAAGTGGGTGCCCGTCGAGCGCGTCGGTCTGTACGTACCGGGCGGGCGCTCCGTCTACCCCTCGTCCGTCGTCATGAACGTCGTACCGGCCCAGGAGGCGGGCGTCGAAGGCATCGCCGTCTCCTCGCCGCCGCAGAAGGAGTTCGGCGGACTGCCGCACCCCACCATCCTCGCCGCCTGCGCCCTGCTCGGCGTCCGAGAGGTGTACGCGGCGGGCGGCGCCCAGGCCGTCGCGATGTTCGCGTACGGGACGGCCGACTGCCTGCCCGTGAACCTGGTCACCGGCCCCGGCAACATCTACGTCGCCGCGGCCAAGCGCCTCCTCAAGGGCCGCATCGGCATCGACGCCGAAGCCGGCCCGACGGAGATCGCGATCCTCGCCGACGCGACCGCCGACCCGGTGCACGTCGCCGCCGACCTGATCAGCCAGGCCGAGCACGACCCCATGGCCGCGGCGGTCCTCGTCACCGACTCCGAGGAACTGGCCGCCGCCACCGAGGCCGAGCTGAAGCCGCAGATCGCGGCGACCAAGCACGTCACGGACCGGATCGAGCCCGCCCTGGCCGGCCGTCAGTCCGCGATCGTCCTGGTCAACGACCTGGAGGACGGTCTCAAGGTCGTCGACGCCTACGCCGCCGAGCACCTGGAGATCCAGACCGCGGACGCCGCCGCCCTCGCGGACCGGGTCCGCAACGCCGGAGCGGTCTTCGTCGGCCCGTGGTCGCCGGTCTCCCTCGGGGACTACTGCGCGGGCTCCAACCACGTCCTGCCCACCGGCGGCTGCGCCTGCCACTCCTCGGGCCTCTCCGTGCAGTCCTTCCTGCGCGGCATCCACATCGTCGACTACACGCGCGACGCGCTCGCCGAGGTCACGCACCACGTGGTGACCCTCGCCGAGGCCGAGGACCTCCCCGCGCACGGCGCGGCGCTCAAGGCACGTTTCGCCGAAGGCGAACTCGACGAACACCGTGGCTGGAAGGTTCCGCAGGCGTGACGAACGACAGCACCACCCGCAATCCCTGGGACGCGCTCCCCATCCGCGAGGAGCTCCGGGGCCAGTCCCCCTACGGGGCGCCGCAGCTCGACGTACCCGTACGCCTGAACACCAACGAGAATCCGTACCCGCTCCCCGAGGCGCTGGTCGACCGGATCGCCGAGCGGGTCCGCGAAGCCGCCCGCGACCTCAACCGCTACCCCGACCGGGACGCCGTCGAGCTCCGTACCGAGCTCGCCCGCTACCTCACCCGCACCGCCGGACACGAGGTCGGCTGCGCCAACGTCTGGGCGGCCAACGGGTCCAACGAGGTGCTCCAGCAGCTCCTCCAGACCTTCGGCGGCCCGGGGCGCACGGCGATCGGTTTCGAACCCTCGTACTCGATGCACGCGCTCATCTCGCGCGGCACCGGCACGGGGTGGATCTCCGGGCCGCGCAACGAGGACTTCACCATCGACGTCGCGGCGGCCCGCAAGGTCATCGCCGAGCAGCGGCCCGACGTCGTCTTCATCACCTCGCCCAACAACCCCACCGGCACCGCCGTCGACGCCGAGACCGTCCTCGACCTGTACGAGGCGGCACAGGCGGCCAAGCCGTCGATGGTCGTCGTCGACGAGGCGTACGGCGAGTTCAGCCACCACCCCTCGCTGCTCCCGCTGATCGAGGGCCGCCCGCACCTGGTGCTCTCGCGCACCATGTCGAAGGCGTTCGGCGCCGCCGGACTGCGCCTCGGCTACCTCGCCGCGGACCCGGCCGTCGTCGACGCCGTACAGCTGGTGCGGCTGCCGTACCACTTGTCCTCCATCACCCAGGCCACCGCACTCGCCGCCCTGGAACACACCGATACGCTGCTCGGGTACGTCGCGCAGCTCAAGAGCGAGCGCGACCGGATCGTCGACGAGCTGCGCGCCCTCGGCTTCGACGTGACCGACTCGGACGCCAACTTCGTCCAGTTCGGCCGCTTCGCCGACAGCCACACCGCCTGGCGGCAGATCCTCGACCGGGGCGTCCTGGTCCGGGACAACGGTGTACCGGGATGGCTGCGGGTCTCCGCAGGAACCCCGGACGAGAACGACGCGTTCCTCGATGCGGTGCGCACGCTTGTCACTGAGAACGCCAAGAAGGAGCACGAGGCATGAACCCCCGCGTAGGACGCGTGGAACGCACCACGAAGGAAACGTCCGTGCTCGTCGAGATCAACCTCGACGGCACCGGCAAAGTCGATGTGTCGACGGGGGTCGGCTTCTACGACCACATGCTCGACCAGCTCGGCCGCCACGGCCTCTTCGACCTCACGGTCAAGACCGACGGCGACCTGCACATCGACTCGCACCACACCATCGAGGACACCGCCCTCGCGCTCGGCGCCGCCTTCAAGCAGGCCCTCGGCGACAAGGTCGGCATCTACCGCTTCGGCAACTGCACCGTCCCCCTGGACGAGTCGCTCGCCCAGGTCACCGTCGACCTCTCCGGCCGCCCGTACCTGGTGCACACCGAGCCCGAGAAGATGGCGCCGATGATCGGCGAGTACGACACGACGATGACCCGGCACATCCTGGAGTCCTTCGTCGCCCAGGCGCAGATCGCCCTGCACGTCCACGTGCCGTACGGGCGCAACGCCCACCACATCGTGGAGTGCCAGTTCAAGGCGCTCGCCCGCGCCCTGCGCTACGCCTCCGAGCGCGACACGCGCGCCGCCGGAATCCTTCCTTCCACGAAGGGCGCGCTGTGACCGGGCTCAATACCATTCTGATCATCGTCGGCCTCTTCCTGGCCGGCGGTGTCTATTCCTTCTGGAAGCAGGGCATGCCCAAGGGCGTCGTCGTCCTGCTCGGGATCGGCTCCGCGATGTGCCTGCTCGCGGGCATTCTGCGGATTCAGGGACTCTGGGACTGAGGGACGTCTGTGAGTGACAAGAAGAAGGTCGTCGTCTTCGACTACGGCTTCGGCAACGTGCGTTCCGCCGAGCGGGCCCTCGCCCACGTCGGCGCGGACGTCGAGATCACCCGCGACTTCGACACGGCGATGAACGCCGACGGGCTGCTGGTGCCCGGCGTCGGAGCGTTCTCCGCCTGCATGGAGGGCCTGAAGAAGGCCCGCGGCGAATGGATCATCGGCCGCAGGCTGGCCGGCGGACGCCCCGTCATGGGCATCTGCGTCGGCATGCAGATCCTGTTCGAGCGCGGCATCGAGCACGGCGTGGAGACGGAGGGCCTGGACGAGTGGCCCGGCACCGTCGGCCCGCTCCGCGCCGACGTCGTCCCGCACATGGGCTGGAACACCGTGGACGCTCCCGCGGACTCCCAGCTCTTCGCAGGTATGGACCCCGAGGCCCGCTACTACTTCGTGCACTCGTACGCGGCGCACGACTGGTCCCTCGAAGTCACCAACGCCAAGATCCGTGCCCCCAGGGTGACCTGGTCCACGCACGGCGAACGCTTCGTGGCGGCCGTGGAGAACGGCGCGCTGTGGGCCACCCAGTTCCACCCCGAGAAGTCCGGCGATGCCGGCGCCCAGCTGCTGACCAACTGGATCGAGACGCTGTAATGCCGAAGCTTGAACTGCTCCCCGCCGTCGATGTCCGCGACGGCCAGGCCGTCCGCCTCGTCCACGGCGAGTCCGGCTCCGAGACCTCGTACGGTGACCCCCTGCAGGCCGCCCTCACCTGGCAGCAGGCGGGCGCCGAGTGGCTGCACCTGGTGGACCTGGACGCCGCCTTCGGCACCGGTGACAACCGGGCGCAGATCGCCGAGGTCGCCCGCTCCATGGACATCAAGGTGGAGCTCTCCGGAGGCATCCGCGACGACGCCTCGCTCGCCGCGGCCCTCGCCACCGGCTGCACTCGCGTCAACCTCGGCACCGCCGCCCTGGAGACCCCGGAGTGGGTCGCCAAGGTGATCGCCGAGCACGGCGACAAGATCGCCGTCGGCCTCGACGTCCGCGGCACCACCCTGCGCGGTCGCGGCTGGACCCGTGACGGCGGAGACCTCTACGAGACGCTCGCCCGCCTCGACTCCGAGGGCTGCGCCCGCTACGTCGTCACCGACATCGCCAAGGACGGCACGCTCCAGGGCCCCAACCTGGAGCTCCTGAAGAACGTCTGCGCCGCCACCGACAAGCCCGTCGTCGCCTCCGGGGGCGTCTCCTCGCTGGACGACCTGCGGGCGATCTCCTCGCTCGTCGCGGAAGGCGTCGAGGGCGCGATCGTCGGCAAGGCCCTCTACGCGAAGGCGTTCACGCTGGAAGAGGCGCTCAAGGCGGTCTCCGCATGACGGACGCCGTACGCCGTATCTCCTCCGGCGCCCCCTGGGAGGAGAAGTTCGGCTACTCCCGTGCCGTGGAGCTGCCGGGCGGCCTCGTCCTGGTCAGCGGCTGCACCTCGGTGGTCAAGGGCCAGATCTCGGCGGGCAGCCCGTACGAGCAGACCGTCGCCTCCTTCAACGTGGCCTTCGAGGCGCTGGAGCAGGCCGGCCTCGGCCGCGAGGACGTCGTCCGCACCCGGATGTACATCACGCACGCCCGGGACGTCGAGGACGTGGGCCGTGCCCACAAGGAACTGTTCGACGACGTACGGCCCGCCGCCTCGATGATCATCGTGTCCGGGTTCGTCGACCCGAGCCTGGTCGTCGAGGTCGAGGTCGAGGCATTCCGGGCAGGTGCGAAGTGAGCCTCGCGGTCCGAGTCATTCCGTGCCTGGACGTCGACAACGGCCGGGTCGTCAAGGGCGTCAACTTCCAGAACCTGCGGGACGCCGGTGACCCGGTGGAGATGGCGAAGCTGTACGACGCCGAGGGCGCCGACGAGCTGACCTTCCTCGACATCACCGCGTCCAGCGGTGACCGGGAGACGACGTACGACGTGGTGCGCCGCACCGCCGAGCAGGTCTTCATCCCGCTCACGGTCGGCGGCGGTGTCCGCACCCCCGACGACGTCGACAAGCTGCTGCGCGCCGGGGCCGACAAGGTCGGCGTCAACACCGCGGCCATCGCCCGGCCCGACCTGATCCGCGAGATCGCCGAACGCTTCGGGCGCCAGGTCCTCGTGCTCTCGGTCGACGCCCGGCGCACCCCCGCGGGGACCTTCGAGGTGACGACGCACGGTGGCCGCAAGGGCACCGGCATCGACGCCGTCGAGTGGGCGCACCGGGCCGCCGAGCTCGGTGCGGGCGAGATCCTGCTCAACTCGATGGACGCCGACGGCACGAAGGACGGCTACGACACCGAGATGATCGCGGCCGTACGCGCGCACGTCACGGTCCCCGTCATCGCCTCCGGTGGCGCCGGCCGCCTCGCGGACTTCGCTCCGGCCATCGAAGCGGGCGCCGACGCGGTGCTCGCCGCGTCCGTCTTCCACTTCGGTGACCTGCGGATCTCCGAGGTCAAGGACGCTCTGCGGGAAGCCGGTCACCCGGTCCGCTGAGGTCTCGCCCCGGACGGGGCGGGCGGGACCCGGTCGCGAAGACCGGTGATCTCGCCGATGTGCGCGCACGGGGTGCACCGCGAGAGTGGCGACCGCCAACGAACAACGGCGGCAGCCACGCGGTGTACCCCGAGAGCCTTGGGCGAGGCTCTCGGTCCCCATCACGGTGTGGTTCCGCCACGACCGAGAGGACCCCCCTCGTGCACCAGCTCCTCCCCTTCGGCGGTACCTCCCCGCGCGGTCACCGGACGACCCAGGGCCGCACCCGCACGTTCAGGACCCTGCTGGCCGCCGCCGCCACCGCAGGTCTGTTCACCGCGCTGGTCCCCGGCGCCCAGGCCGCCGACAACCCCTACCAGCGCGGTCCCGCGCCGACCGTTTCGAGCATCGAGGCGCTCCGCGGCTCGTACGCCGTGTCGGAGACCTCCGTCTCCTCGCTGGTGGGCGGCTTCGGCGGCGGCACCATCTACTACCCGACGTCCACCGCGGACGGCACCTTCGGCGCGATCGCCGTCGCACCCGGCTTCACCGCCTACCAGTCCAGCATGGCCTGGCTCGGCCCGCGGCTCGCCTCCCAGGGCTTCGTCGTCTTCACCATCGACACCAACACGACGCTGGACCAGCCGGACAGCCGTGGCGACCAACTCCTGGCCGCACTCGACTACCTGACGAACCAGAGCTCGGTCCGCAGCCGGATCGACAGCTCGCGCCTCGGCGTGATGGGCCACTCCATGGGCGGTGGCGGCACCCTGGAAGCCGCCAAGGACCGTCCCTCGCTGAAGGCGGCGATCCCGCTGACCGGCTGGAACACCGACAAGACCTGGCCCGAGGTGCGGACGCCCACCCTGGTGGTCGGATCGGACGGTGACACCGTCGCACCGGTCGCCACGCACTCCGAGCCGTTCTACAACTCGCTGCCCAGCACCCTGGACAAGGCGTATCTGGAGCTGCGCGGCGCCACGCACTTCACGCCGAACTCCTCCAACACCACGATCGCGAAGTACAGCATTTCGTGGCTGAAGCGGTTCATCGACAACGACACCCGGTACGAGCAGTTCCTCTGCCCGCTGCCGCAGGCGAGTCTGACGATCGCCGAGTACCGGGGCAACTGCCCCCACACCTCCTAGCGGACGGGAGACGGGCCGGACCGGTGCCCCCCGGTCCGGCCCGTTCGTATGCCTGATGCGGCGGGCGCTGTGCGGTGGCACAGCGCCCGCCGCATCCGGTTGGGAGCGTGCCCCGCACGCGGCCGTCCCGGCGGAGCATCCGGATGCGCACCTTCCGAGGTTGTTTACGCGGAAGTAACGTGACGGCGTGACCTCATCCACGACCGTGCACAGTCCGCTCCGGCTGTACGGCCGCAGCGGTGAACTCGCCATTCTGGAAAGCCTGTTGGGCAGACTTCGGGCGGGTGACGGCGGTGCGCTCGTACTGACCGCACCGCCCGGCCTCGGCCGTACCTCGCTGCTGCGGCGGACGGCCGAGACCCACCGCGCACGCGAGCAGGGACCGGTGCTGTACGCGACGGGGGAGCCCGTCGAGCAACGGCTGCCCTACAGCGGACTGCACGCCCTGCTCTGCTCGGCCCCCGGTGTCCTTCCCGCCCAGGCCGACCAGGTGCTGCGTTCGGGCATCACCCCGGGGAGCCTGCTCGCCCTCCTGAGGGGCCTCGGCGCCCAACGGCCGCTGCTGGTCTGCGTCGACGACGCGCACGCCTGGGACCCCGACTCGCGTGCCGCGCTCGGCTTCGCGGCCCGCAGGCTCGGTGCGGGCAGCCGGGTCGCCGTCGTCATCGGTGCCGAGGACGAGGCCAGTTTCGCCGGGCTGCCGGCACTCCGGCTCGGCCCGCTCGACGACGACGCCGCGGCGGCGCTGCTCGACCGGCTCACCGACGGGGCCGGAGGCGTCGACCCGGTCGTACGGAGCGAACTGCTGCGGGAAGCGGCGGGCAACCCGCGCCTGCTCGCCGGACTCGCCGGCCGCCTCACCCCCGACCAGCTGGCCGGGCGCACCGCGCTGCCCTATCCGCTGCCCGGTGGCGAAGGCGTCCTCGACGCCCACGCGGCCCACCTCGACGCCCTCGCACCCGACACCCGGACCCTCCTCCTGCTGGCCGCGGCGGCGGAGGAACACGAACCCGAAGGCGCGGGGGCGGACGCCGCGCTGCTGATGCGGGCGGGCGCCGGGGCCGGACTCGCCACCGGCTTCCTCGACCACGTTCTGCTGGGCCCCGCCGGGATCGCCGGCGTCCTCCAACGGACGGGCAGCCGCCTGCACTTCAGTCACCCCCTGCTGCGCCGGGCCGTCCTGCACCGCGCACCGCCGGCCGGACGCCGTGCCGTGCACGAACTGCTTGCCACCCTGCTGGCCGGCCCCTGTGCGTCACCGCTGGCCCCGCTCGTCCAGCGGGCCTGCGCCGCGCCCGGCCCCGACGCGGCACTCGCCGGACAACTCGCCGCGGCGGCCGTCGCGCCCCGCCCGCACGCCGAACGGTCCGCCGCACTCGCCCGGGCCGCCACACTCTCCACCGACGAGACACTGCGCGCCGCACGGTTCGCCGCCGCGGCCGAACACGCCCGGCTCGCGGGCGACTCGGCCCGCGCCCGCGCCTTGCTGGCCCGCACCGACGCGGGCGCGGCGGCCGGCCGCCCCTCCCCGTACGGCGCGGCCCGCGGGAGCGGCACCCTTCCCGCCGGCAGCCTCGCCGCCTACGTACGCGGGATGCTCGCCCTGCGCGACGGGCCGGCCGCCGACGCCCGCGAAGCCCTCATCGCCTCGGCCGCGCTGCTCGCCGCGCACGACCCGCGCCGCACCCTCGACGCCCTGCTCGGCGCCGCCGAAGCGGCCTGGGCGATGGGGGACGCCGCCGCCTACCTGGACGCCATGAACAGGATTCCCGACGCCCCGCCCGACCGGGCCGTGGCGCACTACCGTGCCGGGATGTGCGCCGTGCTCGGCGGACGTACCGCCGAGGGCCACGCCCTCCTCCAGGTCTGCCTCGACGCCGCCGAAGCCACCGAGGACCCGGCCGCCCTCCTGCGGGCCGGGGTCTCGGCCCTGGTGCTGGGCGAGGTCGAGGAGGCGTGCCGGGCCGGTGCCCGCACCCTCGCCGCCGTCCGCACGCGCGGGCCCGAGGCACTGCTGCCGCAGGCACTGGAACACCTCGCCTACGCGGAACTGCGGTCCGGCCGCCACGCCAGGGCCCGGGCGCACGCCCTGGAGGGCCTGCACGCCGCCCGCCGCACCGGGCAGCCCAACGCCTCCGCGCATCTGCACGCCGTACTGGCCCTCGCCGCCTCGGTGGAGGGCCCCGCCGAGGCGTGCGCCGCCCACTGCGACGCCGCGCTGGCCGGCGCCGGGCCCCACGGCCTGGTCCAGGCGGCGACCCTCGCGACGTGGGCCGTCGCCCGCGCCGACCTGGCCGCCGGGCGGCCGGGCGAAGCGGCGGCCCGGCTCGCTCCCCTGGTCGGCCCGGGGCCCCGGACCGGCCACTTCGCCACCCGGATGCTGGCCGTGCCGTGCTACGTCGAGGCGGCGGTGCTCTCGGGCCGTGCGGACGAATCGCCGGACGCCCTCGCCGCGGCCGTCGAGGAGTTCGCGCTCTGGACCGAGCGCACCACCGACCCGCAGGCCCCCGCCCAGCTCGCCCGCTGCCGCGCCCTGCTGGCGCCCCCGGAGGAGGCCGCCGCCCGTTACGAGGAGGCGATGGCCCACCACGACCGGGCGGGCGGCGACTTCGAACGCGCCCGTACCCAGCTCCTCCACGGCCAGTGGCTGCGGCGCCGCCGGCAGACCCGTGCGGCCCGGGGCCCCCTGCGCGACGCCCTGGTCGCGTTCGAACGGTGCTCGGCCCGCGCCTGGGCGGACCGTGCCGCCGGAGAACTCCGTGCGGCCGGGGAGGCGGTGGACGTACCGGAGGCGACCGGCCCCGAGCCGCTGGCCGGGCTCACCCCGCAGCAGCAGCGGATCGCCCGGTACGTCTCGGAGGGGGCCACGAACCGGGAGGTGGCGGTACGTCTCTCGGTGAGCCCCCGCACGGTCGACCACCATCTGCGCAACGTCTTCGCCGCCCTGGGCGTCAGGTCCCGCACCGAGCTCGCGAGGCTGCTGGGCCGCGCATAGCCGGGGCGAAGTCGGGTCCCCGGCACGCGCATGTGTCCGGGAGGTTGCAGGACCGTGATGATAAGAACTCCGCAGACCCCTAGGTACCGACTGGGCGGTATGCCATTCTGCGGGCGTCAGGATCATTCGGTGTGCTCGTGCCCAAGGCCGGGCCGGGTGCACCGGAGCCGGTCTGTCCACGAGCCGGCCGATTCCCGGTGGAGGCCGCCATGCCACAGGTCGTACGTTCACGGATCAGGGCGCTGCACGGACCGCCCCCCGTAGCGCCGTTGCCGCACCGCTTCCGTTCGCTGGCCGACCGCGAGGCCATCGCCGCACTGCACCGGGCCGCCCGGGTGCTGATCGCCGGGCTCCCGGAGCTCACGGACCGGCTCGTCGAGGCGCTGCGGGAACAGGAACCGGCGTACCGCACGGCCATCGAGAACGAACCGGCCGAGGTGTGGCAGGAGGTGCACCACTCGCTGCGGCACAACGTCGGCTCCCTGATCCAGCCCCGCGAGTTCCGGGAGGCCGCCCACCGGACCTCCCGGTGGATCGGCGAGGCCCGCGCCAAGCAGGGCGTGCCGCTCGACGCGGTGCTGCACGCCTTCCGGATGGGCGGTGCGATGGTCTGGCAGGACCTCGTCGACGAGACCGCCCGCCGCAATCCCGAGGACATCCGGCTGCTCGTCCATGTCGCGGCCGACGTCTGGAACTTCGTCGACGAACACTGCGGTGTGGTGGCGGACGCCTACCGGCAGGCCGAACGCCGTCTGGTCTGGCGGCGCGAGAACCAGCAGCGCCTGATGACGGCCGCGCTGCTCGACGGCACGGCCCGGATCGCGGATCTGGCGGACGCAGCGGCGATGCTGGGGATGCCGGTGGACGGCCGGTACGCGGTGCTCGCCGTCGCTGCCGCACGCCGCGCCCCGCACGGCGCGGGCGAGCAGCCCGTGGGGCTGCCCGCCGGCACGGACGTGCTCTGGCACCCGGGCCAGGAAGCGGAGTTCGCGATCCTGGCGCTGGCTCCGGGGCCCGCCGCCCCGGAGGCCGGCGACCACGGCCAGCCGGAGGTCGAGGGCGCGGCCCCGGCCGGCGAGGAGGAACTCGCCTCGATCGCGGCGGAGTTGACCGCGGCGCCGGGCACCCGTATCGGCATCAGCTCCGTGGTCGGCGGTCTCGCCGCCCTCGGTGACGCCCGCCGGCTCGCCGAGACCGCCCTGCGGGCCTGCCCCTCGTCGGGCGGTGTCGTCCTGCTCGACGAGCATCTGCCGACCGCGCTCGTCGTCTCGTCCCCGGGCCTCGGCAGGGCGCTCGCCGACCGGGTGCTGGGGCCGCTCGACCGCCTCGACCCGGCGGACCGCGACGTACTGATCGAGACGCTCACCGCCTGGCTGGACTCCGACGGGTCGGCGCAGCGTGCGGGGGCGCGGCTGTACTGCCACCGCAACACGGTGCTCAACCGGCTGCGGCGCTTCGAGCAGCTGACGGGCCGGTGCCTGACCCGCCCGTCCGACGCGGTGGAAGTGTCCCTGGCCCTGGCGGCCCGCCGCCTGCTCGGAGCCTGAGGGCCGGGGGCGGAGCTCCGCCCCCGGCCCCCTCAGGTACTCGACCGCCAACCGGGCTTGCCCCGCCGCCCGCGGGCGCCCCGACCGCCGTACCGCCACCCGCATGTGCCCGCGCACAGACCTCCCCCCGGCATCCTGTCCCCGCGCCCCCGCCCGGCGTCGGCCGCTGTACCCCGTGCGGGCCGGCTGGTGCCGTAACGGCTATGTCTTCATCCACACCAGCACCTCCGGCGCCGGAGGCCCACCGATGAGCGGTGCGTACGACGCCCGGTCCCTCGCCGTGGTCATCTTTCTCGGATTCGTCGCCGTCTCCCTGCTCCTGTGCGGACTGGCCGCCGCCGACCAGGACGATCCGGAGCACTTCTACGCGGGCGGCGGCGCGGCCCTCGGCCCCGTGGGCGGCGGGCTCGCCATCGCCGGGGACTACATCTCCGCCGCCACCCTGCTCTCCACGACCGGCTCCGTCGCGCTCGCCGGATTCGACGGAGTGCTGTTCGCCCTCGCCACCGTCGCCTCCCTGGTCCTCGTCATGCGGGTACTCGCCGAACGGATGCGCCGCAAAGGCGTGTTCACCCTCGGCGACTTCCTCGCCGACCGGCTCGGGGACCGCTCCGTGCGCCGGGCCCTGGGCGTCACCACCCTCGTCGTCCTCGTGCCGCTCCTGCTCGTGCAGCTCACCACGGCCGGGCACGTCATGACCGCGATGTTCGGGCTGCCCGACGGCGCGCTCACCGGCTGCACCGTCGCCAGCGGCGCCCTGATGATCTGCTACTCGGCGTTCGGCGGCATGCGCGGCACCGGCTACATCCAGATCCTGAAGGTGGGCGTCGTCCTGGCCGCCGTCACCCTCCTCGCCGGGCTCGTCCTCGCCCGGTACGGCTGGTCCCCGTTCGCCCTCTTCGAGGCCGCACGGAACGGCAGCGAACAGGGCGGCGCGTACGCCCGCCCGGGGCTCCAGTTCGGCCACGGGCTCGCCGGCAGCCTCGATCTCATCGGCTTCCAGTGCACGCTCGTCCTCGGCGCCGCCTGCATGCCGCACATCATGATGCGGCTGTATCCCCTGCGCGACGCCTACACCGCGCGCCGTGCCGCCGTCTGGTCCGTGGGCCCGGTCGCCCTCCTGTGCGCAGGGATCGTCGTCGTCGGGCTCGGCGCCTCGGCCCTGCTCGGCCAGGGCGTCCTGCGCGCCGCCGACCCGGCCGGCAACACCTCCCTGCTGCTCGTCACCGGCGCACTCGACCCGGGCGCCGAAGGGCCCCGGCACAGCCCGCTGTTCGCCCTCGTCGCCTGTGCCGCCTTCGCCACCACGCTCGCCGCCGTCGCCGGCATCACCCTGGCCGCCGCCTCGTCCCTCGCCCGTGACTTCGCGGTGCGGTCCGGTGCGCAGGGCGCCGGGAAGGCGTCCCGCAGGGAGATCCGAGGGGCCCGCTGGACCGTCGTCGCGATCGGCGCACTCGGCGTCCTGGTGTCCGCGTACACCCAGGACCGCAACCCGCAGGTGCTGCTGTCGCTCTCCTTCGCCGCAGCGGCCTCGATCCTGCCGCCCGTACTGCTGTACGCCCTCTTCCGGCCGGGATTCACCGCCCGCGGCGTGCGCTGGATCGTCTACGGGACGCTGCCGCTGATCCTCGTCCTGATGACGCTGTCACCCGCCGTCTCCGGGACCCCCGTCGCCCTCTTCCCGGACCGGGACTTCCACTGGTTCCCGCTCCAGACTCCGGGACTGCTCACGATCCCCGCCGGGTTCCTGCTCGGGCTGCTGGGCTCACGGAGACCCGATCCGGTCGCCCCGCGGCACCGCTGGGAGGCGGCGGCGCGCTGACGCCGAACATCGCGCAACAAAACTTGCGCAATAAATATTGTGCAAATTTTCCTTCCTGTCTACGCTGGGGGGCATGGCAAGCAAGGAATCCCGCCGTGTCTCGGACATCGACACGCTCAAGGCGTTCGGGCACCCGCTGCGGATGAAGCTCTACCGCGCGCTGTTCATCACCCGCCGCGCGACCGCCTCGCAACTGGCCGAGCAGGTCGACGAGGCGGTCTCGCTGGTCAGTTACCACCTGCGCAAGCTCGCGGACCACGGTCTGATCGAGCCGGCCGAGGGGGAGGGGAACGACGGCCGCGAGCGCTGGTGGCAGCCCGCGTCGAAGGGGCTGAAGTTCTACGACGAGGACTTCAGCGACGCGCCGGAGAAGGCCGCCACCCACGCCGCCGTCGGTCGGCTCGCGTTCGATCAGCACATCGAGCTCTACCGCGGCTACCTCGACGCGCGTCAGAGTTGGTCCCCGGAGTGGCGCAGCGCCGCCTCCAGCTCCGAATACCTGACCAGGCTCACTGCCGACGAGCTGGCCGCTCTCACCCGCGAGATGCAGGAAGTGATCGACCGTTACGAGGAGTTGGGCCGCTCCCGGGATGCGGAGGGCGACGCGGAGGGCCGGGAGAACGTGGCTCTCCATCTGTACGGATTCCCGTTCCGCACCTGAGCCCGCACCCGAGAGAGGACACCTCGTGACCGGCATAATCGCGCCCGCCCGGACCATCGAACGCCCCGCCCACCGCGACGGCAACGTGCTGCGCTGGCTCGGCGCGTACACCGCTTCGATGATCGGCGACAGCGTCTACTTCATGGCGCTCGCCTGGGCCGCCACCCGTACCGGAAGCGCCGCCCAGACCGGACTCGTGCTCGCGCTCGGTTCCTTACCCAGGGCGGTCCTGATGCTCGGCGGGGGAGTGCTCGCCGACCGGTTCGGACCCCGCCGCCTCGTCATCGGCAGCGACGCAGCCCGCTCCCTCGTCGTCCTCGGCCTCGCCGGCGCACTGCTCTTCACCTCGCCCGCACTGTGGATGCTGATCGTCGTCGCACTCGTCTTCGGCGCGGTCGACGCCCTCTTCCTGCCCGCTGTCGGCGCTCTGCCGCCGAGGATCAGTGTCCCGGGGCAACTGGCCCGCATCCAGGGCCTGCGCGGACTCGCCGCCCGTGCGGCCAACGTCGTCGGGGCCCCGCTCGGCGGCGCGGCTATCGCTCTCGGTGGCCCCCGGCTCGGGTTCGCGGCAGCCGGGGTGCTCTTCGCGCTCTCGCTCCCGCTGCTCATCGCCGTACGCATCCGCCCGCTGCAGGAAGAGAGCGGCCCCGAGCCCGAAGACGCCGCCTCACGGCCGCCCGCCACGGTCTGGCAGGAGCTGGCCGACGGGCTGCGCCACATCCGCCGCAACCGGCTGCTCGGCGCGCTGCTGCTCGTCGTCGCCATCAGTGAACTCGGCTTCGTCGGCCCCCTCAACCTCGGGCTCATCCTGCTCGCCGAACAGCGTGGCTGGGGCGCGTCGGGGATGGGCTGGATCGTCGCCGGGTTCGGGACCGGCGCCGGAGCGGCTGCCCTGCTCCTCGCCGTACGGGGGAGGGTGCCCCGCGCCGGACTCGTGGGATGCCTCATGGTGGTGATCGCATCGGTCGCGATCGGCGCACTCGCCTTCGCCCCGTCGGTTGCCATGGCAACCGCCACCGGAGTCCTCGTCGGCCTCTTCGCCGGTCTGGCCGGCTCGCTGTGCGCGGCTCTCATCCAGACCGCCGCCGAGCCTGCCTACCTGGGCAGGGTCACCTCGGTCTCGACGTTCTTCACCAACGCGGTCTCGCCGCTCAGCTACCCCGTCACGGGGGCGGCCGTGGCCGCCTGGGGCACCGGACCCGTCTTCGTGGCCAGCGCCGCGCTCTGCGCGGCGGGAGGCGTCACCGGCCTGGCCGTCACCGTCCTGCGCCGCGCCGAACTCCCGGACTGAGACCGGGAGCCCGGCGAGCCCGCCCGTACGCCCTACATGCCGAGCTGCGACAGCTGCAGCCTGGCCACGATGTCCTCGTCGCCCTCCAGCCCCACCTTCGCCGTGTCCTGACGCCCGCACACGAACATCAGCAGCTCGCCCGGTTCCCCAGTGACCGTCACCACCGGGGACCCCTTGTGGGCCACCGCCGTCTGGCCGTCCGGGCGGCGCAGCACCAGTCCGACCGGGGACCGGCGGCCCAGCATCCTGGCCGTTCGCTCGATGCGCGACCACAGCACATCGGCGAAGACCGGGTCCAGCTCGCGCGGCGACCAGTCCGGCTGGGCCCGGCGCACGTCCTCGGCGTGTACATAGAACTCGACGGTGTTGGCCGCCTCGTCCACCTGCTTGATGCCGAACGGGGACAGCCGCGGGGGACCCGTTCGGATGAGCTGGATCAGTTCCTCGTACGGCTTCGCCGCGTATTCGGCCTGCACCCGTTCCAGCCGGTTCTTGAGCGCACCCACCAGAACTCCGCCCGCAGCGTCCGGGCGGCGCTCCCGCACCACCACATGGGCGGCCAGGTCACGGGTCTTCCAGCCGTCGCACAGAGTCATCGCCTCGGGGCCCGCCGCCTCCAACAGGTCGGCGAGCAGTAGACGTTCACGCTTCGCATGGGTCGACATGTCTGCCAGGGTACGACCGGGCCCGGTGGTCCGCCCAGTGGACGGACGCCCGGACGGCCGTCCCCATCACGGCACAATGGGGCACATGACCAGCACGCCCACGCCCGGCACGACACCCGCCAGCAGCCTCGACCCCGCCATCGCCGCCCGCCTCAAGCGCGGCGCCGACGGACTGGTCCCGGCCATCGCCCAGCAGTACGACACGGGCGAGGTACTGATGCTCGGCTGGATGGACGACGAGGCCCTGCACCGCACCCTCACCACGGGCCGCTGCACCTACTGGTCCCGCAGCCGCCAGGAGTACTGGGTGAAGGGCGACACCTCCGGCCACATCCAGCAGGTCAAGTCCGTCGCGCTCGACTGCGACGCCGACACCGTCCTCGTCCGGGTGGATCAGACGGGCGCCGCCTGCCACACGGGCGACCGCACCTGCTTCGACGCCGACGTCCTCCCTCTCGCCCAGTAAGGTCACCGGCCATGGATCTTGAGACCTTCCGCAAGCTGGCCGTCGACCGGCGCGTCATCCCCGTCAGCCGCAGGCTCCTCGCGGACGGCGACACCCCGGTCGGGCTCTACCGCAAGCTCGCGGCCGAACGCACCGGCACCTTCCTCCTCGAGTCCGCGGAGAACGGCCGGACCTGGTCCCGCTACTCCTTCATCGGCGTCCGCAGTGACGCCACGCTGACCTCTCGCGACGGGCAGGCCCACTGGCTCGGCACCCCGCCCGTCGGCGTCCCCGCCGACGGGGACCCGCTGCAGGCCCTGCGCGCCACCATCGAGACCCTGCACACCCCGCGCGACCTGGCCGTCGACGAGAAGCTCCCGCCCTTCACCGGCGGCATGGTCGGCTACCTCGGCTACGACGTCGTGCGCCGGCTGGAGCGGATCGAGGAGCACGGCGGCGACGACCTGAAGCTCCCCGAGCTCACCATGCTGCTCACCTCGGACCTCGCCGTCCTCGACCACTGGGACGGCACGGTCCTCCTGATCGCCAACGCGATCAACCACAACGACCTGCAGACCGGCGCCGACGAGGCGTACAACGACGCCGTGACCAGGCTCGACGCCATGGAGCAGGACCTGCGCCGGCCCGTCGAGAACGCCCCCGCCGCGCTGCCGCCCTCCGAGCTGCCGCCGTACACCGCCCTGTGGGGCGGCAAGGCGTACCAGGACGCCGTCGACGACATCAAGGAACGCATCAGGGCGGGCGAAGCCTTCCAGGTGGTGCCCTCCCAGCGCTTCGAGACGCCGTGCACCGCGAGCGCCCTGGACGTCTACCGGGTGCTGCGCGCCACCAACCCCTCGCCGTACATGTACCTCTTCCGCTTCGACGGCTTCGACGTCGTCGGTTCCAGCCCCGAAGCCCTGGTCAAGGTCGAGGACGGGCGGGCCATGGTCCACCCCATCGCCGGCACCCGGCACCGCGGCGCCACCCCGCAGGAGGACCAGGCCCTCGCCGACGAGCTCCTCGCGGACCCGAAGGAGCGCGCCGAGCACCTGATGCTCGTCGACCTCGGCCGCAACGACCTGGGGCGGGTCTGCGAACCCGGCAGCGTCGAGGTCGTGGACTTCATGTCGGTCGAGCGGTACTCGCACGTGATGCACATCGTCTCCACCGTCACCGGCCGCGTCGCCGAGGACCGCACCGCGTTCGACGTCCTCACCGCCTGCTTCCCCGCGGGCACCCTCTCCGGGGCGCCCAAGCCGCGCGCGATGCAGATCATCGAGGACCTGGAACCGACCCGGCGCGGTCTGTACGGAGGATGCGTCGGCTATCTCGACTTCGCCGGCGACTCCGACACCGCGATCGCCATCCGCACCGCGCTGCTCCGCGACGGCACCGCGTACGTCCAGGCCGGAGCGGGTGTCGTCGCCGATTCCGACCCGGTCGCCGAGGACACCGAGTGCCGCAACAAGGCCGCCGCGGTCCTCCGCGCGGTCCATACGGCCAACCGCCTCCACGAGCGATGAGGCGGTAAGGGATAGTGGGGTATGTGAGTGCTGTGCCCGTACCCCAGACCCGTTCCCGAGCCGCCACCGCGCCCGACGGCGCGGCCAGCCGCCGCAGCCTGGCCGCAGCCCTGCTCCTCGGCGCGGCGGGCTCGACCGTCGTCCTCCTCGCGTCCGGCCGGACGTGGGCCGAGGGCGAGGCCGCCGTCGGCGGCGGGATCCTCCCGCTGACGGCCGACGGCCAGGACGTCACCGGCCTCCCCGCGGCCCTGGCCATCGTCGCGCTGGCGGCCCTCGTCGCCGTGTTCGCGGTCCGGAGCGGCGGCCGTGCGCTCGTCGCCGGACTCCTCGCCCTCAGCGGCCTCGGCGCCGGCCTGAGCGCCTACCTGGGCGCCTCGGACAGCACGGCCCTCGACGAGAAGGCCGCGCAGACCACCGGCAACACCTCGGCCACCATCGACGCCCTCACCCACACCGCCTGGCCGTACGTCACGGCCGTCGGCGGGCTGCTGATCCTCCTCGCCGGGCTGCTCGCCCTGCGCTACGGGAGCCGCTGGCCCACCATGTCGGGACGGTACGAGCGCGACGGCACGCCCCGCCCCCGTAAGACCGCCCCCGCCGCCGTGGACCCCGACCGGCCCGAGGACCTCTGGAAGGCCCTGGACCGCGGCGAGGACCCGACGCGCGAGGTATGACCCCCCAGCTCACGTCCTACCCGCACGTACGGGACAATGGGTCCGAGCTTTCTGTACAGCGATACCTTCAGCGCAACACCAACGAGGAGCAACTCATGGCGGGCAGCAGCCACGGACACACCCCGGCCGCCTGGACCGGTGTCATCATCTCGTTCATCGGCTTCTGTGTCGCAGGCGTCTTCATGGTCGCGGCCAACCCGCTCGGCTTCTGGGCCGGTATCGCCGTCGTCTTCATCGGCGGTGTCGTCGGTCTCGCCATGAGGGCCGCCGGTCTCGGCATGCCGAAGGAGTCGGCGGAGCTGGCCCAGGCCAGGGCGCGCGCGGGACAGGCCCAGACCACCTCCTGACCCTCCGCCCCCGACGTACGACGCGAGGCGCAGCCCTGCCCGGGCTGCGCCTTTCCGTATGAACGGCGACAATCACCGGGTGGACGCCTCGCCAGCACAAGACGCCGCCCCGCCACCCGCCGGGCCACCACCCTCAGGAGCGGCCTCGCCGCACGCTCCCGTGTTCGCCCCCGCTCCCGCCCACGCGCCCGTCTCCCGGCTCCGGCGGCTCGCCGCGCCCGTGGGCGCGATGGCCGTCGTCGTCGGAGCCTTCGGATACGTGGCGACGGTCGACCCGAACGAGCCGGGCCACTACCCGGTCTGCCCGCTGCTCCGGTTCACCGGCGTGTTCTGCCCCGGCTGCGGCGGACTGCGCAGCGCCTACGCGTTCGCCCACGGAGACCTCGGCGCCGCACTCGGCTCGAACGCGCCGGCCGTCGTCGGCTACGGCGTGTTCGCCGTCGTCTGGGTGCTGTGGATGGTCCGCGCGAGCAGGGGGAAGCCCCTGCGGATCACTCTCGCCCCGGGCTACTGGTGGAGCATCGGGGCCCTGCTGCTGATCTTCGCGGTCGTCCGGAACCTGCCGTTCGGCTCGGCGCTGGCGCCGTGAATGCCCAGGTAGTGGGACGCGAGCTGACACGATGCGGGCCCATCGGCCTCCTGCGGATACCATCGTCATGGCTGATCCTGTTCCCTCATCACCGTCATCACCGTTCCGGAAGGGGGCCGCTCGCGTGAGTGTGCTCGACGAGATCATCGAAGGCGTTCGCGCCGACCTCGCGGAGCGGCAGGCGCGCGTCAGCCTCGACGAGCTGAAGGAGCGCGCCGCGCGCGCTCCCGAGGCGAAGGACGGAGTCGCCGCACTGCGCGGCGAGGGTGTGACCGTCATCTGCGAGGTCAAGCGTTCCAGCCCCTCCAAGGGGGCCCTGGCCGCGATCGCCGACCCGGCCGCGCTCGCCGCGGACTACGAGGCCGGCGGCGCGTCCGTCATCTCCGTCCTCACCGAGGAGCGCCGCTTCGGCGGCTCGCTCGCGGACCTGGAGGCCGTGCGTGCGAAGGTCGACACGCCGATCCTCCGCAAGGACTTCATCGTCACCTCGTACCAGCTGTGGGAGGCCCGCGCCTACGGCGCCGACCTGGTCCTGCTGATCGTCGCCGCTCTCGACCAGGAGGCCCTGGTCTCGCTGATCGAGCGCGCCGAGTCGATCGGCCTGACGCCGCTGGTCGAGGCGCACGACGAGGAGGAGGCGGAGCGTGCGGTGGACGCCGGGGCGAAGATCATCGGTGTCAACGCGCGCAACCTGAAGGACCTCAAGGTCGACCGCTCCACCTTCGAGCGCGTCGCCCCCGAGATCCCCGACCACATCGTGAAGGTCGCCGAGTCCGGAGTCCGCGGTCCGCACGACCTGATCGCCTACGCCAACGCGGGCGCCGACGCGGTGCTCGTCGGCGAATCCCTGGTCACCGGCCGCGACCCGCGGGCCGCCGTCGCCGACCTGGTCGCCGCCGGCGCCCACCCGGCGCTCAGGCACGGACGGGGCTGACCCTTCCGATGTCCGCCGACCGTCCCGTGTGCCGCGTCCGGCCGGGCCTGCGCCCCGCCGGGGCGACGGCCCGGGTCCCGCACGCGCCGCTGGCGCGCGGCTGCCGCCCGCGCGGCTGCCGCGCCCCCGCCAGGCGCGTGCACGGCCGGCGTGTGCGGTACGTGATCGGCGACGAGCCGGGACAGGTCAACGGCATGCGATGGCGCACGGGGTCCGCGCCGTAGCGAGCCCCGGCCGTCACCCCTCGTCGCAAACGGGGGACCCGTACGACCGCACCGCCCCGACCGCACCGCGGTCGGCGTGGCGCTCCGCTCACGGCGCATACGGTGAACCCACCCGTTGCAATGTCGAGGAGCATGTCGGATGTCGTCTGACTTCTTCATTCCGGACCCCGAGGGTCTGATCCCCAGCGCCGAGGGCTATTTCGGCGCGTTCGGTGGAAAGTTCATCCCGGAGGCGCTCGTCGCCGCCGTGGACGAGGTCGCCGTCGAGTACGACAAGGCGAAGAGCGACCCGAACTTCGCCGCCGAGCTCAACGAGCTCATGGTCAACTACACCGGGCGGCCCAGCGCGCTGACCGAGGTCCCGCGCTTCGCCGAGCACGCGGGCGGCGCACGGGTCTTCCTCAAGCGCGAGGACCTGAACCACACCGGCTCGCACAAGATCAACAACGTGCTGGGCCAGGCACTTCTCACCAAGCGCATGGGCAAGACCCGGGTCATCGCCGAGACGGGCGCGGGCCAGCACGGCGTCGCCACGGCGACCGCCTGCGCGCTCTTCGGGCTCGACTGCACCATCTACATGGGGGAGATCGACACCGAGCGGCAGGCGCTGAACGTGGCGCGGATGCGGATGCTCGGCGCCGAGGTCATCGCCGTGAAGTCCGGCTCCAGGACGCTCAAGGACGCCATCAACGAGGCGTTCCGCGACTGGGTCGCCAACGTGGACCGTACGCACTACCTCTTCGGCACGGTCGCCGGACCGCACCCCTTCCCGGCGATGGTCCGCGACTTCCACCGGGTGATCGGCGTCGAGGCCAGGCGGCAGATCCTGGAGCGGGCCGGACGGCTGCCGGACGCCGCGGTCGCCTGTGTCGGCGGCGGCTCCAACGCCATCGGCCTCTTCCACGCCTTCATCCCGGACGCCGGAGTCCGTCTGATCGGCTGCGAGCCGGCCGGACACGGCGTGGAGACCGGCGAGCACGCGGCGACGCTGACCGCGGGCGAGCCCGGCATCCTGCACGGCTCGCGGTCCTACGTCCTCCAGGACGAGGAGGGCCAGATCACCGAGCCGTACTCGATCTCGGCCGGACTCGACTACCCGGGCATCGGCCCGGAGCACGCCTACCTGAAGGACCTCGGCCGCGGCGAGTACCGCGCGGTCACCGACGACGCCGCCATGCAGGCGCTGCGCCTCCTCTCCCGCACCGAAGGGATCATCCCGGCCATCGAGAGCGCGCACGCGCTGGCGGGGGCCCTGGACCTCGGGCAGGAGCTCGGCGAGGACGGGCTGATCCTGATCAACCTGTCCGGCCGCGGCGACAAGGACATGGACACGGCGGCGCGGTACTTCGGGCTGTACGACACGGAGGGGGCCAAGTGAGCGGGCACGGCGGAAACACGGAGCTGCTGAGTACGACGCTGGCCAAGGCGAAGTCGGAGGACCGGGCGGCGCTGATCGCGTATCTGCCCGCCGGATTCCCGACCGTCGACGGCGGCATCGCGGCGGTGAAGGCGGTCGTCGCGGGCGGCGCCGACGTCGTCGAGATCGGTCTCCCGCACAGCGACCCGGTGCTCGACGGACCGGTCATCCAGACCGCCGACGACATCGCCCTGCGCGGCGGCGTCAAGATCGCCGATGTGATGCGTACGGTCCGCGAGGCGTACGAGGCGACCGGGGCCCCGATCCTCGTCATGACGTACTGGAACCCCATCGACCGGTACGGCATCGAACGCTTCACCGCCGAGCTCGCCGAGGCGGGCGGCGCCGGGTGCATCCTGCCCGACCTGCCGGTCCAGGAGTCCGCGGTGTGGCGCGAGCACGCCGCGAAGCACGGGCTCGCGACCGTGTTCGTCGTCGCGCCGAGCAGCCAGGACAAGCGCCTCGCCACCATCACGGCGGCGGGCTCCGGCTTCGTCTACGCGGCCTCGCTCATGGGGGTCACCGGCACCCGTGAGTCGGTCGGCGAGCAGGCCCAGGACCTGGTGCGGCGCACCCGCGCCACCACCGACCTGCCGGTCTGCGTGGGCCTCGGCGTCTCCAACGCCGAGCAGGCCCGGGAGGTCGCCGGCTTCGCGGACGGCGTGATCGTCGGCTCCGCCTTCGTCAAGCGGATGCTGGACGCCGCCGACGAGGCCGCCGGCCTGGACGCGGTCCGCGCGTTGGCGGGCGAACTGGCCGAAGGCGTTCGAAAGCGCTGACACCGGGTGTAACCCGTACGGGTGGACCTGGACCGGGGAGGCACGCACGTGCCTCCCCGGTTCGTTGCTGCGGGTGTGAGCGAGAAGAACCGTGAGGGAAACAGGGCCGCGCGCGACCGGCTCGTCCAGCAGCGTGAGCGGGAGAAGGCGCGCGAGCGCCGTCGGCGCACGCTGATCGTCGCGAGCGCCGTCGTGGGGGTGCTGGCCCTGGCCGCCGTGGTCGGCCTGATCGCCGCGAACGCGGGCAAGGACGACAACGACAGCGAGGCGGGGCCCGCGGTCGCGCCCTCGGGTGCGACCGGCAAGGACAGCCTCGCCCTCCAGGTCGGGGCGGACGGCGCGCCGTCCACGCTCACGATCTGGGAGGACTTCCGCTGCCCGGTCTGCGCCCAGTTCGAGAACGCCTTCCGGGACACGATCCACGAGCTGCAGGCCAGCGGCCAGATCAAGGTCGAGTACCACCTCGCCACGATCATCGACGGAAATCTCGGCGGCAGCGGATCGCTGAAGGCGGCCAACGCGGCGGGGTGTGCGCAGGATGCCGGGAAGTTTCCCGAGTACCACGACGTGCTCTACCGCAATCAGCCCGCCGAGTCCGACGACGCCTTCGGCCAGAACAGCAAGCTGATCGAGCTGGCCGGTGAGGTCAAGGGCCTCGACACCCCGGCCTTCCGCAGCTGCGTGGAGAGCGGCACACACGACTCCTGGGTCCAGAAATCCAACACGGCCTTCCAGAACGGCGGATTCCAGGGCACTCCGACCGCCCTGCTCAACGGCGAGTCGATCTTTCCGAGCAAGGACGGCGAGCAGATCTCCGAGGCGAACCTGAAGAAGTGGGTCGCCGAGGCCAACAAGGGCAAGAAGCCGGCGACGGTCACCCCGACGCCGTCGGCCTCCTGACGAGGGCACGGGGCGGGCTCGTGAGGGCAGCCCCGTTACCCAGAAGTTGTCGGACGGCTTGCCGTACGTCCCACCCGGCAAGGTAGCGTCGACCCCGTCATGAACCTTGCCTACATTCCCAGCCCGTCGACCGGTGTGATCGATCTCGGCCCGATCCCCCTTCGCGGCTACGCGTTCTGCATCATCATCGGTGTCTTCGTCGCCGTCTGGTTCGGCAACAAGCGCTGGGTCGCCCGGGGCGGCAAAGCCGGCACAGTTGCCGACATTGCCGTCTGGGCCGTGCCCTTCGGACTTGTCGGCGGCAGGCTCTACCACGTCATCACCGACTACCAGCTGTACTTCAGCGAGGGTGAGAACTGGGTCGACGCCTTCAAGATCTGGGAAGGCGGCCTCGGAATCTGGGGCGCGATCGCGCTCGGCGCGGTCGGTGCCTGGATCGGCTGCCGTCGCCGCGGAATCCCGCTGCCCGCCTGGGCCGACGCGCTCGCACCCGGTATCGCTCTCGCCCAGGCCATCGGCCGCTGGGGCAACTGGTTCAACCAGGAGCTGTACGGCAAGCCGACCGAGGTGCCCTGGGCGCTGGAGATCAGCGAGGGCCCGAACCGGGTCGCGGGCACCTACCACCCGACCTTCCTCTACGAGTCGCTCTGGTGCATCGGCGTCGCGCTGCTGGTGATCTGGGCGGACCGCCGGTTCAAGCTCGGACACGGCCGGGCGTTCGCGCTGTACGTCGCGGCGTACTGCACGGGCCGTGCCTGGATCGAGTACATGCGGGTCGACGAGGCCCACCACGTGCTCGGCCTCCGGCTCAACGTGTGGACCGCGATCGTCGTCTTCGTGCTCGCCGTGACCTACATCGTCATCTCGGCGAAGGTGCGGCCGGGACGCGAGGAGATCGTCGAGCCCGACGCCACCGACCGGGTCGACCTGTCCAAGGGCGCCGACGGCGACAGCGACACCGAGTCCGCGGCGGACGCCGGTGACACCGCTGACGCCGAGAAGGCCGCCGGATCCGACGACCCCGTCGATGCCGCGGACGCCACGGACGCCACGGAGGGCTCCGACGAGCCCGAGACGAACGGTGCTCCGGAGACCGCCGACAAGAGCTGACCGCTCGGCGACGCACTCGCGCTCCTCAATCGCCGGACGGGCTTGATCCTCAAGCCCGTCCGGCGATTTCTACGTTCCGCCCGCTCAGCCCGGCTGTGCCAGGGCCAGCGTCCGCCGCGCCGAGGCGACCACCGCCGCATCGACGAACCTTCCGTCCGGCAGCGCCTGGGCGCCCGCGTCCAGCAGGGCCGCCGCCACGATCTGCTCGGCGGCCTCGATCTCCCGGGCGGTGGGCCGGAACGCCCGCTCGATGACCGCCAGCTGCCGGGGATGGATCGCCGCCCGGCCCAGCAGCCCCAGGGACCGGCCGTGGGCGCAGGACGACCACAGCCCGTCCAGGTCCCTGATGTCGGGGAACACCGACTGGACGGGCGGAGCGAGCCCTGCCGCCCGCGCCGCGACCACGATCCGGCTGCGCGACCAGTCCAGACCGGCGTCCTCCCGCACCCCCAGGTCCGCCCGGAGGTCCGCCTCGCCCAGCGCGATGCCCCGTACCTCGTGATGGGCGGAGGCGATCGTGTACGCGTGCTCGACGGCGAGCGCCGACTCCAGGAGCGGGTAGAGCGGGACGCCGGGCGCCAGCGCCGCCACATGGTGGACGCTCGCCGCATGCGTGATCTTGGGGAGCCGCAGCCCGGAGAGGCCCGGCAGCCCCGCCAGGGCCCGTACGTCGTCCTCGCCGTGGACCCGGACGTGGACCGGTACCGAACCCGCGGCGGGTTCGGTGAGCAGTTCGGCGGTGGCCGACCTGGCGTACTCCTTCCGGTCGGGAGCGACCGCGTCCTCCAGATCGATGATCACCACGTCCGCACCCGAACAGAGCGCCTTGTTCACCACCTCCGGCCGGTCCCCGGGGACGTACAGCCAGGTCAGAGGCACCGCGGTGGTCACAGGGCGCCCTCCGAGCGCAGGGCGGCGATCTGGGGGCCCGAGAGGCCGAGTCCGTCGAGGATCTCCTCGGTGTCCGCACCGTGGGGCCGGCCGGCCCAGCGGATCGAGCCGGGAGTCTCCGAGAGCCGGAACAGGACGTTCTGCATGCGCAACGGGCCCAGTTCCGGGTCGTCGACCTCGGTGATCGTGTCGAGGGCGCGGTACTGCGGGTCCTCCATCACGTCCCGTACGTCATGGATGGGAGCGATGGCGGCCTCCGCCTTCTCGAACGCGGAGACGGCGTCTTCGCGGGTGTGCCGGGCGATCCAGTTGCCCACCGCCTCGTCGAGTTCCTCGGTGTGTTCCGCGCGGGTCGTGCCCGCGGCGAACCAGGGTTCGTCGATCAGTTCCGGGCGCCCGACCAGGCGCATCACGCGCTCGGCGATCGACTGGGCCGAGGTGGAGACCGCGACCCAGTGGCCGTCGGAGGTGCGGTACGTGTTGCGCGGGGCGTTGTTGCGGGAGCGGTTGCCGGTGCGCTCCTGTACGTAACCGAGCTGGTCGTACCAGAGCGGCTGCGGGCCCAGGACCGTCAGGATCGGTTCGATGATCGCCATGTCGACGACCTGCCCCTGCCCGGTGCGGTCCCGTCCGGCGAGCGCCGTCATCACGGCGTACGCGGTGGCGAGCGCGGCGATCGAGTCGGCGAGGCCGAACGGCGGCAGGGTCGGCGGTCCGTCCGGTTCGCCGGTGATCGCCGCGAAGCCGCTCATCGCCTCGGCGAGCGTGCCGAAGCCGGGGCGGTGGGAGTACGGACCGAACTGGCCGAAGCCGGTGACGCGTGCGAGAACCAGCCGGGGGTTCACCGCGTGGAGTTCCGCCGGGCCGATGCCCCAGCGTTCCAGGGTGCCGGGCCGGAAGTTCTCGATGACGACGTCCGTCTCCGCGGCCAGCTTCAGCAGCACGTCACGGCCGCCCGGGCTGGACAGGTCGAGGGTGAGGTTGCGCTTGTTGCGGCCGAGCAGCTTCCACCACAGGCCGATGCCGTCCTTCGCCGGGCCGTGCCCGCGCGAGGGGTCCGGCCTGCGCGGATGCTCGACCTTGATCACCTCGGCGCCGAAGTCGCCGAGCATGGTGGCCGCCAGTGGGCCCGCGAACAGCGTGGCGAGGTCGAGGACCTTCAGGCCGGCCAGGGGAGCGGTCGTCGAAGTGCTCATGCGGCATCGATCTCGCTGCGGTACGGCATGGACGTCGACGCGCCCGGTTTCTGTACGCAGAGCGCGGCTGCCGACGAGGCCCAGGACAGGGCGTCCGGTACGGCTCTGCCCTCGCCCAGCGCCACGGCCAGGGTGCCGACGAAGGTGTCCCCGGCGCCGGTCGTGTCCACCGCGGTGACGGCCGGGGCGGGGAAGTGGACGGGCACGCCGCCCCGGGCCGCGTACAGGCAGCCCTTCGCGCCGAGGGTGATGACGACCTCCGGGACGTGGCGGAGCAGCACCTCCGCCGCCGCGTGCGGCCCGGGGACACCGGTGAGGGCGGCGGCCTCGTGCTCGTTGGGGATCAACAGGTCGACGGCCTCGAAGAGTTCGTCCGGGAGCACCTGCACGGGGGACGGCGTGAGGATGGTCCGCACGCCCTGGGCGTGGGCCGCCCGCGCGCCCTCGATCACGGCGGACAGCGGGAGCTCCAGCTGGAGGAGCAGCAGGTCGGCGCCTGCGATGGCGGCCGTCTCGCCGGGGCCGAGCGCGGTCATGGTGCCGTTGGCTCCGGGGATCACCACGATGGAGTTGCCGCCGAGGTCGTCCACGACGATGTGGGCGGTGCCGCTGGGGCCCTCCGCGGTGTGCAGCAGATCGGTGTCGACACCCGAGTGCTCCAAGTTGGCGCGGAGGGCGACCCCGTACGCGTCGTCGCCGACCGCGCCGATCATCACCACCTCGCCGCCCGCGCGGGCGGCGGCGACGGCCTGGTTGGCGCCCTTGCCGCCGGGAATCGTCCGGAACTCCCGTCCGGTCACGGTCTCACCGCGCCCGGGTGCCCGGGCGACGTAGGCGACAAGGTCCATGTTGGTGCTGCCGAGCACCGCGATACCGGTCATGGGCGCAGTACCTCCTGGTAGGTCAGATCAGCGAGCGTGTCGAAGCCGATGGAGTCGAAACCCGGGACGGACGTGGCGAGGCGGTTCTTCAGCGGGGCGGTCCATTCGGCGGGGAGCGCGGTGGGCCGCCCCGCCAGCAGGCCGGCGAGCGAACCGGCCGTGGCGCCGTTCGAGTCGGTGTCCCAGCCGCCGGACACCGCGCATCCGACGGAACGGCCGAAGTCCCCGTCGGCGTGGGTGAGGGCCGCGGCCAGCAGGGCGGCGTTGGGCAGCACGTGCACCCAGTGGTGGGTGTCCGCGTACGTGGCGTGCAGCCGGTCGACGACCTGGTCGAAGTCCGGTTCCGCGCGGGCCGTTTCGATGCCGAGGCGGATCGCGCGCGCGAACCGGGAGCGGGGAGGCACCACGCGCAGCCCCACCGCCAGACAGCCGTGCACATCGGTCTCGCCGCCGGCCGCCTCGGCGAGGGCGGCGGCCGTGAACATCGCCCCGTACACACCGTTGGCCGTGTGGGTGAGAACGGCGTCCCGGTGGGCCTGCGCGGCGGCGGCTGCCGGATCGCCGGGGTGGGTCCAGCCGTGCACGTCGGCACGGATCTGGGCGCCGATCCACTCCCGGAACGGATTGCGGTACCGGGCGGTGTCCGGCGGCTCCATGCCGTCGAGCAGATTGCGGTACGCGACCCGCTCGGCGGTGAAGACGCGGCCCGCGGGGAGTTCGTCGAGCCACAGGCGGCCGAGGTCGGCGGTGGTGAAGGAGCGTCCATGGCGTTGGAGCAACAGCACGGTCAGCAGAGGGTAGTTGAGGTCGTCGTCCTCGGGCATGCCGTCGATGTTCTCGGCGAGGGACGTGGGGGCGGACCGGCGGTTCCACGGGTGGGCGGCCAGCAGGTCGGCCGGGACGCCCTTCGCGGTGAACCAGGTGGTGAGCGGCCAGTTCCCGGCGGCGCGGGCCAGGGCGCGGATACCGGCGAGCGGCAGCTTCTCGACGGGCTTTCCGAGCAGGCAGCCCGCGGCCCGGCCCAGCCAGGCGGCGTGCAGCCGGTCGGGCTCGACGAGTGTGCGCTCCGTGCGGGTGGCGGGCCAGCGCGGGCAGGCCGCCCGGATCGCCTCCAGCCCGGTCGGCTCGTCCTCGGCCAACGGCCGTGTCAGCAGGTCGAGTTCGTCGAGCAGCCGGCCGGCGAGCGCGCGCAGCCGGGGCGGTGCCGGAGGCTCCGAGGCACCGGCCCGGTCGGGGGCGGGGGCGCCGCCCGCCTCGTACCAGCGCCGCTCGATGTCCTGTGCGTCCCGGCCGTCCTGTGCCGCCTGGCGCAGTTCGTGTCCGAGCAGGTCCTCGGGCTGCACCCAGGTCAGGCGGACGTTCACCGGGAGCCCGCCAGGGTCGCGAAGGCCGCCTCGTGCGCGCGGCGTCGGGCGGTGTCCCGTTCGAAGATCTCCCGCGTCACCTCGGTCAGGGTCCTGGCGGGGGCATGCAGATCGAGGCGGCTGGCCTCGGCGACCGTCTTCACCCAGGCGGCGGGAACGGTCCGTTCGCCGTGGAGTGCTCCCGCCAGCGCGCCGCTCATCGTGGCGATCGAGTCGCAGTCGCGGCCGTAGTTGACCGAGCCCAGGACCGCGTGACGGTAGTCGCCGCCCGCGACGAGCAGCATGCCGAGTGCGATCGGCAGCTCCTCGATGGAGTGCAGGCGGGAGGGGCGGCGGGCGCCGAGGGAGGGGGCGCGGTAGTCCGGGCCCACCGTGTCGAAGGGCGCGACCGCGGTACGCAGGGGGGTCAGGGCCGACTCGAAGTCGGTGTACCCGGAGGCGGTTTCGCACACCGCCTCGATCGCCGCGCGGGTTCCGTCCTTGGCGAGCGCCAGACAGCTGTCGACCACGGTGGCGGGGGTGGCGCCCGGGGCGCAGGCGGCGGCCACGGCCGCCGCGAAGACCCCGGCCGCCTCCCTCCCGTACGAGGACTGGTGCGCCCCCGCGATGTCCAGCGCCTCCGCGTACGCGGCCTCCGGGTGCGCGGCGTTGACCAGGCCGGCGGGCGCCATGTACATCGCGGCACCGCAGTTGACGATGTTGCCCGAGCCCGCCTCGCGCGGGTCGACGTGGCCGTAGTGCAGCCGCGCGACGATCCACTTCTCGGCGAGGAAGATCCGCTGGAGGGGGAGCGCCTCGGCCTCCAGCTCCGGAATCCAGCGGGGGTTGGAGATCAGGTCCGGTACGAGGTGGTCCGCGACGGAGTACGCGTCGAGGTGGTCGCGCACGGTCCCGTAGACCCGTACCAGCGCGTGCGTCATCAAGGTGTCGTCGGTGATGTGTCCGTCGCCCTTGTGGTACGGCGCGATGGGGCGGGCGGTCCGCCAGTCCTCGCCGTACCAGGGGCCCACGATGCCGTTGATCCGGCCGCCGTGGCGCTCGGAGATCTGTTCCGGGGTCCAGCCCTCGACCGGGCCGCCGAGTGCGTCGCCGACGGCGGCGCCGACGAGCGCGCCGGCGATCCGTTCATCGAGGGTCAGCGTGGTGGGTGCGATGGATGCTGTGGGCGTCATGTCGGAATTGTCCACCCGGGGCGGCCGGTTCCGTGTCTGCCAGGAGCCCGGCGAGTTCGATGAGGTCGGTGCCCGCGAACCGGGGCAGCGCGCATCCCGCGAGCGTGCGGCACGCCTCCCGCCAGCCCGCGGGCACGGTGCCGCTTCCGCCGAGCGCGCCGGTCAGCGCCCCGGCGAGCGCGGGAGCGGAGTCGGCGACCCGGGAGAGGCAGGCCGCCGACGGGACCGCCTGCGCGATCTCGCCCCGGGCCGCCGTGGTCAGGGCGAGGGCGACCGGCACCGTCTCGGCCGCGGCGATGCCGTAGCTGTAGACGTGGTCGACGATCTGGTGCTCCAGCACGGGGACCAGGGCGAACGCTCCGGCCGGCTCGTCGGCGAACTCGCGGGCGATCCGGACGGCGTGCGCGGCATTGCGGGCGATCTCGGTGCCCTCCGGGAGCTGGGCGAGCGCCGCGTTCACCGCGGTGTCGACGTCCGCACCCGCGAGGGCCTCGGCGATCGCTGCGGCGATCGCACGGGCCCCGTGGACCCCGTCGCCGTCCTGTGTGTAGCGGGCGTCGAACTCGGCGAGTGCGGCGGCGGCGTCGGGGTCGCCGGGGTGGACGACCGCGAGCACGGCGGCGCGTACGCAGGCGGCGTCGTCGAAGTAGTGCGGGTTGTCGTGCCCGGTCGCGGGCGGGCGCAGACCGGCGGCGAGATTGCCGAGCCCGGCCCGCACGGAGATCCGGGCGCGGAGGGGGAGCACGGCGGCCTCGACCTCGGGCGCCCGGGCGCCCGCCTCGGCGACCTTCGCCGCCAGGGCGTTCCAGGCCCGGTCGATGGCATCGCGCATCCGGCGCTCGTCGGAGAGCCCGAGCCCCCGGTCGGCGGCCGCGGCCAGCACCGTACGGGCCGCGAAGGCCGCCCACTCGGCGTCGTCGGACGGCCCGAGCCGGAGTGGTTCCGGCGGCTGGTTGAGGGCGATCGGGACGGGCAGCGTGGTCGTGGCGTTCTGCTCGGCGAAGGTGTCGAGCTCACGGGTGAGCCGCCGCGTCCACTCGGGCATCCGGGCCGCCCGGTGCCGCGCCGCGGGCCACCCCGCGGCGTCCCCGGCGGCCAGCCCGAGCAGCAGCCCCTCGATCCGCACCCGCCGCCCGGGAACGCCGCGCGCCCCGGGTGCTTCGAGCGGTGCGGCGTCCTGCCCGGCACGGGCCGGGGTCGCGGTGACGGAGGAGGGGTCGGTCCGGGGCGGGGTGGTGGGGCGTGCCGTCGTCATCGTCGTGTTCCCTGTTCGCGGGTGAGCCGGATCGTGCCGAAGGTGCGGGCGGGGGCCGGGCCGGGCGCGGGAGCCGGGTCGTCCGCCTCGTCGGGGGTCAGGAGTTCCGCGATGTCCAGCACGTGGTAGCCCCGCATCGACGGCAGACAGCTCCCGCGAACCGGGCCGATCGCCGCGGCCCAGTCCGGCGGGATCGACGACGCCCCGTTCAGCGCTCCGGCCAGCGCCCCCGCCACCGCGGCCGTGGTGTCCGCGTCCCGGCCCATGTTGACGGCCGTCAGCACCGCCGTACGGAAGTCGCCGCGCGCGGCCGTGAACGCGCCGAAGGCCAGGCCCACGGCCTCGGGCGCGAGATCCGTCCACGGATAGCCGCCGATCACCACCGCCGAACGCACCGCGCGCTCCGTCGTCAGCCGGTCGGGGTACGAGCGCTGCGCGGCCGACACCGCGCGCCGCATCGACCGTGCCGTCCAGGAGTCCATCGGTACGACGGAGAGCGCGGCGGCGATGACCGAGGCCGGCCCGCACCCCGTCATCGCGGCCGCCACCCCGGCGGCGACCGCCTGCCCGCCGTAGATGCCCTCCCCGTCGTGGCTCACCCCGCCGTCCACCGCCACCAGCCGGGCCGCTTCCGCCGGCCGGCCCGCCGCGAAGACCCCGAAGGGCGCCGCCCGCATCGCGAGACCGTCGCTCCAGGCGTGCCGGTGCTGCGCCGAGATCGGTGCGGCCAGCCCCCGGCGCAGGTTCTCCAGGGTGCCGCGCTCACTGAATCCGGCGCCGCGGAACGGCCCCTCGTCCAGGTCCGCGATCCAGTGGTGCCAGGCCCGCTCCACATGGGCGACCGTCAGCGCCGAACCGTGCCGGGCCAGCAGGAGCCCCGAGAAGATCGCGTACTCCGTGTCGTCCGTGCCCGCCGGGTCCTCGCTCACGAACCCCTCGATCCGGCCCCAGCGGCGGCGGATCTCGGACGGGCGGAGGTTCTCCGCCGGTGCGCCCAGCGCGTCGCCCACGGCGAGACCGAGCAGCGCGCCACGGGCCCGGTCGCTCCGCTCCGTGGCGGGGCGGACCGCGGTACGGCCGTCCGTTCCCGCCCGCACCCGTGTGTCATCGGCGCCCACACCTCCCTGCGGCTCGGCCGGATTGCCTGCAATCAGCTCCATCGCGTCGACCCTTCGCTCGTACCGCGCCGGTTCGCCGTCGGTGCGGCCACCGGCGGGACCACCTGAGCGATCTGTCCCACGCGAGGGGCCGGGGGAGGCCGCCCGCGGCAACAAAAGGGCCACACGGATGACGCCGGCCGCACCTCTCCCGGAGCCGCCCCGAACTGCCTTCCGGGGCAGGTAAGTACGGCCTTCCTTGCTGGCGGGAGGCGTTTTTCGTGCGTACTTTCGATGGTGTTGGCGGGGACGCAAGGCAGAACCCCGCTTCCGGAGAAGGGGAGAGCTCTGTGTCCATCATCGAGACCGACGCCGTACTGCACGTGGCGCACCGCGACAACCACACCCACCGGGATGTGAACGGTGGCTGGCTGCGTCCCGCGGTGTTCGGAGCGATGGACGGACTGGTCTCCAACCTCGCGCTGATGACCGGTGTCGCGGGCGGTTCGGTCTCGCAGCAGACCATCGTGATCACGGGTCTGGCGGGCCTGGCCGCGGGCGCGTTCTCGATGGCGGCGGGCGAATACACCTCCGTCGCCTCGCAGCGTGAGCTCGTCGAAGCCGAACTCGACGTCGAGCGGCGGGAGCTGCGTAAGCACCCCAAGGACGAGATGGCGGAGCTCGCGGCGCTCTACACCTCCCGCGGAGTCGACCCCGCGCTGGCCCACGAGGTTGCCCGGCAGCTGTCCAGGGACCCCGAGCAGGCGCTGGAGATCCATGCCCGCGAGGAGCTCGGGATCGACCCGGGCGACCTGCCCTCGCCGCTCGTCGCCGCCGTCTCGTCCTTCGGCGCCTTCGCGCTCGGCGCGCTCCTGCCCGTGCTGCCCTACCTGCTCGGCGCCACCGAACTCTGGCCCGCCGTGCTGCTCGCGCTGGCCGGCCTCTTCGGCTGCGGAGCAGTGGTCTCGCGGGTCACCGCCCGCAGCTGGTGGTTCAGCGGGCTGCGGCAGCTCGTGCTCGGCGGCACCGCGGCGGCGCTCACGTACGGGCTCGGGATGGTCTTCGGCGTCGCCGTCGGCGGCTGACCTGCGGGGGCCGCTGTACCCGTAGTCGGGGGCGTTGCCCATGTGTCGGCGGTGTGACGTACGTCGTGATGGTCCTCACTGGGCGGAACGGCACCGCGCGACGTAAAATGAGTCTCTATACAGGACTACACATAAGTAGCCGTTACTCGGCGGTTTCGTTTACACGACCGCCGGGCAAGAGACGTAGACACACGCGGGCAACGACGCCCGCTCTCTGCGGTCTCCCCCGGGCACCGGCCGAATACGGTCCGTCCCGACTGCGACCCACCTCAGCCACTCCGTGGCGTCCGCATGCTGGAACGGACTATCCGCTTTTTGAGAAGCGTTCCATCATGTAACCTGCACGAAATTTCGCAGAGGGCCAACGTCGTCCCTCGGCAATGCATATGCCACGACGACGACGGGAGAGCCGATGCGTTCCGACGCCTGGTCGCCCATGGACGGTCGCCCCGCCCAGCAGGGGATGTACGACCCCCGTAACGAGCACGACGCCTGTGGCGTCGGGTTCGTGGCCACTCTGACCGGTGTGGCCAGCCATGAGCTGGTCGAGCAGGCGCTGACCGTACTGCGCAACCTCGAACACCGCGGCGCCACAGGATCCGAGCCCGACTCGGGTGACGGCGCCGGCATTCTTCTCCAGGTTCCGGATGCCTTCCTCCGCGAAGAGGTCTCCTTCGACCTCCCCGAGGCCGGCTCCTACGCCGTCGGAATCGCCTTCCTGCCTGCGGACGACGCCGCCGAGTCCGTCCAGAAGATCGAGAAGATCGCCGCCGAAGAGGGCCTGAAGGTCCTCGGCTGGCGCGAGGTCCCGGTCACCCCGGACCTCCTGGGCAACGGTGCCCGCGCCACGATGCCCGAGTTCCGCCAGCTGATCGTCGCCGACGGCACGAGCACCGGTGTGGTGCTCGACCGCAAGGCGTTCGTGCTGCGCAAGCGATCCGAGCGCGAGGCCGGGGTGTACTTCCCCTCCCTCTCCGCGCGCACGATCGTCTACAAGGGCATGCTCACGACCGGGCAGCTGGAGCCGTTCTTCCCGGACCTCTCCGACCGCCGTTTCGCCACCGCGGTCGCGCTGGTCCACTCGCGCTTCTCCACGAACACCTTCCCGAGCTGGCCGCTCGCCCACCCGTACCGCTTCGTCGCGCACAACGGCGAGATCAACACGGTCAAGGGCAACCGCAACTGGATGAAGGCCCGCGAGTCCCAGCTCGCCTCGCGCCTCTTCGGTTCCGAGCAGCTGGACCGGATCTTCCCCGTCTGCACCCCGGACGCCTCCGACTCGGCCTCCTTCGACGAGGTCCTGGAGCTGCTCCACCTCGGTGGCCGTTCGCTGCCGCACTCGGTGCTGATGATGGTCCCCGAGGCATGGGAGAACCACGCCTCGATGGACCCGGCCCGCCGCGCCTTCTACCAGTACCACTCCACGATGATGGAGCCCTGGGACGGCCCGGCCTGCGTCACCTTCACCGACGGCACCCAGGTCGGCGCGGTCCTCGACCGCAACGGTCTGCGCCCCGGCCGCTACTGGGTCACCGACGACGGCCTCGTCGTCCTCTCCTCCGAGGTCGGTGTCCTGGACATCGACCCCGCGAAGGTCGTCCGCAAGGGCCGCCTCCAGCCCGGCAAGATGTTCCTCGTCGACACCGCCGAGCGCCGCATCATCGAGGACGACGAGATCAAGGCGTCCCTCGCGGCCGAGCAGCCGTACGAGGAGTGGCTGGAGACCGGAGAGATCGAGCTCTCCGACCTCCCCGAGCGCGAACACATCGTGCACACCCACGCCTCGGTCACCCGCCGCCAGCAGACCTTCGGCTACACCGAGGAAGAGCTCCGCGTCATCCTCGCGCCGATGGCCCGCACCGCCGGCGAGCCGCTCGGCTCCATGGGTACGGACTCGCCGATCGCCGCACTGTCCGAGCGCCCCCGGCTGCTCTTCGACTACTTCACCCAGCTCTTCGCGCAGGTCACCAACCCGCCGCTGGACGCCATCCGCGAGGAGCTCGTCACCTCGCTGCGCTCCACGCTCGGCCCGCAGGGCAACCTGCTGGAGCCGACCGCCGCGGCGTGCCGCAGCGTCACGCTGCCGTTCCCGGTGATCGACAACGACGAGCTGGCCAAGCTCATACACATCAACGCCGACGGCGACATGCCGGGCATGAAGGCGGCCACGCTCTCCGGTCTCTACCGGGTCGGCGGCGGCGGCGACGCCCTCGCCGCCCGCATCGAGGAGATCTGTACCGAGGTCGACGCCGCCATAGAGGACGGCGCCCGCCTGATCGTCCTCTCCGACCGGCACTCCGACGCCGAGCACGCGCCGATCCCCTCGCTGCTGCTCACCTCGGCCGTTCACCACCACCTCATCCGTACCAAGCAGCGCACCCAGGTGGGGCTGCTGGTCGAGGCCGGTGACGTCCGCGAGGTCCACCACGTCGCCCTGCTGATCGGCTACGGCGCCGCCGCGGTCAACCCGTACCTGGCAATGGAGTCCGTCGAGGACCTGGTCCGCGCCGGCACGTTCATCGAGGGCATCGAGGCCGAGCAGGCCATCCGGAACCTGATCTACGCGCTCGGCAAGGGCGTCCTGAAGGTCATGTCCAAGATGGGCATCTCGACCGTCGCCTCCTACCGGGGCGCCCAGGTCTTCGAGGCCGTCGGCCTGGACGAGGCGTTCGTCGGGCGGTACTTCAACGGCACCGCGACCAAGATCGGCGGAGCCGGTCTGGAGGTCGTCGCCAAGGAGGTCGCCGCCCGGCACACCAAGGCGTACCCGGCCTCCGGCATCGCGGCCTCGCACCGCGCGCTGGAGATCGGCGGCGAGTACCAGTGGCGCCGCGAGGGCGAGCCGCACCTGTTCGACCCGGAGACGGTCTTCCGCCTCCAGCACGCCACCCGCAACCGCCGGTACGACATCTTCAAGAAGTACACGGGCCGGGTGAACGAGCAGTCCGAGCGCCTCATGACGCTCCGCGGCCTGTTCGGCTTCGCCTCGGACCGCGAGGCCATCCCGCTCGACGAGGTCGAGCCCGTCTCCGCCATCGTCAAGCGCTTCTCCACCGGCGCCATGTCGTACGGCTCGATCTCCGGCGAGGCGCACGAGACCCTCGCCATCGCCATGAACCAGCTGGGCGGCAAGTCCAACACCGGTGAGGGCGGCGAGGACGCGGACCGCCTGTACGACCCGGCACGCCGCTCGTCCATCAAGCAGGTCGCCTCCGGCCGCTTCGGCGTGACCAGCGAGTACCTGGTCAACGCGGACGACATCCAGATCAAGATGGCGCAGGGCGCCAAGCCCGGCGAGGGCGGTCAGCTGCCCGGCCACAAGGTCTACCCGTGGGTCGCCAAGACCCGGCACTCCACCCCGGGTGTCGGTCTGATCTCCCCGCCGCCGCACCACGACATCTACTCCATCGAGGACCTGGCTCAGCTGATCCACGACCTCAAGAACGCCAACCCGGCGGCCCGCATCCACGTGAAGCTGGTCTCCGAGGTCGGTGTCGGCACGGTCGCCGCGGGTGTCTCCAAGGCCCACGCGGACGTCGTCCTCATCTCCGGCCACGACGGCGGCACGGGCGCGTCCCCGCTCACCTCGCTGAAGCACGCGGGCGGTCCCTGGGAGCTCGGCCTCGCCGAGACCCAGCAGACCCTGCTGCTCAACGGCCTGCGCGACCGCATCGTCGTCCAGACCGACGGACAGCTGAAGACCGGCCGCGACGTCGTCATCGCCGCGCTGCTGGGCGCCGAGGAGTTCGGTTTCGCGACCGCGCCGCTCGTCGTCTCCGGCTGCGTCATGATGCGCGTCTGCCACCTCGACACCTGCCCCGTGGGCATCGCCACGCAGAACCCCGTTCTGCGCGAGCGGTTCTCCGGCAAGGCCGAGTACATCGTCAACTTCTTCGAGTTCATCGCCGAAGAGGTCCGCGAGATCCTCGCCGAGCTGGGCTTCCGCACGATCGAGGAGGCCGTCGGCCACGCCGAACTCCTCGACACCGACCGGGCCATCAGCCACTGGAAGGCGCAGGGTCTCGACCTGAAGCCGCTCTTCCACGTGCCGGAACTGCCCGAGGGCGCGGTCCGCCACCAGGTCGTCGAGCAGGACCACGGGCTCACCAAGGCGCTCGACAACGAGCTGATCAAGCTCGCCGCCGACGCCCTCGGCGCGGAGAGCGCCGAGGCCGCCCAGCCGGTCCGGGCCCAGGTCGCGATCCGGAACATCAACCGGACCGTCGGCACCATGCTCGGCCACGAGGTCACCAAGAAGTTCGGCGGTGCGGGCCTGCCCGAGGACACCATCGACGTGACCTTCACCGGGTCCGCCGGCCAGTCCTTCGGCGCCTTCGTCCCGCGCGGTGTCACGCTGCGCCTGGAGGGCGACGCCAACGACTACGTCGGCAAGGGCCTCTCCGGCGGTCGCATCGTCGTCCGCCCGGACCGCGGAGCCGACCACCTCGCCGAGTACTCCACCATCGCGGGCAACACCATCGCCTACGGTGCGACCGGCGGCGAACTGTTCCTGCGCGGCCGGACCGGAGAGCGGTTCTGTGTCCGTAACTCGGGCGCGACGGTCGTCTCGGAAGGCGTGGGCGACCACGGCTGCGAGTACATGACCGGTGGCCACGCCGTCGTCCTCGGCGAGACCGGACGCAACTTCGCCGCGGGCATGTCCGGCGGTATCGCGTACGTGGTCGACCTGGACCGCGACAACGTCAACATCGGCAACCTCGGTGCGGTCGAGACCCTCGACGAGACCGACAAGCAGTGGCTGCACGACGTCGTGCGCCGCCACCAGGAGGAGACCGGCTCCACGGTCGCCGAGAAGCTGCTGGCCGAGTGGGACGCCTCGGCGGCCCGCTTCAGCAAGATCATCCCGTCCGCCTACAAGGCAGTGCTCGCCGCCAAGGACGCCGCTGAGCTCGCCGGTCTCTCCGAGCAGGAGACCACCGAGAAGATGATGGAGGCGGCGACCAATGGCTGACCCCAAGGGCTTCCTGACCACCGGCCGCGAGGTCGCCGAGACCCGCCCCACCGGCGAGCGCGTCAAGGACTGGAACGAGGTCTACGTTCCGGGCTCGCTGCTCCCGATCATCAGCAAGCAGGCCGGCCGCTGCATGGACTGCGGCATCCCGTTCTGCCACAACGGCTGTCCGCTCGGAAACCTCATCCCCGAGTGGAACGACTACGCCTACCGCGAGGACTGGACGGCGGCGTCCGAGCGCCTCCACGCCACGAACAACTTCCCGGAGTTCACGGGCCGTCTGTGCCCCGCTCCGTGCGAGTCGGCGTGTGTGCTCGGCATCAACCAGCCGGCCGTCACCATCAAGAACGTCGAAGTCTCCATCATCGACAAGGCATGGGACAGCGGCGACGTCACCCCGCAGCCGCCCGAGCGGCTGTCCGGCAAGACCGTGGCCGTCATCGGCTCCGGCCCGGCCGGTCTGGCCGCCGCCCAGCAGCTGACCCGGGCCGGCCACACGGTCGTCGTCTACGAGCGCGCCGACCGCATCGGCGGCCTGCTCCGCTACGGCATCCCCGAGTTCAAGATGGAGAAGTCGCACATCAACCGCCGCATCGAGCAGATGCGCGCGGAAGGCACCAAGTTCCGTACGGAGGTGGAGATCGGCAAGGACATCGACGCCGCCAAGCTCCGCCGCCGCTACGACTCGGTCGTCATCGCCGCAGGCGCCACCGTCTCCCGCGATCTGCCCGTCCCGGGCCGTGAGCTGAACGGCGTGCACTTCGCGATGGAGTACCTGCCGCTCGCCAACAAGGTGCAGGAGGGCGACCTGACGGTCTCCCCGATCACCGCGGAGGGCAAGCACGTCGTCGTCATCGGCGGCGGCGACACCGGCGCCGACTGCGTCGGTACCGCCCACCGTCAGGGCGCGGCCTCCGTCACCCAGCTGGAGATCATGCCGAAGCCGGGCGAGGACCGGAACGCCAACCAGCCGTGGCCGACCTTCCCGATGCTCTACAAGGTCACCTCCGCGCACGAGGAGGGCGGCGAGCGGGTCTACTCCGTCTCGACCACCCACTTCGAGGGCGACGAGGACGGGAACGTTCAGGCCCTCCACCTGGTCGAGGTGGAGTTCAAGGACGGTAAGCTGGAGCAGAAGCCCGGTACCGAGCGGCGGATTCCCGCCCAGCTCGTGACCCTGGCCATGGGCTTCACCGGTACCGACCAGGCCAACGGCCTCGTCCAGCAGTTCGGCCTCGACCTCGACCAGCGGGGTAACGTGGCCCGTGACGAGGACTACGCGACCAACGTCGCCGGTGTGTACGTGGCCGGTGACGCGGGCCGAGGCCAGTCACTGATCGTCTGGGCCATTGCCGAGGGCCGCTCCGCGGCACGCGGCGTGGACCGGTACCTGACCGGGACCAGCGCACTGCCGGCCCCGATCCGCCCGACGGACCGTTCACTGACGGTCTGATCGCGGCACACAAAGACGTCCCGTACAACGGCGTACGGAACTGAACGCGGCGCCTGCCTTGTCCCCGACCGGACTCTGGTGGGCGCCGTGGCGCGTCCGGGGCCGGTTCGGGCCCGGACCCCGCCCCGGTGGGGACGGGGCCGGGGGTGCCGTCAGGCGCCGCCCGTCAGCGAGGCCGTCTTCGAGGCCACGACGATCGCGAACAGGCACAGCAGGACCAGCCCGCCGCCGATCTGCGCCGGGGTGGTCTTGAACTTCGCGGGGGCGTAGGCGAGGGCCCAGGTGACCAGGCCGCCCGTCAGCAGCCCGCCGAGGTGGCCCTGCCACGAGGTGAACGCGGCGGAGACGACCAGCCAGATCAGCAGGCCCGTCAGCAGGCGGTTCACGTCGCGCATGTCCCGGCCCAGCCGCCGGCTGATGATGTAGAAGGCCGCCGCGATGCCGAAGATCGCGCCCGAGGCGCCCACCGTCACCGTGTCCGGCGCCACGACGTAGACGAGCACCGAGCCGCCCAGGGCGGAGAGCAGATAGACCGCCAGGTACCGGGCCCGGCCCAGCTGCCCCTCGACGGCCCGGCCGAGGTTCCAGAGCGTGAGCATGTTGAAGAGCAGGTGCATCACACCGAACCCGCTGTCGGGCGGCAGATGCAGGAACGTACCGGTCAGCAGCCGGTACCACTCGCCGTTCGCGATCCCGCTCAGCTCGTACCCGGCGAAGACGCCGCCCTCGTAGTAGTAGTGCTCGCCCTGTGCGTCGACCAGCAGGGCGCCGAGCACCGCGAACCGGTCGACCACCGAGGGCAGGGCCACCTCGGCTATGTACGCGAGGACGTTCAGCGCCATCAGGACGTACGTCACGACGGGCGCCGTCGCCATGGACGCCGTGCCACCGAAGATCCTGCGGGCCTGCCGGACGGAACGCTGCCCCTCCTTCACGCACTCCACGCAGTGATGGCCGACCGCGGCCTCACGCATGCAGTCGGGGCAGATGTAGCGGTCGCAGCGGGTGCAGCGCACGTACGTCTCGTACGACGGGTGGCGGTAGCACCGGGTGGCGGCGGCCTCCATGGCCGGCTCCTTCATGGGTCGACTGACAGGAAAGGGGCCGGTGGGGACGGCGGCGATCAAGATAGCGAACGCTGCCGACGGTCATGGGTCCGGGTACCCGGCGGTGGCCTACCCTCGGGAGTCGGCAGACCGCAGAACGGAGACCGTCATGACCGGCTCGCCCGCGGCCCCAGGCCCGGCCATCAGCCTCCGCAAGGTCGAGGAGACGGCGCCCGCGCTCGTCGGCCCGTACAAGAGCGCCAGGGTCTCCCTGGAGAAGCACGGGATGACGGGCCTGCGCGCAGCGGTCTATCTGGTCCTCGACTACTCCGGTTCGATGAAGGACTACTACAAGGACGGCAGCGTCCAGGCGCTGGCCGACCGGGTGCTGGGCCTGTCGGCCCACCTCGACGACGACGGCCGCGTCCCCGTCGTGTTCTTCTCCACGGACATCGACGCGGTCACGGACATCGCGCTGGACGATCACCGCGGGCGGATCGACAGGATCGTGGCGGGCCTCGGGCACATGGGGAAGACCAGCTACCACCTGGCCATGGACGCCGTCATCGACCACTACCTCGACAGCGGCTCGACGGCGCCCGCGCTCGTCGTGTTCCAGACGGACGGCGGCCCGATCAGCAAGCACGCGGCGGAACGCTATCTGTGCAAGGCCGCGAAGCTGCCGCTGTTCTGGCAGTTCGTCGGCTTCGGCAACAAGCGGAGCTCGCAGTTCGACTTCCTGCACAAGCTCGACGACCTGGCCGTACCCGCCAAGCGTCCCCTCGACAACGCCGGCTTCTTCCACGCCGGTGCCGAGCCCCGGCAGGTTCCCGACGCCGAGCTGTACGACCGGCTGGTCGCCGAGTTCCCGCACTGGCTGGCGGCTGCCACGGCGCAGGAGATCGTCCGATGACGCCGCGTGTACTGAGGGCGGCCGGGCGCACACCGGTGCCGTGGAAGAACGGAGGGGGAGTCACCCGGGAGATCGCCGTGTGGCCCGAGGGCGCCGCACCGGACGCCTTCGACTGGCGGATCAGCCTGGCGGACGTGGCCGCGGACGGGCCGTTCTCCGCGTTCCCGGGCATCGACCGCACCCTGACCGTGGTCGAGGGCGAGGGGATGGACCTGCTGGTCGGCGGTGAGCACCACATCGTCGACGAGCCGTACTGGCCGTACGACTTCCCCGGCGACCTGGAGACCTTCGGCAGCCTCCTCGGCGGACCGGTCGTGAACCTCAACGTCATGTACCGCAGGGACCGTCCGCCGGTGGCGACCGCGGTCGTCCGCGGCACCGTCCGGCTGATCCCGCCGGACGGCGGCGCGGTGCTCGCCCTCGCGCTCGACGACGGCGCCGTCCTCGACGGCACGGACATCGAACTGGGCCGTTACGACGCGGTCCTGGCGACCGGCGACTCCCCGGGCGTGCTCCGGACGCTGGGCTCCGCGGTGGTGGTGACGCTGCCGGGCCGGTGAGCCTCTACGCGCCCGGTACCCAGTGGTTGTGCACCGGCAGGGCGGCCGGCGGTTCGGGCGAAGGGGGCATGCCCATCTTCTCGGCGACCGGCATGATCACCGCGCCGAACTTGTCCATCGCCTCCTGGGACTCCCAGAGGTCGTAGATCTCCAGGCCCGCGTCGGTCGGGACGCAGACGTGCGAAAGACACCCGGCGAACGTGTCGCCGGGAAGGGCCTGGAGTTCGGCGTTGAGTGCGTCGTACTGGTCGGTGGTGATGCCGGGCAGTGTGGCCTTCATGAAGATCGCCATGGAGAATCACCTCGGTCGGAGGGCCGGCCCCCCGCCGCGGAACGCGGCCGTACCCCTTCCAGAACACCACGTCCGGCGCACAGCAGCATCCGCCCGGGTGACCTTCGGGTAATCCGGACAGAAGATGTCGGGATTCCCGTGTTTCCTGGTTCCATGACATCGAGTTCGTGGGCAGATTTCAGGACGGCGGAGCCGGCGTTCGCCGAGACCGTGCAGAAGCGGTTCCAGCTGTACAAGCACCATGTCCTGGCGACCCTCCGCAAGGACGGATCCCCCCGGGTCACCGGCCTCGAAGTGGACTTCCGCTTCGACGAGCTGCTGTTCGGCATGATGCCGAACTCCCGCAAGGCGCTGGACCTGCGGCGGGACCCGAGGTTCGGGGTGCAGGCCAACCCGGGACCCGACGCGGAGATGGCGGACGGCGACGTCCGGATCTCCGGCCGCGCGGTGGAGATCACCGACCCGGAGATGCTGGCGCGCTTCATCGAGGACGCGAACCCGCCGCAGCCGTTCCACCTGTTCCGCACGGAACTGACGGAGGTGGTCCACACGGGCCTGGAGGGCGGCGACACCCTGGTCGTACAGGTGTGGCGCCCGGGCCTGCCGCTGCGTACGGTCCGGCGGACCAACGAGGAGAGCCCGGCCACGTGACGCCGGGCCGGGCCCGGCCGGCTCACCCCGCGAGCACCCGGGCCCGGCACGCCCCAGGAGCCCCCCACGCGTCCCGCAGCGGCCGTGCCTTGCGCAGCCACAGTGCGAGGTCCAGTTCCTCCGTGTAGCCCACCGCACCGTGCAGCTGGAGCGCGGTGCGGGCCGCCGCGTACGCCGCCTCGCCCGCCGCCAGCTTGGCCGCCGCGACATCCGCCCCGGTCCGGGGGCGGGCGTCCGGCTCCGCCAGCGACATCGCCGCCCCGTACAGCAGCGGCCGGGCGAACTCCAGCGCGGTCAACGTGTCGGCCAGCCGGTGCTTGACGGCCTGGAAGGACCCGACGGCCGCACCGAACTGGGTCCGCTGCTTCACGTACGCCACCGTGGAGCGCAGCAACGACTCCCCGACACCCAGCGCCTGGGCGGCCGTCACGAAGGCCGCCCAGTCGGCCGCCGCCGCGGCCCCCTCGGCCACCCGCGGGCCGCGGGCCAGCAGCGTTCCCCCGCTGTCCGGCGAGAACAGTCGTCGCGCGGGGTCCGCGGAGGCGCTGAACGGCCCCGGCCCGGACGCCAGCCACAGCTCCTCCCCGCACACCGTGAACACGGCGTCCGCCACGTCCGCGTCCAGCGCGTACGGCCCGTCCAGGCGCAGGGTCGCCGAAGCCGTGCCGTCGGCCAGCCGGGGCAGCCAGTCCTTCGCCGCGGGGCCGCCGGTCACGCTCAGCAGCACCGAGGCGGCGACCGTCTCCACCACCGGACCGGGAACCGCGTGCCGGCCCAGCTCCACGAAGGAGACGGCGAGTTCGACCGGCAGCGGCCCCACGCCCCCGTACGCCTCCGGCACCGCGAGCGCGAACACCCCGGCCTCCGCGAGCCGCGACCACAGGGTCAGCCCGGGCCGGTGGTCCCCGGCGCCCCACGCCCGTACCGCCGCGGGCGTGCCGGCGGCACCGAGCATCGCGTCCAGCGACCGGCCGAACTCCCGTTGTTCGTCGTCGAGCAGGAATCGCATCAGCGCCGCCCCTTCGGCAGGCCGAGCAGCCGCTCGGCGATGATGTCGCGCTGGATCTCGTTCGTGCCCGCGTAGAGGGGGCCGGCGAGAGCGAAGAGGTACCCCTGCGCCCACTCGCCGTCCGCGAGCTCCGCGTCCGGGCCCAGCAGGTCGAGCGCCGTCTCGTGCAGCGCGATGTCGTACTCGGACCAGAACACCTTGTTCAGGCTCGACTCCGCGCCGATCGTGTCTCCCGCCGCGAAGCGCGACGCGTGCGCGCAGGTGAACAGCTGGTACGCGCGCGCCCCCACCACCGCGTCCGCGACCCGGTCCCGCAGCCCGGTGTCCGACGGGTCGCCGTGCGTACGCCACAGCGCGGCCAGCCGGTCCGCGGCGGCCAGGAAGCGGCCGGGGGAGCGCAGGGTCAGCCCCCGCTCGCTGCCCGTCGCCGACATGGCGATCCGCCAGCCCTGGCCGGGCTCCCCGATGATGTCCTCGTCGGGCACGAACACCTCGTCGAGGAAGAGTTCGGCGAACGCCGGCTTGCCGTCCAGCCGCCCCACGGGCCGGACCGTGACCCCGGGCGCCGACAGGTCGAACATCAGATACGTCAGCCCGTGATGGGGCTTCGCGGCCCCCGGGTCCGTACGGAAGATCCCGAAGGCCCGGTCGGCGAACGCGGCCCGCGAGGACCAGGTCTTCTGGCCCGTCAGCAGCCAGCCGCCGTCCGTGCGCACGGCGCGCGAACGCAGCGAGGCCAGGTCCGAGCCGGACTCCGGCTCGGACCACGCCTGCGCCCAGATCACCTCGCCGCTCGCCATCGGCGGCAGGATCCGGGCCCGCTGCGCGGCCGTGCCGTGGTCGAAGAGGGTCGGGGCGAGGAGGTTGATGCCGTTCTGCGAGACCCGGCCGGGCGCGCCCGCCGCGTAGTACTCCTCCTCGAAGGCGAGCCATCCGAAGATGTCGGCGCTCCGCCCCCCGTACTCCGCGGGCCAGGAGACGACCGACCAGCGGTCCGCGTACAGCCGCGCCTCCCACTCCCGGTGGGCCGCGAAGCCCTCGGCCGTCTCCAGCGAGGGCAGGGGGCGGGACGGGACCCGGTCCCGCAGCCACTCCCGGGCCTCGGCGCGGAAGGCGTGCTCCGCGGCGGTGTGCGACAGATCCATCGGCCATCCTTCCCTAACAAGTGTTTGGTAGATTAACGTACGGCCATGACCACCGTCGAGGAAGCGGAAGCCGCGGAAGACCCGAACGGCGCGAACCGGCCGGGCACCGGCACCGGGCCGCCCCGCCCCGTACCGGGACACCGGCTGCTGGCCGGCCGCACAGCCGTCGTCACGGCAGCCGCGGGCACGGGAATCGGCGGCGCCACCGCACGCAGATTCCTGGAGGAGGGCGCACGGATCGTCATCGGCGACGCACACGCCCGGCGGCTCAAGGAGACCGAGCGGGCACTCGCCGAGGAGTTCGGTCCCGACCGGGTCGCCTCGCAGCCCTGCGACGTCACCGACGAGGACCAGGTCCAGGCCCTCTTCGCCCACGCCGAACAGACCCACGGCGGCCTCGACATCGTCGTCAACAACGCAGGGCTCGGCGGCACCGCCGAACTCACCGAGATGACCGACGACCAGTGGTCCACGGTCCTCGACGTCACCCTGAACGGCACCTTCCGCTGCACCCGTGCCGCCCTGCGCTCACTGAAGGCATCGGGCCGCGGCGGCGTCCTCGTCAACAACGCCTCCGTGATCGGCTGGCGCGCCCAGACCGGCCAGGCCCACTACGCCGCCGCCAAGGCGGGCGTCATGGCGCTCACCCGCTGCGCGGCCGTCGAGGCCGCCGCCTACGGCGTCCGCGTCAACGCGGTCGCCCCCAGCCTCGCCATGCACCCGCACCTGGTGAAGGTCACCTCCGCGCCCCTGCTGGCGGAGCTCACCGAGAAGGAGGCCTTCGGCCGGTACGCCGAGCCCTGGGAGATCGCCAACGTCATCGTCTTCCTCGCGAGCGGCTACTCCTCGTACATGACGGGCGAGGTCGTCTCCGTCAGCAGTCAGCATGCCTGACACGGTGCGGACCGGGCGGACAATGGGCGGGTGCCTACCAAGAAGAAGCCCCAGGTGACCCCCTCGCCCGCGCGCCGCCGCGAACTGCTCGCCACCGCCGCCGAGGTCTTCGCCGCGCAGGGATACAACGCCACCACCGTCCGCAAGATCGCGGACGAGGCGGGGATGCTCGCGGGCAGCCTCTACTACCACTTCGATTCCAAGGAATCGATGGTCGACGAAATCCTCTCGACCTTCCTCGACGAGCTCTGGAAGGGATACGACGCGGTGCTGGGCGCCGGGCTCGGCCCCAGGGAGACCATCGAGGCACTCGTCACCGAGTCCTTCCGGGAGATCGACCGGCACCGCGCCGCCGTCGCCATCTACCAGAAGGAGTCCAAGCACCTCTCCACACAGCCGCGCTTCGGCTATCTCGCCGACTCGCAGCAGAAGTTCGAGAAGGCGTGGCTCGGCACGCTGGAGCGCGGCGTCGCCGACCAGGTCTTCCGCGCCGATCTGGACATCCGCCTCACGTACCGCTTCGTCCGCGACACCGTCTGGGTCGCGGCCTCCTGGTACCGGCCCGGCGGACAGCACAGCCCCGAGGAGATCGCACGCCAGTACCTCTCGATGGTGCTGGACGGTATCGCCCTGCGCACCTAACCCACCCGAGGAGCAGCAGTCATGGCCGAGGCATACATCGTCGAAGCGGTACGCACCCCCGTCGGCAGGCGCGGTGGAGGTCTCGGCGCCGTCCACCCCGCCGACCTCGGCGCACACGTCCTCAAGGCGCTCGTCGCCCGCAGCGGGATCGACCCGGCGGCCGTCGAGGACGTCGTCTTCGGCTGCCTCGACACGGTCGGACCCCAGGCCGGGGACGTCGCCCGCACCTGCTGGCTGGCGGCGGGCCTGCCGGAGGAGGTCCCCGGCGTCACCATCGACCGGCAGTGCGGCTCCTCCCAGCAGGCCCTGCACTTCGCCGCCCAGGGAGTGCTCTCCGGCACCCAGGACCTGGTCGTCGCGGGCGGCACCCAGAACATGACGCAGATCCCGATCGCCTTCGCCTCGCGTCAGGCCGCCGAGCCCCTCGGCCTGACGGGCGGCCCCTACGCGGGCAGCGAGGGCTGGCGCGCCCGGTACGGCGACCAGCCGGTCAACCAGTTCCACGGCGCCCAGCTGATCGCCGAGAAGTGGGGCATCAGCCGCCGCGACATGGAGGAGTTCGCCCTCACCTCCCACCAGCGGGCGGTCCGCGCCATCGACGAGGGCCGCTTCGCGCGCGAGACGGTCGCGTACGGGGACGTCACCGCGGACGAGGGGCCGCGCCGGGACACCACCCTGGAGAAGATGGCCGGACTGAAGCCGGTCCTGGACGGCGGCACGATCACCGCCGCCTGCTCCTCCCAGGTCTCCGACGGAGCCGCGGCCCTGCTCATCGCCTCCGAGCGCGCCGTCGCGGAACACGGCCTCACCCCGCGCGCCCGCGTCCACCACCTCTCGGTACGCGGCGAGGACCCGATCAGGATGCTCTCGGCGCCGATCCCCGCCACCGCGTACGCGCTGAAGAAGGCCGGGATGACGATCGACGACATGGATCTGGTCGAGATCAACGAGGCGTTCGCGCCGGTCGTGCTGGCCTGGCTCAAGGAGACCGGCGCGGACCCCGGGCGGGTCAACGTCAACGGCGGCGCGATCGCGCTCGGCCACCCCCTCGGGGCGACCGGCGCCCGGCTCATGACGACCCTCCTGCACGAACTGGAGCGCACCGGGGGCCGCTACGGCCTCCAGACCATGTGCGAGGGCGGCGGACAGGCCAACGTCACCATCGTCGAACGGCTCTGAACGGCAGGGCGGACCCTGGGGTGAACGGCCCGGGAACGCCGGGGGAAGAGCCCCCGCGACCCCCCTGGTCAGCAAAGTTTTCCGTCCCGCGGAGTGGCGGGAGCCGCCGCCGGACGAGAGGACGTGCTACGGTGGTCCAGTTGCAGTTTTGGTACCCATGAACTTTATGTGCGCCTGACGGGAATGCTTCCTCAGGCGCTTTATTGTTTTCCGGCTTTCTCCGGGTGGGGCTCAATGCGGCGACTTGGAATTCGTAAAGTGCGGATTTCCGGCACTGCACCTCTTTTAGGAGATCGACATGGCTACTGGAACCGTGAAGTGGTTCAACTCGGAAAAGGGCTTCGGCTTCATCGAGCAGGACGGCGGCGGCGCCGACGTCTTCGCCCACTACTCCAACATCGCCACCCAGGGCTTCCGTGAGCTCCAGGAGGGCCAGAAGGTCTCCTTCGACGTCACGCAGGGCCAGAAGGGCCCGCAGGCGGAGAACATCGTCCCGGCCTAATTGCCGGACGCGTACCTCGCAACCGGGGCCCGCACCGTGAAGGTGCGGGCCCCGGTTTGTGCTGTCTCCGGGACATCCCGCTTTGTGCTGCATCCTGGGGCGCACATCAAGCAGTCCATCCAGCAGTCCGCAGTAACCCAGGAATCCCCCAGGAGGGCAATTCCGTATGACCCGCTCCGAACGCCAGGACCGACCGGCCACCACCCGCACCCGTCCGACCAGGGGACGTGGCCCGGCCCAGGCACAGGCAACCGCCAAGGCATCCGGCCGGGGAGCCGGCAAGGCACCGGCCCGCCGCCGCGCCACGCCTCCGCAGGGTGAGTTCGCCCTGCCGGAAACCATGACCCCCGCCCTGCCCGCCGTCGAGGCGTTCGCCGAGCTGGACATGCCCGCAGCACTGCTCAAGACGCTCACCGCGCAGGGCGTCACCGAGCCCTTCCCCATCCAGGGCGCCACCCTGCCGAACTCGCTGGCCGGCCGGGACATCCTCGGCCGTGGCCGCACCGGTTCCGGCAAGACGCTGGCCTTCGGCCTTGCCCTGCTCGCCCGTACCGCGGGCCGGCGCTCCGAGCCGCGCGCCCCGCTGGCGCTCGTCCTCGTCCCGACCCGTGAGCTCGCCCAGCAGGTCACCGACGCCCTCACGCCGTACGCGACCTCCGTGAACCTGCGGCTCGCCACCGTCGTCGGCGGAATGTCGATCAGCAAGCAGTCGGGCACGCTGCGCCGCGGCGCCGAGGTGCTCGTCGCCACGCCCGGCCGGCTCAAGGACCTCATCGAGCGCGGCGACTGCCGCCTCGACGACGTCGCGATCACCGTCCTCGACGAGGCCGACCAGATGGCCGACATGGGCTTCATGCCGCAGGTCGTCGCCCTGCTCAAGCAGGTCGAGCCGGACGGACAGCGGATGCTGTTCTCCGCGACCCTGGACAAGAACATCGACCGGCTGGTCAAGATGTTCCTGACCGACCCGGTCGTGCACTCCGTCGACCCGTCCGCCGGTGCGGTCACCACCATGGAGCACCACGTGCTGCATGTCATGGACGAGACCGACAAGAAGGCCGTCGCCCTCAAGATCGCCGCCCGTGAGGGACGCGTGATCATGTTCGTCGACACCAAGCGCGCCGCCGACCGTTTCGCCAAGCGGCTGCTCGCCAGCGGTGTACGGGCTGCCGCCCTGCACGGCGGCCGGTCCCAGCCGCAGCGCAACCGGACCCTGGACCAGTTCAAGACCGGCCAGGTCACCGCGCTCGTCGCGACCAACGTGGCGGCCCGCGGCATCCATGTCGACGACCTCGACCTGGTCGTCAACGTGGACCCGCCCACCGACCACAAGGACTACCTCCACCGCGGCGGGCGCACGGCGCGCGCCGGGGAGTCCGGCAGCGTCGTCACGCTGGTGCTGCCCGAGGAGAAGCGGGAGATGACCCGGCTGATGCAGGACGCCGGCATCGACCCGCGCACCACCCGCATCAAGTCGAGCGACGAGGAACTGACCCGGATCACGGGGGCCCGCGAGCCCTCCGGCATCGCGATCGTCGTCGAGGTCCCGCAGCCGACCCAGCCGAAGCCGCGTACGCGGTCGGGTGGCGGCGCGGCGGGTGCGACGGCCGGCGGATTCCGCTCCGGAAGCCGCGGTCGCGGCCGTCGTGGCGGCTCGGGTGCCGGCGGTGCCGGTGGCGAGGCGCGCTCGGGCGGTACGGGTGCGGGCACCGGTGCGGTCCGTGGTGGCGCAGGCCGTGGCGGCGGCGAGTCCCGTGGCGCCGGGGCGGGCCGCGCGGGCTCCGGCTCCGGTCGCGGCGGCTCGGCCGCACGCGGTCGCCGGGCCGCCTAGGGTCTTTCGTTTGGATCAGGCCGGATCAGGGAGCGGGGTCTGGTGTGGGCAGCTGCAAGGCGGAGGAGGGAGTCGACGCGGAGCGTCGGCGACCGACGACAACGCCGCGGGTGCGCGCGCCAGGGCACGCGAGCCCGGCATGATCCCAACGAGAGGCCCTAGGGCACTGCCTGGCGCGACGGAGCGGTGACCGGTCACCCGGTCACCGCTCCGCGCCCGGTCCGACGGGCCCGGCCCGTCAGACCGGTGGCAGGGCCCCCAGGGTGCGGCGGGCCTCCTCCATCACCCGGTCCACCAGGTCCGCGACGCTCGGCAGGTCCTCGATGACCCCCGCGACCTGGCCCGACGCCATCACCCCGAGATCCGTCCGGCCGTCGACCATGGCGGCCTTCAGCAGCATGGGGGTGTTGGCGGCCAGCAGGATCTGGCTCCACGACAGGTCCTTGCCGTGTTTCGTCGCGAGGCCGTCACGCACCATCCGGCGTCGGCTCAGCCCGGAGATCCGTCGGAAGGCTGACGCACTGCGCACCGCCGTCGCCAGGGCCCTCACCCGGCCCGCACCTTCCAGCGCGGCCACCATCTCCGTACGCAGCATCCGGTGCGGCAGCCCGTCCACGGCCCTCGTCACCGTGACGTCCTTGACGCCCGCCGCCAGATAGCGGGCCTTCACCGCGTCCGGGACCGTGGAGTCCGACGTCAGCAGGAACCGCGTCCCCATCGCGATCCCGGCGGCCCCGTAGGCCAGTGCCGCGACCAGGCCCCGGCCGTCGTGGAACCCGCCCGCCGCGATCACCGGGATGCCGACCGCGTCCACAACCTGCGGCAGCAGCACGGTCGTTGCCACGTCACCCGTGTGCCCGCCCCCCTCGCCGCCCTGCACGATCACCGCGTCCGCACCCCACGCGGCGACCTTCTCGGCATGGCGCCGTGCGCCGACCGACGGAATGACGACGACACCCGCGTCCTTCAGCTCCGCGATCAGATCCCTCGACGGGGCAAGCGCGAAGGACGCCACCTTCACCCCCTCCTCCACGATGATCCGCACCCGCTCGCGGGCGTCACCGGCATCCGCGCGCAGATTCACTCCGAACGGCGCGCTCGTACGGGAGTTGACCTCGCGCACCGCCGTGCGCAGCTGGTCGGTGGTCATCGTCGCGGAGGCCAGGATGCCGAGTGCGCCCGCCTCGGCGGTGGCGGAGACGAGCCGGGGGCCGGCGACCCAGCCCATGCCCGTCTGCACGATCGGGTGCCGGATGCCGACGAGTTCGGTGAGCGGGGTGCGCATCAGACCCGTACCTCGCGGTCGCGGGTGCCCGCGGGGTCGATGACCTCGCGGATCAGGCGGAGCTCCTCGTCCGTGGGTTCGCGGGTGTCCGGGACCTCGTCCGCGATCGTCAGCGTGAATCCGGTGGCCGCGCGGACCTGTTCGACGGTGACCCCGGGGTGCAGCGAGGCCAGCCGCATGGAGTGGTCGGGGGTCGCGAAGTCGAAGACCCCGAGGTCGGTGACGACCCGCGGGATGCGGTGGTAGCGGGCCGCCGAAGGGCCCGCCGCCGCGGCGCTGTCGTAACCGACGCCGCTGATCATGTCGACGCGTTCGACGAAGACCCGGAGCGAGTGCTTCGGGACCCAGTAACTGACCGGGTTGTTCAGGGTGTTGACCGGTGCGCCGCGGACCCCGAGGAGCTGTCGGGCGGGGCGGTTCCAGTCACCGATGCAGGAGATGTTCTGGTTGCCGAAGCGGTCGATCTGACTGGCGCCCATCATCACGTGCCGCCGTCCGCCGGTGACCATGGCCAGGTGCTGGCGGTACGGCAGCCAGCCCTCCGTGGTGCCGTCGGGGCCGACGATCAGTGCCTCGCCGTCGGTGAGGAGAAGCCCGGGGGAGAAGGTGCGCCGGGCGAGACGGGCGCCGACGGACGGGATCAGGCCCATCGGGCTGGCGAGCACCTCGCCGTTGTCGCGCCAGGCTTCGGCGCACGCGATCACGCAGTACTCGGCCCGGGTGACCGCCCGTGTCGTCATTTCCGCTCCTCGTGCCAGGTCTGGACGGCGGACTGGTAGTCCTTCTCGGTGCCGTGCGCGGGCAGGAAGCGTTCGGAGAACGCCGCCCAGGCGTCGGGGTCCGCCGCGGCGGTGGCGTACGCCTTCTGGAACGCCTCGTCGCGGGGGTGGTCGGGGGTGCAGGAGGTGAAGTGCGCACCGTTCGGGGTCTCGATGACGCCGGTGACGGTGTGCCGTTTGACGAGGAGGGTCTGCGGGGCTGCCTCCGCGGTCAGTTCGGCGGTCTCGACGAGCCGTTCGCAGGAGACGTACGCGGTGTCGGCGGCCTCGCAGAACAGGTCGTCGAAGTACGGGTCGGGTCCCAGGTACTGGCCGTTGCCCAGCCGGTCCGCACGGTTGACGTGGACCAGCGCGGCGTCCATCCGCAGGGCGGGCATCGCGACCAGTTCCTCGCCGTCCTCGTACGGCGAAGCGACCGTCCGCAGGCCCGGGTTGACCCGCATGACATCGGAGCCGAGGCCGGCCCGTACGGGAAGGAAGGGTAAGCGGTTGGCGGCGGCGTGCAGCCCCCACATGAACATCGCCTCGTCGATCTCCGTCAGGTCGAACGCCCCGCGCTCGCGGGCCGCGCGGAAGTGCGGTTCCAGGGGGATCGAGTCGAGCGTGACGAAGGCCGCCACCAGCTTGCGGATCTTTCCGGCCGCGGCGAGCAGGCCGACATCGGGACCGCCGTACGCGATCACGGTCAGGTCGGTGACCGGGGAGCGGAGCAACGCCCGTACCAGTGCCATCGGTTTGCGGCGCGATCCCCAGCCGCCGATACCGATCGTCATGCCGCTGTCCAGCCGGGCGACGGCTTCCTCCGGGGTCATGGTCTTGTCGGTCACGGTCGTGCCTCCTTGCCGAAGGTGTCGCGGACGCGGTCGGCGGTCCCGCTGAGACCGGCCTCGAACGTGAAGCCCTGCTCGAAGCGGTAGCTGCGGCGTACGTCCACCGGGTCGATGCCGTTGATGGCGGCCTTGGCCAGCCGGATCAGGTACCCGTCCTTGTGGGCGATCTCCCCGGCCACCTCCAGTGCCGCGCCGATGAGTTCCTCGGCCGGTACGACCTTCCAGACCGAGCCGTGGGAGTGGAGTTCGGTGGCGGTCACGGTGCGCGAGGTGTAGTACAGCGTGCGCATCAGATGCTGCGGGACCAGGCGGGCCAGGTGGGTGGCCGCGCCGAGCGCGCCGCGGTCCAGCTCGGGCAGGCCGAAGGTGGCGTCCTCGCTCGCCACGATCACGTCGGCGTTGCCGACGAGTCCGATGCCGCCGCCCAGGCAGAAGCCGTTCACCGCGGCGACGACCGGGACCTCGCACTCGTACACGGCGGCGAAGGCTTCGAAGCACGCGCGGTTGGCCGCGATCAGGGCGCCGTGGCCCGTATCGCTCTGCAGTTCCTTGATGTCGACGCCCGCGTTGAAGCCGCGCCCGGTCGCGGCCAGGACGACGCAGCGCACCCCGGGGTCGCGGCCCGCGGCGCGGACCGCGTCGGCGAGGTCGTACCAGCCCTGTACGGGAAGGGCGTTGACGGGCGGGTGGTCGACGGTGACGACGGAAACGGCTTCGGTGGGGCGTGAGGTGGAGACACCCATGAGCGGATCAGCTACCTTTCCACCAAACATTTGTTAGGTGTGGAAGGTAGCAGCCTGCCTCCGCAACGCCAACAGGGGAGATGTGAGAGATGACCGCGACCGTGGGCAGTACCGGACTCTGCGCGGGCCGGGTCGTCGTCGTGACGGGAGCGGGGCGCGGTCTCGGCCGGGCCCACGCCCTGGCCTTCGCCGCCGCAGGGGCGAAGGTCGTCGTCAACGACCTCGGGGTCGGCCCCGCGGGCGACGGCGTCTCGGCGGGACCGGCCCGGCAGGTGGCCGACGAGATCGTCGCTGCGGGCGGCGAAGCGGTGGTCAACGGTGGGGACATCGCGACGACGGAAGGGGCGGCGTCGCTGGTCGCGGACGCGCTGGAAGCCTTCGGGCGGCTGGACACCCTGGTCAACAACGCGGGCTTCCTGCGGGACCGGATGCTCGTGAACCTGGCCGAGGAGGACTGGGACGCCGTGATGCGGGTCCACCTCAAGGGCCACTTCCTGCCGCTGAAGCACGCGGCGGCGCACTGGCGGGCGGAGTCCCGGGCGGGACGCACGCCCGTGGCCCGGGTCATCAGCACCAGTTCGGGCGCGGGGCTGCTCGGCAGCGTCGGCCAGGGCAACTACGCCGCCGCGAAGGCCGGCATCGTCGCCCTCACCCTCGTCGCCGCAGCCGAACTGGGCCGGTACGGCGTCCAGGTCAACGCGATCGCTCCGGCGGCCCGCACCCGGATGACCGAGCAGACGTTCGCGGAGACGATGGCGGCGCCCGGGGACGGCTCGTTCGACGCGATGGCCCCGGGGAACGTCTCCCCGCTCGTGGTGTGGCTCGGTTCGGCCGCGAGCGACGGGGTGACGGGGCGGGTCTTCGAAGCCGAGGCGGGCCGGATCACGGTGATGGAGGGCTGGCGGCCGGGCCCCACGGCGGACCGCGGAGCCCGGTGGGCGCCGGAGGAGGCGGGGGAGGCGGTCCGTGGCCTGCTGAAGGAGGCGGAAGCCCCCGGAGCGGTGTACGGGGCGACGCCCTCCGCACCGCCGGCCCGTCCCGCCGGCCCCGGCCCGTCCGGCACCTGAGGGCCGGCGACCGGGACGGCCCCCCGGCCACCACGGTCACGGCCTCCGGCTACGAAGCCCCGGCATCCCTCACGTATCGCACTCCAGAACCGTCCGGCACAGCCCGCACCGCGCCCGCACCCGCCCGCGGACCGGGACCCGGATGCGCTGGTGGCAGGTGGGGCAGCAGAAGGAGACCCGGAGCTCCTGGCCGTCCCCCTCGAAGGCGTACGGGAGCGCCGGGTCGGCGGCGGCTCCCGGGTGCTCGCCCGCGTACCGGCGGTCCTTGGCGTACCGGCGGCGGCCCGCCCACCCCGCCTCCCTCAGCGGCGGCTGCCGGCCGTCACGCAGGGCCAGCTCCCGCCCCTTCGTGTACGCCGCGTACGCCTGCACGCTGGTGAACCAGGGCGAGGGGTCCTCGTCGAAGACCAGCGCCCGCTTGGCCAGGACGTACCCGAACTCCTCCGGGGTGAGGTACCCGAGCTTCTGGCTGGAGGTGGCGTCCTCGCGGAAGGCGTCCAGCAGCAGCCAGCCCGCGCCGAGATAGGCCGCCGCGGTGTCGGTGAGGATCTCGTTGTCGCGGGTGCCCGGGAACTCCAGCCCGAGCCGGTGCAGCAGCACGTGCATGACCTCGTGGGCCAGCGCCGCGCCGATGTCCCGGCGATGCGTACGGAACCGGTCGTTGAGCTCGATGAAGTACTCGGGCCCCGCCGCCAGTTCCACGCCGGCGGCATGCTCCATCCGCCGGAAGCCCACGATCATGCGCGCCTCGGGCAGCCGCAGATGCTGGACCATCGCGCGGGCCACCCGCTGGGTGCCGAGATGGAGGTCGTCCGCGTCGGAGAAGGCCGCGTCGGCGGGGACGAGGCTCGTCGCGTACGCGTGCATGCCCTCGTGGGAGATCCGCCGGTAGAGCGCGTTGATCGCGGACCGGACGGTGTCGAGATGCGGATATCCATGGACCACCGGGCTGCCGTCACCCACGCCGGACCCCCATCCGTGACGCTCAACGGACCTCCACTGTAAGCGGACCGGCGGGCGGGCGAGCCGGTCCGCACCAGGTGGACATGGCCGGAAAGTACGCCTTGTGGACGCGGTGATCGCTTCCCGATAATCCGACTCACGCCTTTGTCGGGCTCATGCCGAGAACTGCCTGTGGCAGGACTCCGACCGGGGCGCGTACCCCCCACAGCAACCCCCCACGAAAGAAGGCAGTCCCTTGAAGCAGCTTCTGCGTGCACTGAAAAGATGCACCGTCATAGCCGCCGTGGCCCTCGCCACCGTCAGCCTCCAGCCCGCCGGAGCCTCCGCGGCCCCCGCTCCCGTCGTCGGCGGAACCCGCGCGGCCCAGGGCGAGTTCCCGTTCATGGTCCGGCTCTCCATGGGCTGCGGCGGCGCGCTCTACGCCAAGGACATCGTCCTGACCGCCGCGCACTGCGTCGGCGCGTCGGGCAACAACACCTCGATCGTCGCCACCACGGGTGTCGTCGACCTCCAGTCGTCCTCCGCCGTCAAGGTCAGGTCCACCAAGGTCCTCCGGGCCCCGGGCTACAACGGCACGGGCAAGGACTGGGCGCTGATCAAGCTGGCCTCGCCCGTCAACCAGCCGACACTGAAGATCGCCACGACCACCGCCTACAACCAGGGCACCTTCACCGTCGCCGGCTGGGGCGCCGCCACCGAGGGCGGCGGCCAGCAGCGCTACCTCCTCAAGGCGACCGTGCCGTACGTCTCCGACGCCGACTGCCAGGACGCGTACGGCGGCTCCCTCGTCCCCGGTGAGGAACTCTGCGCCGGATACCTCGCCACCGGCGGCGTCGACACCTGTCAGGGCGACTCCGGCGGCCCCATGTTCCGCAAGGACAGCGCCGGAGCGTGGCTCCAGGTCGGCATCGTGAGCTGGGGCGAGGGCTGCGCACGGGCCGGCTACCCCGGTGTGTACACCGAGGTCTCGACCTTCGCCGCCGCCATCGCCTCGGCGGCGGCCACCCTCTGATCCCGCTGCCCGGTCACGACTGAACATCCCCGGGGGTGCCCGTCCGGACGGGCACCCCCGGACCCAGCTCCACGAACGGATCGCCGGACCCCTCCAGCTCCAGCACCCACACCTCGTTGGAGCCCGCCCGGAGCACCGGACCCGGCACGTACAGCGTCTCCTGCGGGCCGGCCGACCAGTAGCGCCCCAGGCAGAACCCGTTCACCCAGACGAACCCACGGGTCCAGCCCGGCAGTTCGAGACCGGCGTCGCCGGTACCCGAGGCGGGTGCCTCGAACGTCCCCCGGAACAGGCCGCGCCGCCCGGCCACGGAACGGTCGACGCCACGGAACGCGACCGCCGAGACCCCCTCCGCGCCGTCGAAGGCGTCCAGCCGCAGCGCACCGGCCCGCACCCCGTGCAGGAACTGCCGCTCGTGCAGCACCCCGCCGGTGATGCCCTTCGGTTCACCCAGCCGCCGGCCGTAGTTGACCCGGCCCAGCGACTCCACCCACAGTTCGACCTGCGCGGGACCCGCGACCGGCTCCGCGAGGGTGGCGTCCTCCTCGGTCAGCACACCGGCCCGGACGCCGTCCACGTACACCACCGCCCGGTCCCGCAGCCCCACCACGCCCAGCGCGTACGGCCGGCGCGGGCCCGGCACGTCGACCCGGTAGCGCACCAGACCCCGGTCCACGCCGAGCTCCTCGAACGTCGGCGCAACCCCGCTCTCCGGCGTCTCCGGATCACCCAGCGCGTCCAGTACGCCCGCCAGGGGCGCCCACTGCGTCAGCTCCGCCCGCACCGTCTCCGCGAGCGCGGCGGGCGGCGGGGGCAGCTCCGGAAGCGGCCCGTCCGCGTACGCGGCGAGCACCTCGCGCATCAGCCAGAACTTCTCCGTGGGCCGCCCGTACTCGTCGACCGGGGCGTCGTAGTCGTACGACGTCACCGTGGACCGCAACTCCTGGTCCTGCAGCGGACCCGAACGGTTCGCACCCGACCAGCCCGCGAAGTTCGTCCCGCCGTGCGCCATGTAGACGTTCACGGACGCCCCGCACTCCAGGATCTCCCGCAACGCCCCGGCGGCCTCCGCCGGATCGCGTACGACGGGGTCGGCACCCCAGTGCTCGAACCAGCCGCACCAGAACTCCATGCACATCAGCGGCCCCTTCGGCTGATGGCGGCGCAGCACCCCGAACGCCTCCCGCGCACCCGACCCGAAGTTCGCCGTGGCCAGCAGCCCCGGCACGGAACCACCGGTCAGCATGTGGTCGTCCGGCCCGTCGGAGGTGAACAGCGGCACCGTGATCCCGCACTGCCGCAGCAGCCCCGTCAGCTGCTCCAGATGCACCCGGTCGCTGCCGTAGCTCCCGTACTCGTTCTCCGCCTGCACCATGATCACCGGACCGCCGCGGGTGATCTGCCGCTGGACCACCTGCGGCAGCAGCTCCCGGAACCACCGCTCCACCGCCGCCAGATACTCCGCGTCACGGGTCCGCACCCGCCGCCCGAACCGACCCGTCACCCAGACCGGCAGCCCGCCGTTCTCCCACTCGGCGCAGATGTACGGCCCCGGGCGCACGATCGCCCACAGACCGGCCCGGTGCGCCGCGTCCAGGAACCGGCCGAGCGCGTCCACGTCACGGAACCGGCCGGGACGCGGCTCGTGGAGATTCCACGGCACGTACGTCTCGACGCAGTTGAGCCCCATGGCACGCAGCATCGACAAGCGGTGATCCCACTGCTCCTCGTGCACCCGGAAGTAGTGCATCGCCCCCGACAACAGCCGTACGGGCTCTCCGTCGAGCCGGAAGTGGTCGTCCCCCACGGTGAAGTCAGGCATCGTGCTCGTACTCTCCTGTGTGCTTCGGTGTACCCCGGCCGGCCCCCCAGGTGCCGGTCGGTCCCACTGTCGCCCTCTGGCGTACGGCCGGTCCATGGACAAAGATCACTGCTGTTTGGACACAACGTGAAGCAGAACGAAGCACGCGAGGAAGGCAGGCCGATGTACCACACATGGATGCGCTTCTTCACTCCCAGCCCGCTCCACCACCGGCTTGGCCTGGTCTGTCTCGGCGTCGGCCTCCAGCACGGCGCCCTGCCGACGGTCGGTCCGCGCACACTCGACCACCACGTCGCGGTGATCATCAACTCGGGCAGCGGCTGGTTCATCGGCCCGGACGGCAGGCGCGTGTCCGTCACCGCGCCCAGCCTCATCTGGCTCACCCCCGGCACACCCCACCACTACGGGGCCGACCCGGCCACCGGCTGGGACGAGAGCTTCGTCGACTTCACCGGCCCCGCCACGACGACGTACACCGAACTCGGCTGCATCGAACCCGACCGCCCCCTCGTCCCGCTCTCCGACACCGCCGGCCCGCGCGCCGCCGTCAGCCGCATCGTGCGCGCCGCCCGCCGCGGCAACCCGCTCCTCGAAGTGGAGACCGGCGCCGCCGTCCACGAACTCCTCGTGTCCCTGCGCCGGGCCCGCGCCGACATCGGGCCGGACGGCGACCCGGTGCTCCAGTCCCTGGCCCGCGAGGCGTTCCAGCCGCTCTCCGTCGCCGAGCACGCCTCCCGCCACGGCATGACACCCGCCGAACTGCGCTCCGCGGTACGGCGGGGCGCCGGGTGCAGCCCCAAGGACTACCTGCTGGGCATACGGCTGGGCCGCGCCAAGGAACTCCTCGTCGCGACGGACCTCCCCGTCGCCGCCGTCGCCCGCCGCGTCGGCTACGACGACCCCGCCTACTTCTCCCGGCTGTTCGCCCGCCGCGTCGGCACCGCCCCCGTCCGCTTCCGCGAACAGCAGGGGCGCAGCGTCCCGGGCGGCTGGAGCGACCGCATCCCCGACCCGGACCACCCGCCGACGATCACCCCGTGACACGACTCGTTTAAGCTCGCTGACCATGACCACGAGCGACATCGACGAGTCCGTACGCGCCGAACTGAACCGGCTGCGCGAGAGCATCGACAACATCGACGCCGCAGTCGTCCATATGCTCGCCGAGCGCTTCAAGTGCACCCAGCAGGTCGGCCACCTCAAGGCAGAGCACCAGCTCCCGCCCGCCGACCCGGCCCGCGAAGGGCGTCAGATCGCCCGGCTGCGGCAGCTCGCGGAGAGCGCGAAACTCGACCCGGCCTTCGCCGAGAAGCTGCTGAACTTCATCGTGGCCGAAGTCATCCGCCACCACGAACGGATCGCGGACGAGTCCGCGAACGGCGACACCGCGTAGGCACCCCGCCGGGCCGCGCCGGCCCGCGCTCAGCCCCGCGCCGGCCCGCGCCAAGCCCCGTGCCGGGCCCGCGCCCGAAGCTGCGCCCGCCCTGCGCCGGTCCTGCGCCCAGCCCCGCGCCGGGCCCGCGCTCAGCCCTGCGAGAACCCGGCTGCACAGCCTCGCAGCCGTACGGCAGCATGGGCGCATGTCCGTACTGACGCGCAACGAAGCGCAGACCCGAGCCCAGCTCCTCGACGTACACCGGTACACGATCGACCTCGATCTCACCACGGGCGAGGAGACCTTCGACTCCCGCACCGTCATCCACTTCACCGCCCACGCGGCCGGGGACACGTTCGTCGAGCTCAAGCCCGCCACCCTGCACTCCGTCACGCTGGACGGGCAGCCCCTCGACCCGGAACTCCTCGACGGGAACCGCTACCCCCTCACCGCGCTCACCGCCGGCCCGCACGAACTGCGCGCCGACGCCGCCATGCGCTACTCCCGCACCGGCGAAGGCATGCACCGCTTCACCGACCCGACCGACGGTGAGACGTACGTCTACACCCAGCTGTTCATGGACGACGTCCAGCGCGTCTTCGCCGCGTTCGACCAGCCCGACCTCAAGTCCGTCTTCGAGATCGCGGTCACCGCCCCCGACAGCTGGACCGTCCTCGGCAACGGCATCGCCGAGCACACCGGGGACGGCCGCTGGTCCATCGCCGCCACCCCCCTCATCTCCACCTACCTCGTCGCCGTCGCCGCGGGCCCCTGGCACTCGATCACCACCGAGCACGCCGGACTGCCCTTCGGCATCCACTGCCGCCGCTCCCTCGCCCCGCACCTCGACGCCGACGCCGACGAGATCCTCGACATCACGCGCGCCTGCTTCGACCGGTACCACGAGAAGTTCGAGGAGCCCTACCCCTTCGACTCGTACGACCAGGCATTCGTCCCCGAGTTCAACGCGGGCGCCATGGAGAACCCCGGCCTCGTCACCTTCCGCGACGAGTTCGTCTACCGCTCGGCCGTCACCGACACCGAACGCCAGACCCGCGCCATGGTCATCTCCCACGAGATGGCCCACATGTGGTTCGGCGACCTCGTCACTCTCTCCTGGTGGGACGACATCTGGCTCAACGAGTCCTTCGCCGAGTACATGGGCTACCAGACCCTCACCGAAGCCACCCGCTTCACCGACACCTGGGTCGAATTCGGCGTCGCCCGCAAGGGCTGGGGCTCCGACGCCGACCAGCGCCCCTCCACCCACCCCGTCGCCCCCGACCCCGACGCCGTCCCCGACACCGCGTCCGCGCTCCTCAACTTCGACGGCATCAGCTACGCCAAGGGCGCATCCGCCCTGCGCCAACTCGTCGCCTGGCTCGGCGAGAAGGACTTCCTGGCCGGCATCAACACCCACTTCGCCCGCCACAAGTTCGCCAACGCCACCCTCGCCGACTTCATCGACAACCTGGCCTCCGCCACCGACCGCGACGTCCACGCCTGGGCCGAGCAGTGGCTGCGCACCACCGGCATCGACACCCTCACCGCACAGGTCGCCGAGAGCGACGGCCAGTGGTCCCTCACCGTCGACCGCGACGGCAGCCGCCCCCACCGCATCGCCGTCGGCGCATACGAGCACTCCCTCGACACCCAGTCCGGACCGGTACGCCTCGTCCTGCGCGACCGCTTCGAACTCGACGTCCCCCAGGGCGAGTCCGCCACCACCCTGCCCGGCCGCCGCCCCGCCCTCCTGGTCCTCAACGACGGCGACCTGACCTACGCCAAGGTCCGCCTCGACCCCGAGTCCTGGGACACCGTCGTACAGTCGCTCTCCGGCATCCCCGAACCGCTGACCCGCGCCCTCGTCTGGAACACCGCACGCGACATGGTCCGCGACGGCGAACTCGCCCCCGCCGACTACCTGACCGCCGCCCGCACCCACCTCCCGCACGAGACCGACCTCGCCGTCGTCCAGGGCGTCCTCTCCTTCGCGTCCCTCCACATCGCCGGCCGCTTCCTGCCGTCCGAGGAACGCCGCACGGCCCTCGCCACCCTCACCGCCATCTGCCGCGACCTCATCCGCCGCACCGAGGACGGCTCCGCCCCCGGCCTGCGCCTCATCGCCGTACGCCACTTCATCGACGCCGCCACCCAGCCCGAAGCCATCCAGGACTGGCTCGCAGGCGGCACCGTCCCCGGCGGACCCGAGCTCGACCCCGAACTCCGCTGGCGCATCCTCACCCGCCTCGCCGTCCTCGGCGCCACCGACGACACCGCCATCGACGCCGAACTCGCCCAGGACCCCAGCGCCACCGGACAGGAAGGCGCCGCCCGCTGCCGGGCCGCCCTCCCCACCCCCGAGGCGAAGGCCACCGCCTGGCAGTCCATGTTCACCGACGACTCCCTCTCCAACTACCTCTTCACCGCCACCGCCCAGGGCTTCTGGCAGCCCGAACAGGCCGAACTCGTACAGGACTACGTCTCCCGCTACTACCCCGACGCGACCGCCCTCGCCGTCCGCCGGGGCCCCGCCATCGCCGAAGCGGCCGGCCGCTACGCCTTCCCCGCCACCACCGTGGACGCCGAAAGCCTCGCCCTCGGCACCCGCGCCCTCGACGACCAGGCACTCATCCCCGCACTGCGCCGCAAGCTCATCGACCAGCTCGACGACCTCCGCCGCGCCCTCGCCGTCCGCGACGCCCACTGACCCACCAGCACCCGACCCGCAGCACCCGTGCCCGGCCACCCTCCCGAGGGCGGCCGGGCACCCGCATAGCAGGCGAACCCCCGGCAAACCCACCCCATCGATCAGCAGTACCCCTTTAGAGTTCAGATCGTTGAGCTCTTCGGCCGCGCCGACCGAAACCTGGACAAGCTGGCATGTCCACCCCCGCGCACCCGAAGGGCCACACCACCCATGCCCACCCCACCCCTCGCCGGAGGCACCGCAGGCCCCGCCGCCCTGCGCCCCCTCCTCGACACGGTGCTCGACGCCCTGCACCAAGGCGCGGCCCGGCGCGGCGGACCACTCCCCGCGGGCGGGCCCGACAGCACCACGTCCCGGCTCCGCACCGCCGCCCACCCCCTCATCCCCGACACGGGAACCGGCGCCGAACCGGCCCTGCGGACCCTCGTCACCGCACTCGCCGAAGGAGCCGCGGACCCGGCACACCCGCACTGCGCGGCCCACCTCCACACCCCACCGCTCGCGCTCGCCGCAGCCGCCGACCTCGCCGCCTCCGCACTCAACCCCTCCATGGACTCCTGGGACCAGGCCCCCGCCGCCTCCGCCCTCGAAGCCGACCTCACCGCCGCACTCGCCGCCGAGATCTACCCGCAGGCCACCGCACCCGACGCCGTCATCACCACCGGCGGCACCGAAGCCAACCAACTCGCCCTGCTCCTCGCCCGCGAACGCCACGGCCCCGTACAGACCATCCGCGGAGCCAACGCCCACCACAGCATCACCCGCGCCGCCTGGCTCCTCGGACTCCCCGAACCCGTCGTCGTCCCCGCCCCCACAGGCGTCATGGACCCCGCAGCACTCGACGAAGCCCTCACCCGACTCCACCGCCCCCTGCTCGTCACCGCCACCGCCGGCACCACCGACACCGGAGAGATCGACCCCCTCGACGACATCGCCGACCTCTGCGCCGCCCACGGCGCCGAACTCCACATCGACGCCGCCTACGGCGGCCCCCTCCTCTTCAGCCCCACCCACCGACACAAGATCCAGGGCCTCGACCGCGCCCACAGCGTCACCTTCGACCTGCACAAACTCGGCTGGCAGCCCGCCTCAGCCTCCCTCCTCGCCGTCCCCGACCACCACGACCTCGACGCACTCCACCACCGCGCCCCCTACCTCAACGCCGAGGACGACACCGAAGCCGGCCTGCCCGACCTCCTCGGCCGCTCCCTGCGCACCACCCGCAGACCCGACGCCCTCAAGATCGCCGTCACCCTCCGCGCACTGGGCCGCACCGGACTCGCCGACCTCGTCGACCGCACCGTCGCCGCCGCGGACCACCTCGCCGACCTCATCACCGCACACCCCGGCCTCGACCTCTACGACCGCCCCACCATCAGCACCGTCCTCTTCCGCCCCACCGGAGCCCCCGACCACACCGTCGCCGTCATCCGACGCACCCTCCTCAACCGAGGCCACGCCGTACTCGGCCGCACCGACGCCGACGGCCGCCGCTGGCTCAAGGCCACCCTCCTCAACCCCCACACCACCCCGGACGACCTCCACACCCTCATCGACCTCGTCACCACCGTCACAGACGGCCTCGCGGAAGGCAGCACACCCCGATGACCGACCGGACCGCCCCCGAACCCGACCAGCCACACGACCTCGTCGGCATCGGCATCGGCCCCTTCAACCTCTCCCTCGCCGCCCTCGCCAACGGCGTACCCGCCGCCCCCGGCCACCCCCAACCCCTCGCCGCCACCTTCTACGAACAACGCCCCGCCTTCCACTGGCACCCCGGCCTCCTCATCGACGGCGCCAGCCTCCAAGTCCCCTTCCTCGCCGACCTCGTCACCCTCGCCGACCCCGCCAGCCCCTGGTCCTTCCTCAGCTACCTGCGCAGCCGCGACAGACTCTTCCCCTTCTACTTCGCCGAACGCTTCCACATCCAGCGCGCCGAATACGACGCCTACTGCCGCTGGGTCAGCGACCAGCTCCCCGGCCTCCACTTCGGCCACCAGGTCGACGCCGTCCGCTGGAACACCGAACGCTCCCTGTTCGAAGTCGACTTCACCCAGCTCGACACCGACGGCGAAGCCGAAGCACTCGGCCGCGCCTACACCCGCCACATCGCCCTCGGCGTCGGCACCGAACCCTTCGTCCCCGAACCCCTGCGCCCCCTCGCCGAAGCCGAATCCGTCCCCGTCATCCACTCCGCCGACTACCTCAACCACCGCGAACAGCTCCTCAAAGCCGAACACATCACCGTCATCGGCTCCGGCCAGTCCGGCGCCGAAATCTTCCTCGACCTCCTCCGCGCCCGCCCCGCCGGAGCCGAAAAGATCCACTGGCTCGCCCGCACCGCCGCCTTCGCCCCCATGGAGTACTCCAAACTCGGCCTGGAACACTTCACCCCCGACTACAGCCGCTACTTCCACGCCCTCCCCGAATCCGTACGCGACGAACTCGTCCCCCACCAATGGCAACTCCACAAAGGCATCGACGCCGACACCATCGCCGCCATCCACGACGAGCTCTACCGCCACACCCTCCACGGCGGCTGGCCCGACGCCACCCTCACCCCCGGCGTCTCCGTACGCACCGCAGGCCGCGTCGCCACCACCCGCGTCGAACTCCACCTCGAACACACCCAACAGGGCACCCGCTCCCGGCTCACCACCGACGCCGTCGTCCTCGCCACCGGCTACCGCGAACGCCCCCTCGACGGCCTCCTCACCGGCCTCGACCCCTACATGCGCCGCGACGCCTCCGCACGCCCCCGCATCGACGACCACTTCCGCCTCGTCCTCGACCCCACCGTCACCGGCCACGTCTACGTACAGAACGCCGAACGCCACACCCACGGAGTCGGCGCCCCCGACCTCGGCCTCGCCGCCTGGCGCAGCGCCACCATCCTCAACGACCTCACCGGCACCGACCCCTACCCCCTCCCGGACCGCACCGCCTTCACCACCTTCGGCCTCACCCCCACCAACACCCCCAGAATCCCCGCCCAGGGCCCCGCCCTCATCCCGCTCGTCCAGGGCAACTGACCACCGCACCACAGCAGCGGCCGTCCCCCGGAACCCGGAGAACGGCCGCTGCCACCTGCCACCTGACCTGCCGACCGCCTAGAACACCGGCACACCGTCCCGCGTCAGCCGCCAGCCCACCGCGGCGAACTGCGCCGGATCGACCGAGCCCTTCGCCTTCACCCAGTTGATGATCGTGTTCCGGATCTCGTCCGAATCGGCCCACAGCTGCTTCGCACCCGGCACATGCGGGAAGTTGCCGCCACCACTCGCCCGATAGTTGTTCACCGCGAACACGAACTCCGCCGCCGGATCGATCGCCGCACCCTCGAACGTCAGATTCACGATCCGCGAACCCGCCGGCTTCGCGATATCGATGTCGTACACCACCCCCGACACCGCGTCGTAGTTGTAGTCCGGCGTGCCGTCGGCGTTCGTCAGCTTCGACGTGTCCACCGGAACACCCGCCGCCGTCTGCACGTAGTACTTCGCCGAGTACTCCAGGTACTCCTTCAACTGCGCGCCCGTCAGCAACCGAGCCTCAAGGGTGTTCTCGAACGGATACAACCCCGCCGCATCCTTGATCGTCACCTCACCGGCCGGCACACCCGCCGTACGCGAGAAGCACGACGCCTGCGACAGCACCGGCAGCGCCGCGTACGCGCCACCCGCCAGCCCCGCCTTCACCGTCTCCGCCTGCACCTGGTTGATCAGATCGATGATCGGCTCGTCCTTCCACGGAGCCTCCACCGTCGACATCGCCACCACCGACGTACCGATGACCTGGTTCACATAGGCCACCACCTTCGTGTGCTCGTCACCGAGCAGAGAGGCGATCTTCGGATCCTCCGCCACCGTGTTCGAGTTCAGCACCTCGGCACCGACCTTCTCGACCGTCCAGCGCCCCTTCTCCCACACCAGATCGAAGTCGAACAGCGTCAACCGCTGCCCCCACTTCAACGGCTCCGAGAGCACGACCTGCTTCCCCGTCTCCTTGTTGGTCACGAAGTACTCGGGAATCTCCGAGTGCGCGTGCCCCACCAGAATCGCGTCGATGCCCGGAACCTGCTCCGCCACCAGACCGGCCGCGTTCTCGACGTACGGCAGCTGGTCCCCGTACGACGACGTACCGCTCGAACCCGAATGCGCCGACACGATCACCACGTCCGCGCCCATCGACCGAAGCTTCGGCACCCAGTGGGCCGCCTGCTCCTCAAGACCCGGGAACACCATCTTCCCGCCCACATTGGCCTTGTCCCAGATCGCGATACCCGGATTCGTCAGACCCAGCACCGCCACCCGCACATCACGCCCGTGCGGCGTACGGAGCCGCTTGATCACATACGGGGCAAAAGCCGGCCGCAGAGTCTTCGCGTCCAGCGCGTTCGCACCCAGCAGCGGGAAATCGCACTGCTCCTCGAACTTCCGCAGAACGGGAATTCCATAGTTGAACTCATGATTGCCCAGCGCCGCCGCGTCATAGCCGATCGCATTCATCGCCTGCGCCATCGGATGCACCGGACCACGCTTCGCCGTGATCGGATCGATCTTCGCGTAGTAGTACGAGAGCTGAGTGCCCTGAATGGTGTCACCCGCGTCGATCAGCAGCGTGTTACGACGCCCCCGCTCCTCACGGATCTGATCGACCAGCGTGGAGATCTTCGCCAGACCCACGTCGTTGTGGGCCTTGTCGTCGAACTCCTTGTCCGTGAAGTAGTCCCAGTTGAAGACATTGCCGTGCAGATCGGTCGTGCCCATCACGGTGAACGAGTACCGCTTCGCCGGACGGTGCCGACCCGCCTGCCCGGCGGCCCCGGCCGGCCCCGCCGCGACACCGCCCGCTATCGCCACACCCGCACCGGCAGCAGCCGAACGGCCCAAAAACGTCCTACGGTTCAACGGCATCCTTGACTCCTCGTTCATTCGAGCAACGCGCGTAGATTCTGGCCCAGCCACCACCTCCCGCAACACCCCAGACAGGTTTCGATCTGATGACCACCGCACGCGGACCCCCGTGCCACAGTGAACGCATGACCGAAAACGACACCCCGCGCCCCTACGGAACCCCCCGAACCCCCCGCGTCACCGTCCGCGGCGAAGCCCGCATCGAAGCCGACCCCGACATCGCCCGCATCCTCGTCACCGTCTCCGCCCGCGGCACCGACCGACGCACCGCCCTCGACGACCTCACCCGACGCAACACCCAGGCCCTGGAACTCATCAAGAGCTACGGCGAAGCCATCGACACACTCGAAACGGGCACCCTCTCCATCAGCCCCGAACTCACCCGCCACGGCCGCGGCGAACGCGTCCGCGCCTACCACGGCAGCGTCCAGCTCAACGTCGCACTCACCGACTTCACCGCACTCGGCGAACTCACCACCCGCCTCGCCGACCAGGAACTCACCCGCGTCGAAGGCCCCTGGTGGGCCCTGCGCCCCGACTCACCCGTCCACGCCGCCGCCCGCCGCCAAGCCGTACGCGAAGCCGTCCAGCGAGCCCGCGAATACGCCGAAGCCCTCGACACCGAACTCGGCGCCCTCCTCGAACTCGCCGACACCGGCACCAGCGCCGGCCGCCCCGGACGAGCCGGATTCGCGAGCCGCAGCGTCGCCTACAGCTCCGCCGGAACAGAACTCGCCGCCGACGCGGAACCCGTCGACCTCGAACCCGTACGCCAGACCGTGCACGCACAGGTCGAGGCATCGTTCACGATCGATCCCCCCACACTCCGATAAACGCTCATCGGAGCACCCCCGTGCACAATTCAACACTTGTCAATAACCCTTCACGCATTGGTTGTTGAGGTGTCATGCAGAGCCAATTACCTACCCGTAGGTAAGGTTTAGGCTCGAACCATGCGCCGAGCGAAAATCGTTTGTACCCTGGGACCAGCAACCGACACATACGACCAGATCAAGGCATTGGTCGAAGCCGGAATGGACATCGCCCGCTTCAACCTCAGCCACGGCACCTACGCCGACCACGAAGCGCGGTACCGCCACGTCCGCAAAGCATCCGAAGAAACCGGCCGCAGCGTCGGCATCCTCGCCGACCTTCAAGGTCCGAAGATCCGCCTGGGACGCTTCCGCGAAGGCCCCGTACTCCTTGAACGCGGCGACGCCTTCACCATCACCGTCGAACCCATGGAAGGCGACCGCCACACCTGCGGCACCACCTACGACGGCCTCGCCGCCGACGTCACCGCCGGAGAACGCATCCTCGTCGACGACGGCCGCGTCACCCTCGAAGTCACCGAGGTCGACGGCCCCAACGTCCGCACCGTCGTCGTAGAAGGCGGCATGGTCTCCGACCACAAAGGACTCAACCTCCCCGGCGTCGCCGTCTCCGTCCCCGCACTCTCCGAGAAGGACATCGACGACCTGCGCTGGGCCCTGCGCATCGGCGCCGACATCATCGCCCTCTCCTTCGTACGCAGCGGACACGACATCGACGACGTCCACCGCGTCATGAAGGAGGAGGACCGCCACCTCCCCGTCATCGCCAAGGTCGAGAAGCCCCAGGCCGTCGAGAACATCGACAGCATCGTCGCCGCCTTCGACGGCATCATGGTCGCCCGCGGCGACCTCGGCGTCGAAATGCCCCTGGAACAGGTCCCGATCGTCCAGAAGCGAGCCATCAAGCTCGCCAAGCGCAACGCCAAGCCGGTCATCGTCGCCACCCAGATGCTCGACTCAATGATCGACAACTCCCGCCCCACCCGCGCCGAAGCGTCCGACGTCGCCAACGCCGTCATCGACGGCACGGACGCCGTGATGCTCTCCGGCGAGACCAGTGTCGGCAAATACCCCGTCGAAACCGTCCGCACGATGTCCCGCATCGTGGAAGCCGCCGAGGAAGACATCCTCGCCAAGGGCCTCCCGCCCCTTACCGACCGCAACAAACCCCGCACCCAGGGCGGCGCGGTCGCCCGCGCCGCGGCCGAGATGGGCGACTTCCTCGGCGCGAAATTCCTCGTCGCCTTCACCCAGAGCGGCGACACGGTCAAACGCCTCTCGCGCTACCGCTCCCCGATCCCGCTCCTGGCCTTCACCCCGGACCCGGCCACCCGCTCCCAGCTCAACCTCACCTGGGGCGTCGAGACCTTCCTCGGCCCGCACGTGGAGTCGACGGACGCGATGGTGGCCCAGGTCGACGAGGAGCTGCTGAGGATCGGCCGCTGCAAGAAGGGCGATGTGGTGGTGATCACGGCGGGCTCCCCGCCCGGAGTCGCCGGCTCCACGAACCTGGTCCGCGTCCACCACATCGGCGAGGACGACAGCCCGAAGTAGGGCGGCTCAGTACTTTGGCCCGACGTGAGCATCCATGAGCGCTACGGATGCCCGTCGGGCGACGGAGATGTTGTACTTCTTGCCCGCGCGGGTGCAGTGCTTCCACTCGATACCGAGCTTGTCGAGGGTGTCGGTGTAGAGCTGGCGGATATCGTCCGAGACGTTGGTGAACCAGTACCGCGGATACTTGTATCGCTTCTGCTCGCCTCGGACGATGCGAGTCGTCCAGTTCATGTTCCGGCAGCCGTCGGAATGGATGAGACCCCGGACGAATTCCCAGGGGTGGGCGTCGACGAGCTGCTGCTGCCAGGATGCGAGGACGATCGGGCGGCCGTGCTTTCTGCCGGGGCCATGCTGGGGAAACAGGCACCACAAGTGCTTCGAGTACATCTTGACCTCATGGCAGCCCTTCCGCCGGACTCGGCACACCGAGTTCGCCGGGAAGACGGTGCGCATGGCTTCCTCGCACAGGTCCATCAGGCCGGGCCACGAATCCGCACAGGTGACGGACAGACTGGGTGTTCTCATGGATCTGTTCTGGACGATGTGACCGTCGCCGAGATAGAGGCCGAGCAGATAGGCGTACGCGGCCGGATCCAACTGCCCGTCGCAGCGGGGGCACGGGGAACGGTGGGCTCCCGGACACTCGCCCCGCTTGGCACGGTCCATGGGCTTCCAATAGCCGATGGTGCCTGCGGGGACGTTCAGCTTTCGTGCCACGTCGGCGTTCTTGGCGCCGCTGCGGAGCAGCGCGACGGCCTTCTGCCGAAGCTCAGTTCCATAGAAGTTCATATGAACACCATGAGTTACGCAAAGTCGCCTTGTGCAACGAAAAGCGGATGTTCACGAGAACGTGAACATCCGCTTTTTGTGCTGGTGCCGGGTATGGGATTCGAACCCACATGTCCTTTCGGACAGAGGTGTTTGAGACCTCCGCGTCAGCCAATTGCGCCAACCCGGCTTGCTAGTCCGGTCAGAAGTGTACCTGGTGACAGAAGCGCGCAGCAGGTAGGTAGGCTGCTTTGCAGCAGTACCTGCCCTGGAACAAGGAGCCCCGTGACCACCCCCGAGTCGCCCCAGCCCGTAGACGCCGTCGACGACGACAAGTCGCACGTCCCGCCGCTGACGACCCGTGTCGTCATCGCCGAGGACGAGGCGCTCATCCGCCTCGACCTCAAAGAGATGCTGGAGGAGGAGGGCTACTCGGTCGTCGGCGAGGCCGGCGACGGGCAGCAGGCCGTCGAGCTGGCCCGGGAGCACAAGCCCGACCTCGTGATCCTCGATGTGAAGATGCCCGTCCTCGACGGGATCTCCGCCGCCGAGAAGATCGCCGAGGAGTCCATCGCGCCCGTCCTCATGCTCACCGCGTTCTCGCAGCGCGATCTCGTCGAGCGGGCCCGGGACGCCGGAGCCATGGCGTACCTCGTGAAGCCGTTCAGCAAGAGCGACGTGGTGCCGGCCATCGAGATGGCGGTGTCCCGGTTCGCGGAGCTGAAGGCCCTGGAGGGCGAGGTCGCGGACCTCTCCCAGCGGCTGGAGACCCGGAAGCTGGTGGACCGCGCGAAGAGCATCCTGCAGACGGACTACGGCCTCTCCGAGCCCGCCGCCTTCCGGTGGATCCAGAAGACGTCGATGGACCGCCGGCTGTCCATGCAGCAGCTCGCCGAGGCGCTGATCGAGGACGCCGAGGAGAAGAAGAAGGCGGCCGAGTAACCGGCACGCGCAACGAAGGAGGCCCGCACCCCGGATCGATCGGGGTGCGGGCCTCCTTCGCGTACGGGAGTACGGGAGGTGTCAGTCCTCGCCGAGGTACGCCTTGCGGACCGACTCGTCGTGCAGGAGGTCCGCGCCGGTGCCGGAGAGGACGATCTTGCCGACCTCCATGACGTGGCCCTGGTCCGCGAGGGAGAGGGCGGCCTGGGCGTTCTGCTCGACGAGCAGGATCGTGGTGCCCGACGCCTTGAGCTCGACGATGGTCTCCATGATCTTCTGCATCATGATCGGTGAGAGGCCCATGGAGGGCTCGTCGAGCATGAGCAGCTTGGGCTGGGACATGAGGGCGCGTCCCATGGCGAGCATCTGCTGCTCGCCGCCCGAGAGGGTTCCGGCGGCCTGCTTCCGGCGTTCCCCGAGGATGGGGAAGAGGTCGTAGGCGCGCTGGATGTCCTTCTCGATGCCTGCCTTGTCGTTACGGAGGTAGGCGCCGAGGAGGAGGTTTTCGGTGATCGTCAGCCGGGGGAAGATGTGGCGGCCCTCGGGGGAGTGGGCGAGGCCCAGTGCGACGATCTTGTGTGCCGGGATGTTGGTGAGCGGCTTGCCCTCGAAGAGGATGCGCCCGCCGATCGGCTTGAGCAGCCCGGAGAGGGTGCGCAGGGTGGTGGTCTTGCCGGCGCCGTTGGTGCCGATGAGGGTGACCACCTGGCCGGCGTCGACGCTGAAGGAGATCCCCTTGACGGCTTCGATCTTGCCGTAGGCGACGCGGAGGTCCTCGACCTCGAGCAGTGCGGTCATCGGGTGTCCTCCTCCTCGGTGGGGGTGGTGTCGGTCTTGGCCGGTGCTGTGGAGGCGGCTTCTGCGGCTTCCGCTTCTGCTGCTTCGACTTCGGCGACTTCTTCGGCGCCGGGGGCGCCTTCGAAGGGGGTGCCGAGGTAGGCGGCGACGACGCGCTCGTCTCCCTGGACGACGTCGGCGGTGCCCTCGACGAGCTTTTCACCCTGGACGAGGACGGTGACGCGGTCGCACAGGTTGAAGATGAAGCGCATGTCGTGCTCGATGACGAGTACGGCGATGCCCTGGTCCCGGATCGCGAAGATGAGTTCTTCGGTGACGCGGGTTTCCTGGGGGTTCATGCCTGCGGTGGGCTCGTCCAGGAGGAGGAGTCCGGGGTCGCTGGCGAGTGCGCGCGCGATTTCCAGCTTGCGCTGGTCTCCGTAGGGGAGGTTGCGTGCGAGGTGGTCGGCCTTGTCCTGGAGGCCGATGAACTCCAGGAGTTCCATGGCGCGTTCGCGGCTGGCGTTCTCGGCTTTCTTGTAGCCGGGGAGGCGCAGCAGTGCGGACCAGAGGCCTTCCTTGGTCCTGGTGTGGCGTCCGACGAGGACGTTTTCCAGGACGCTCATGTTGGCGAAGAGCCTGATGTTCTGGAAGGTGCGGGCGATGCCTGCCTGGGTGACGAGGTGGGGCTTGGGCGGCAGGACGGTGCCCTTGTAGCTGACCTTGCCCTCGGTGGGGACGTAGAGGCCGGTGAGGCAGTTGAAGAAGGTGGTCTTGCCGGCGCCGTTGGGGCCGATGAGGCCGACGATCTCGCCTGCGTTGACCGTGAGGTCGACGTTGCGTACGGCGGTGAGTCCGCCGAAGCGCATGGTGACGCCGCTGACGTCGAGCACGGGGACGCCGGTCCCGGTGGTGGCCGTGGCTGTCTTGGTCATGTCGGTCACGCCCCCGCCTTGGCGATGCCGGCGCCGGATTCTTCGGACTGCCGTGGTTCGGGTAGCTCGATGGGGTCGTTCTCGTGGAATTCGAGCTGCTTCCTGCGGTCGGCGACCAGGCCCTCGGGGCGGAAGCGCATCAGGAGGATGAGCGCCAGTCCGAAGAGGAGCAGCTGGTAGTCCTGCATGAACTGCAGTTTCGCCGGGATGAGGTAGAGCAGTGCGGCGCCGACGAGGGGCCCGCTCAGGGTTCCCATGCCGCCGAGGATGACGGCGGCGAGGAGGAACGCGGAGTTGGGCGGTACGGATCCGGCGAACTGGTACTGCTCCGGGGTGACCGTGTAGGAGACGTGCGCCTGTACGGTTCCGGCGAGTCCGGCGAGGGTGGCGCCGAGGGCGAAGGCGAGCAGCTTGAGCCGGAAGGCGTTGATGCCCATGGCGGTGGCTGCGGTTTCGTCTTCGCGGATGGCGACCCAGGCGCGGCCGATGCGGGATTCGTTGGAGCGGCGGAACACCATGACGACGACGGCGGTGAAGACGAGCATCAGCAGGTAGTAGTTGGCGGACCTGCCGAGGGTGAAGCCGCCGATGTCGTGGCTGATCCCGAAGTTGAAGCCGAGGATCTCCAGGTCGGGGATGCTGGGGATGCCCTGGGAGCCGTTGGTGACGTCGGGTCCGCTGACGCCGTTGAGGGCGTTGACGGTGAGTCGGAAGATTTCTCCGAACCCGAGGGTGACGATGGCGAGGTAGTCGCCGCGCAGTCGGAGTGTCGGGGCGCCGATGACGACGCCGAAGACGAGTGAGGCTGCGGCGCCGGTGAGGACGGCGGCCCAGAAGGGGAACTGGACGCCGATGGGTGACATCGGGGAGCCGGAGACCAGGGCGGCGGCGTAGGCGCCGACGCCGAGGAAGGCGACGTATCCGAGGTCGAGGAGGCCGGCGAGGCCGACGACGACGTTCAGGCCGAGCGCCACGGTCGCGAAGATGAGGATGTTCGCGCCGATGAGGGCGTACTGCTCGTTCTGCTGGGTGAAGGGGAAGCAGAACGCCGCGACGAGTGCGGCGGCGAGGGTGACGTTGCGGTGCTTGGTGGTCAGCGCGGTGATGCGGGCGATGAGCCCGGCGCGGCTGACCGCGGTGAAGCCGAAGGCGACGGTGATCATGAAGCCGATGAAGAGTTCGGCGTATTCGGTGTCGATGCCGTAGGTGAAGACGTGCAGCCCGATACCGAAGGCGACGGCGATGATCAGGATCTCGGCCCAGGCGGGGAGTTCCTTGGCGCGGGTCGGCGCGGGTGCGCGGAGGCTGTCGCGGAACCTGTTCCAGGCGTTGGGCGTGCTGTCCTTGTCGACGGGGAGGTCGCTCGGGAGTCCGAGTGCGGCGACGACGGCGACGAGTGCGCCGATGCCGCTGACCCAGGCTCCGGGTTCGAGGTTGACCACGCCGCCGAGCTTCACGGTGATGGCGCCGATGGAGTAGCCGACGACGCCGAAGGTGCCGAGGGCGAGGAGCCGGACGGGGCTGTTGGTGCCGCCTGGTGTGAGCCAGCGCAGTCCCTTGATGCCGTAGCCGGAGAGTGCGAAGAGCACGGTGAGTGCGGCGCCGATGAGGGCGAGGACCTGGAGGCCGCCGGGGTAGCCGGTGACGGTGAGGTCGCCGGGGAACTCGTCGGTCCAGGTCCAGGCGAGGAAGGTGCCGACGAGTGCGATGGCGGCGCCCGCGGTGGTGGCGATGCGGGCGGCTGCGGTCGGCAGGGGGAGGAGGGCCGGGGCGTTCTGGGTGGTCATCGGTATCACGCCCTGTCCGCTACGCGTTCGCCCAGCAGGCCCTGGGGCCTGATGAGCAGGACGAGGATGAGGAGGGCGAAGGCCCAGACGTCCTTCCAGGCACCACCGCCGAAGAGCTCCATGCCGGGGACCTCGCTCATGTAGCCGGTGGCGAGGGATTCGGCGACTCCGAGGACGACGCCGCCGAGCATGGCGCCGTAGATGTTGCCGATTCCGCCGAGTACGGCTGCGGTGAACGCCTTGAGGCCCATGATGAAGCCCATGCGGAAGCCGATCTGGCCGTTCTTGAGCCCGTAGGCGACGGCGGCGACGGCGGCGAACGCGGCACCGATGGCGAAGGCCATGACGATGATGCGGTCGGTGTTGATGCCCATGAGCTTGGCGGTGTCGGGGTCCTGCGAGGTGGCCTGCATGCCGCGGCCGGAGCGGGTCTTCGAGACGAAGAGACCGAGCGCGATCATGCAGACGGGTGCTGCGATGAGGACGAAGAGGTCACCGCGCTGGATGTTCGCGCCGAAGATCTTGAACGCTTCTCCCTCGAACTGAGGGAAGGAACGGTCCTTCGTGGCGTCCGGGTACCACATCCACACTGCCTGCTGGAGAGCGAGCGAGAGACCGATGGCCGTGATGAGGGGGGCTAGGCGTGGCGCTGTGCGCAGGGGCCGGTAGGCGAAGCGTTCAGCGGCCATGCTGATCGCGACGGCGGCTATGACGCCACCGGCGATCATGAGGGGTATCGCAGCTATGAGGGAGAGTCCCGACGGAAGGCCGAGGTAGACCGTGAGGGCACCGAAGCCTCCGATCATGAAGATCTCACCGTGTGCGAAGTTGATGAGCTGGATGATTCCGTAGACCATCGTGTAACCGATCGCGATGAGACCGTACATCGCGCCGAGGATGAGTCCATTGGCCAGCTGTTGCGGCAGTTCGTTCACCGCAGGGCCTCCGTGGAGTGGTTCGGATATGGCACCGCGCGGGAGCGCTCGTAGCGCTCCCGCGCGGTCTGGTTGCTATGTGTGACGTGGAGTCCTTGCGGGACCTACTTGACTGCCTCGCTGAACTTGGAGACCCACTTGCCGCCGTCGACCTGGTAGGCGGTCATCATCGTGTTGGTGGTGTCGCCGAACTCGTCGAAGGAGACGGGGCCGGTGACGCCTTCGAACTGGACCTTGCCGACCGCGTCGAGGACCTTGGCGCGGGAGTCGTCGGGGAGCTTGCCGTCGTTCGCTGCGACGACGGCCTTGACGGCCTCGATGATCGCCCAGGTGGCGTCGTAGGTGCCGCCGCCGTACGCCTCGTAGGCGTCCTTGTAGCCGGCCGTCTTGTAGTCCGCGATGAACTTCTTGGCGGAGTCGAGCTCCTCGACGGGCTTGCCGACCGAGGTGGCGATGTCGCCCTGGGCCTTCTTGTTCAGCTTGATGAAGTCGGCGCTGTACATGCCGTCGCCGCCCATGAGCGGGATCTCGATGCTGTCCTTGAGCTGCTGGCTCAGGGGCGCGCCGGCGGGGTACTCGCCGCCGTAGTAGACGGCCTTGGCCTTGGAGCCCTTGACCTTGGTGACGACGGAGTTGAAGTCACGGTCGTCGGGGTTGACGTGGTCCGAGCCGACGATCTTGCCGCCGAGCTCGGTGAACGTCGTCTTGAAGGAGGCAGCGAGACCGGCGCCGTAGGGCTTCTGGTCGTCGATGAGGTAGACGTCCTTGATCTTCGCGGTGTTGTAGAGGTAGTTCGCCGCGAAGGCGCCCTGGATCGCGTCCGTGGTGGCGGTACGGAAGTACGTCTTGAACGGGCGCTGCTTGTCGCCGGTCTTCCAGTTGTTGCCCTGGGTCAGCTCCGTGCCGGTGTTGGCCGGGGAGATCTGGGTCAGGTTGGCGTCGTTGAGCGGCTTCTGCATCGACTGCGAGACGCCGGAGTTCAGCGGGCCGACAACACCGAGGACGGTCTTGTCGTTGATGAACGTGGCGGCGTTCTGCTGGCCGACGGAGGGCTGGGCCTGGTCGTCGAGGGCCTTGATCTCGAACTTGATGCCCGGGACCGTCTTCTCCGTGTTCGCCGTCTTGGCGGCGAGGTCGGCGGAGTTCTTGATGCCGAGGCCCAGGGCGGAGAGGTCGCCGGTCAGGGGAGCGTCGACGCCGATGACGACGGTCTGGGTGTCGCCCCCGCCGCTGCTCTTCTTGTCGTCGTCGCGCGATCCGCAGGCGGTGAGGGTGAGTGCTCCTGTGGTGAGCACTGCGGTGAGGATGAGCAAAGAACGGTGTCGCACGAAAAGTCCTTTCCCTGGCGCGGCCTCCTCTGCTTGAGGTGCCGTGTCGGTCGCCGGGCCGTACTGGGTTGGTACAGGTGCCGTGCAGCAGACGCGCCCGGCGGCGCGGTGACTGGCCGTGACTCTAAGGGCAGGGCCGGGGGTCCGGGATGGGCAGCGGCAGGATGTGACTGTCTTGTTATGCCCTTGAGGAAGGCTTGAGGTGACTGTGTGGACATGTGCGGCTTTATCGCGTGGCGGTGAAGTGACCGCATGCTGAGAACGCGCAGCTCTGCTAAGGCGCTTGAACCGATCTTGGTGCTGTCGCGCACGGGGGTCGCCGGAGGGCGTGCGGCATCGGCCCCGGTGGTCCGGGGCGCCCGTGCGGCCCCGCTCGCTCATTGCGCGCGTGTTACGCAGTGTTACATCGGGGAAGATGTATCCGACCGCTATCGCGCGTGTGGCTGACGAGTGCCTCATGGAACAGGCCACGCGGTCAAGGGAGTTGACGAATTTCGCTGGTCAACGGCCCTGTCGGGGTGGGGATATGGGTCTGCCCGGCCGGAATGCGCAGTGCGTTCCGGGCCGGGCAGGGGGCGTTCGGGGGTGCCGGTTGCTAGCCGGCGGCGGGCTTGGGGGTGTCACGGAGCAGGCAGGTGAGACGGGCGGTACAGACCCGCTTGTCCTGTTCGTCGGTGATGACGATCTCGTACGTGGCGGTGGAGCGGCCGCGGTGTACGGGGGTGGCGACGCCGGTCACGAGTCCGCTGCGCACGCCCCGGTGGTGGGTGCAGTTCAGGTCGACGCCGACGGCGATCTTGGTGGCGCCGCCGTGCAGCATGGTGCCGATGGAGCCGAGGGTCTCGGCGAGGACGGCGGAGGCGCCGCCGTGGAGCAGTCCGTAGGGCTGGGTGTTGCCCTCGACGGGCATCGTGCCCACGACGCGCTCCGCGGAGGCTTCGACGATCGTGACGCCCATGCGCTCGCCGAGGTGTCCGGCGGAGAAGAGTGCGGGGAGGTCCACGCCGAGTGCGGCGTACTCGTCGATGATCTCCTGGGGGAACTTGGGTGCGGTGTGCTCGCCCATGGGGTCCGGCTCCGATCGTCTGCGCTGATTCATTGCTGTGTGCACTGTTCTTATCAGACGGCTGAGCGAACGCTTAGTGGGTGGCCGTGGTGAGAGCCGTCACCGCATGTTCTCGAAGCGCACGACGACCGACTTGCTGGCCGGTGTGTTGCTGGTGTCCGCGGTGGCGTCGAGCGGGACGAGGACGTTGGTCTCGGGGTAGTAGGCGGCGGCGCAGCCGCGCGCGGTCGGGTAGTGCACGACGCGGAAGCCCGGGGCGCGCCGCTCGACGCCGTCCCGCCACTCGCTGACGAGGTCGGTGTATCCGCCGTCGGTGAGGCCCAGGGCCTCGGCGTCCTCGGGGTTGACCATGACGATGCGACGGCCGCCCTTGATGCCGCGGTAGCGGTCGTCGAGGCCGTAGATCGTGGTGTTGTACTGGTCGTGCGAGCGGAGGGTCTGCAACAGCAGCCTGCCGTCCGGCAGTTCGGGGTACTCGACGGGGGCCGCGGTGAAGTTGGCCCTGCCGGTGGCGGTGGGGAAGCGGCGCTCGTCGCGTGGGGCGTGCGGGAGGGTGAAGCCGCCGGGTACGGCGACGCGGGCGTTGAAGTCCTCGAAGCCGGGGACGACTCGGGATATGCGGTCCCGGATCGTGCCGTAGTCCTTCTCGAACTCCTCCCAGTTCGTGGTGGATCCGGGGCCGAGGACGGCGCGGGCCAGCCGGGCTACGATCGCCGGTTCGGAGAGCAGGTGGGGGCCGGCGGGGGTGAGGTTGCCGCGGGACGCGTGGACCATGCCCATGGAGTCCTCGACCGTCACGAACTGTTTGCCGCTCGCCTGGGTGTCCTTGTCGGTGCGTCCCAGGGTGGGCAGGATCAGGGCGCGGGTGCCGGTGACCGCGTGCGAGCGGTTGAGCTTGGTCGACACGTGGACGGTGAGCCGGGCGCGGCGCATGGCGGCCTCGGTGACCGTCGTGTCGGGTGTCGCGGCGACGAAGTTGCCGCCCATGGCGAAGAAGACCTTGGCGTCCCCGTCGCGCAGGGCCTCGATGGAGCGCACGACGTCGTAGCCGTGGTGGCGCGGCGAGGTGATGCCGAATTCCTTGTCGAGGGCGTCGAGGAAGGCGGCGGAGGGCCGCTCGAAGATGCCCATCGTGCGGTCGCCCTGGACGTTGGAGTGGCCCCGGACGGGGCACACGCCGGCGCCCGGCCTGCCGATGTTGCCGCGCAGCAGAAGGAAGTTGACCACTTCGCGGATCGTCGGGACCGAGTGCTTGTGCTGGGTCAGGCCCATGGCCCAGCAGACGATGGTGCGCTTCGAGGCGAGGACCATGGCCAGGGCCTCCTCGATCGCGGCGCGGTCGAGCCCGGTGGCGGTCAGGGTGCCGTCCCAGTCGGCGGTGCGGGCGGCCCGCGCGAAGTCCTCGTACCCGTGGGTGTGTTCGCGTACGAACGCCTCGTCGACGGCGCCCTCGGTCTCCAGGATCATCTTGTTGAGGAGCCGGAAGAGGGCCTGGTCGCCGCCTATCCGGATCTGGAGGAACAGGTCGGTGAGCGAGGCGCCCCTGATCATGCCCAGCGGGGTCTGGGGGTTCTTGAAGCGTTCGAGTCCGGCCTCGGGCAGCGGATTCACCGAAATGATCTTCGCGCCGGCGGCCTTGGCCTGTTCCAGGGCGGAGAGCATCCGGGGATGGTTCGTCCCGGGGTTCTGTCCGGCCACGATGATCAGGTCGGCCTGGTGGAGGTCTTCCAGGGAGACGCTGCCCTTACCGATCCCGATCGTCTCCGTGAGCGCGGAGCCGGACGACTCGTGGCACATGTTCGAGCAGTCCGGGAGGTTGTTCGTGCCGAACTCCCGGGCGAAGAGCTGGAGCAGGAACGCGGCCTCGTTGCTGGTGCGGCCCGAGGTGTAGAAGAGCGCCTCGTCGGGGGAGTCGAGCGCCTGCAGTTCCCCGGCGATGATCTCGAAGGCATTCTCCCAGGAGACCGCCTCGTACCGCTCGGCTCCTTCGGGCAGGTACATCGGCCGGGTGATCCGGCCCTGCTGGCCGAGCCAGTAGCCGCTGCGGCTGGCGAGGTCGGCGACCGGGTGCGCGGCGAAGAACTCGGGTGTGACCCGGCGCAGCGTCGCCTCCTCGGCGACGGCCTTCGCCCCGTTCTCGCAGAACTCGGCGGTGTGCCGCTTGTCGCCCTCGGGCCAGGCGCAGCCGGGGCAGTCGAAGCCGTCCTTCTGGTTGACCTTGAGGAGGGTCTGCGCGGTGCGCCGGATCCCCATCTGCTGCTGGGCGACGCGCAGTGTGTGCGCCACGGCGGGCAGCCCGGCCGCGGAGTGCTGGACCGCTTCGACCTGCGGCGCGTCCTGGACCGGGTCACCGGTCGGGGGCCTGGTGGCCATGGTGCTCCCCTTTGAGCCTGCGCGGTTCTGCCGAGCCCGCACGGTTTTGCCTGTAGATGTTCCTGCGCACGATCCTGCCACGCGCCACCGACCGCGCGCCTGGCGCGGTGCGGGGCCGTGTGCGGTCCGGATTGTCAGTGGGCCGTGGCAGGATCGGGGGCGTGGCTGAGACGGCATCGAAGAAGACGGCAGACAACCGACCGCGCCTGCTCCTGATGGACGGGCACTCCCTGGCGTACCGGGCGTTCTTTGCGCTGCCCGCGGAGAATTTCACGACAGGGACGGGGCAGCCGACGAACGCCGTGTACGGCTTCGCGTCGATGCTGGCGAACACGCTGCGCGACGAGGCGCCCACGCACTTCGCGGTGGCGTTCGACGTGTCCCGCAAGACCTGGCGCTCGCAGGAGTTCCCGGAGTACAAGGCGAACCGCTCCAAGACCCCCGACGAGTTCAAGGGGCAGGTCGAGCTGATCGGCGAGCTCCTCGACGCGATGCGTGCCGACCGGTTCGCGATCGACGGCTTCGAGGCCGACGACGTCATCGCGACGCTGGCCACCCAGGCCGAGGCGGCGGGCTTCGAGGTGCTGATCGTCACCGGCGACCGGGACTCGTTCCAGCTGATCACGGACAACGTCACCGTGCTCTACCCGACGAAGGGCGTCTCCGAGCTGACGCGCTTCACCCCGGCCAAGGTCGAGGAGAAGTACGGGCTCACGCCTCAGCAGTACCCGGACTTCGCGGCGCTGCGCGGTGACCCCTCGGACAATCTTCCGGGCATCCCGGGCGTGGGCGAGAAGACGGCCGCGAAGTGGATCAACCAGTTCGGTTCCTTCGACGAGCTGGTCGAGCGTGCCGAGGAGGTCAAGGGCAAGGCGGGCCAGAATTTCCGCGACCACCTGGACGCGGTGAAGCTGAACCGCCGGCTGACCGAGATGGTCCGCGACGTGGCGCTGCCGAAGACCCCGCAGGACCTGGAGCGCACTCCGTACGACCGCACGGCGGTCACCGGCGTGCTCGACGTCCTGGAGATCCGTAACCCGAGCCTGCGGGAGCGGCTGCTGGCCGTCGACCCCGGCGCGGTCGAGGACGAGAGCCCGGCGCCCGCCGCGGGCATCGAGCTGGACGGCGTGGTGCTGGGCGCGGGAGCCGTGGCGCCCTGGCTCGCGGCCCACGGCGGACAGCCGCTCGGTGTCGCCACGGTCGACACCTGGGCCCTGGGCACGGGCACCGTCACGGAGATCGCGCTCGCCGCCGCCGACGGGGCCGCTGCCTGGATCGATCCCGCGCAGCTGGACGAGGCCGACGAGCAGGCGTTCGCCGCCTGGATCGCCGACCCGGCGCGGCCGAAGGTCATGCACAACGCGAAGAGCGCCATGCGGGTCTTCCCGGAGCAGGGCTGGCACGTCGAGGGTGTCGCGATGGACACCGCGCTCGCCGCCTACCTGGTCAAGCCGGGCCGCCGCTCCTTCGCGCTGGACGCGCTGGCCGTGGAGTACCTGGGCCGTGAGCTCGCGCCGGCCGCCGCGGGCGACGGGCAGCTGGCCTTCGGCGCGGACGACCAGGCCGAGGCCGACGCCCTGATGGCGCAGGCCCGCGCGATCCTGGACCTCGGTGACGCGTTCACGACGCGGCTCAAGGAGGTCGGCGCCGCCGAGCTCCTGCACGACATGGAGCTGCCCACCTCGATCCTCCTGGCCCGGCTGGAGCGGCACGGCATCGCCGCCGACCGCGCCCATCTGGAAGGCATGGAGCAGCAGTTCGCCGGCGCGGTGCAGCAGGCGGTGAAGGAGGCGCACGCCGCGGTGGGCCGCGAGTTCAACCTCGGATCGCCCAAGCAGCTCCAGGAAGTCCTCTTCGGTGAGCTGGGCCTGCCCAAGACGAAGAAGACGAAGACCGGTTACACCACGGACGCCGACGCGCTGGCCTGGCTCGCGGCCCAGACCGAGCACGAACTGCCGGTCATCATGCTGCGCCACCGCGAGCAGGCGAAGCTGAGGGTCACGGTCGAGGGCCTGGTCAAGACGATCGCGGCGGACGGCCGTATCCACACCACGTTCAACCAGACGGTCGCGGCGACCGGCAGGCTCTCCTCCACCGACCCGAACCTCCAGAACATCCCGGTCCGTACGGACGAGGGCCGGGCGATCCGCCGTGGCTTCGTCGTCGGTGAGGGCTTCGAGTCGCTGATGACGGCCGACTACAGCCAGATCGAACTGCGCGTGATGGCCCACCTCTCGGAGGACGCGGGCCTGATCGAGGCGTTCACCTCCGGGGAGGACCTGCACACCACGGTCGCCTCGCAGGTCTTCGGCGTCGACAAGTCGTCCGTCGACCCCGAGATGCGCCGCAAGATCAAGGCCATGTCGTACGGACTGGCCTACGGGCTCTCCGCGTTCGGCCTCTCCCAGCAGCTGAACATCGAGGCCGGCGAGGCGCGCGGTCTGATGGACACCTACTTCGAGCGCTTCGGCGGAGTCCGCGACTATCTGCACCGCGTCGTCGAGGAGGCCAGGGCCACCGGATACACGGAGACGGTCTTCGGCCGCCGCCGCTATCTCCCCGACCTGAACAGCGACAACCGCCAGCGTCGGGAGACGGCCGAGCGGATGGCGCTCAACGCTCCCATCCAGGGGACAGCCGCCGACATCGTCAAGGTCGCGATGCTGCACGTGGACCGGGCGCTGACCGAGGCGAAGCTGACGTCGCGGATGCTCCTCCAGGTCCACGACGAAATCGTCCTGGAGATCGCGAAGGGCGAGCGGGAGCAGGTCGAGCGGATCCTGCGCCACGAGATGTCGACCGCGGTGGAGCTGCGCGCACCGCTGGACGTCTCGGTCGGAGTGGGCACGGACTGGGAGTCCGCCGCGCACTGACGGACACCCGGGCACCGGGCCGCGACCGCGGCGGCACGTGCTGGGCCGGATGGCCCAGCACGTGCCGCCGCACGCCCCTGACCTGCTGACACTGGTCCGCATGCTCCTCATGTCGGAACGTGTGCGCCTGGCCCCGCGCGTCTGTGGATGGGCCGTGCTCGCGGCGCTCCTCGCCGGATCCGGTCCCGCCGAAGCGTGGGCCCGCCCGGCCTCCACGGCCGTCCGGGCGGCGACGGCCGAGTGCAGTTCGTCGAGCGACCCCGCACTCGCCACCCGTATCGCCACGGACGTGAGCGAGGCCCTCGAAGGACGTACGGGCACCGTCTCCGTCGCCGTCAGCGCCCCCGGCCGGGGGCTGACCTGCCGGCTGTCCGCCTCCCGGCAGTACGACGCCGCGAGCATCGCCAAGGTCGTCATCCTGGAGGGCCTGCTCCACCGGGCCAACCAGAGCGAGGACCGCGGCCTGACCGCCTCGGAGGGACGCCTCGCCCGCGCGATGATCACCCGTTCCGACAACGACGCCGCCTCGTCGCTCTGGCGCAGCCTGGGCCGGCAGCGGCTGAACGCGGTGCTGAGCCGGGCCGGTACGGACGACACCGTCCTCGGGGACAACGGCTACTGGGGCCTGACGCGTACGAGCGCCCGCGACCAGCTCAAGGTGCTGGACGCGGTCTCCCGCCGCCCCTATGCGATGAAGCTGATGGGCGAGGTCGTCGCGGAGCAGGACTGGGGTGTGTCGGCGGGCGCCCCGGACGACGTGCGGACCCATCTCAAGAACGGCTGGCTGCCCCGGGCGCGGAACGGCTGGCGGGTGCACAGCATCGGTACGTTCACCGGCGCCGGGCGCGACTACCGGATGGCCTTGATGAGCCACGACAACGACACACAGAAGTACGGCGTACGGACCCTGGAGCGGATCGCGACGGCCGTCCACCGGAGCCTCGGCGAGAGCAAGGCCGCCGTACGCGGCTTCACCCCGGACAGCGAGATCAGCGAGATCCCGGACGGGAGTGTTCCGTAACGCCGGTGCTGGTCCTCCCGGTGGGCCCGCCGCTCCGTGGCCGCATCCACGCCCCGTACAGCACGAGTCCCACCGCCAGCCCGGCCCCGGCGCCGAAGCACGCGGTCGGGATGATGTCGAGGGGCGTGGAGATGTGGCCGAAGTAGGCGTACCAGCGAGCGCAGCGGTGGACGATGCCGAGGAGCACGCAGACCGTCAGCAGGGCGCCCGCGCACCACCGCTCCCGCCGGCTGAGCACGGGCACGGACCGCGGGGGCGGGACCGCCCCCGCCCGCCGCAGCCCCGAGGCCGTGAACCACACGAGCACCGTCAGCGCCAGGGCCGAGCTGCCGTACTGCACGAACTGGTAGGCGGGGAAGCCGCCCACGGTGTCGTTGAGCGCCGGGACGAGGTCCGTGCCCCACCGGTCGTGATGGGTGAACGCGTCCCACACGACGTGGGTGGCCGCCCCGAGGGCCGCGGACAGGGCGAACCGGAGGACCTCCAGGGGCCGGAGCGGACCGGGCTCCCGACGCTGTCCCCGGAGGAACGTGTGGACCGGTCCCTGCCAGGGCGTGGGCAGCAGAGCCACGAGCGGCTCGCGCAGGAGGAGCCACAGGGCCACCAGTACGGCCGCGATCAGTACGTCGACGGTGAACACGCCCCATACGGCGTGCGTCACTTGGCCGAATTCCATCGCCCCGGGAATCACGGTGTCCGCGAAGTAGGTCATATCGGGAGCGAACGAGCCGGCGACGAGAGCCGAGGCGACGAGGGGGCCGCGTGCGGTGCCCGTCCTCCGGATTCCCGGCAGTACGGCGGCGGCATGACTGAGCGTGAACGGCATGGCGGCAAGTATGGGCGAGCTTTCGGGGCCCCTGTACCCCGCCCGGGGCATGCCGTACAACTTGCTGTCGGGAACGTGAAAAAACAGTAAGAACCGGTCAACGCCCGGTGTTCGGGCGGCAGGAGTTGCCGTAGGGTCGCCTGAGTCCTCGCGCTGGGGAGCGCGAGCAGCCGTCGACGGGGAGGGACCAGAACGTATGGCAGCGCAATTCGGCCGCCGACTGCGCAGGGGGGCCACCACCACTGCGGTGGCCGCGGCTGCCGTGGCAGCTCTCACCGCCTCGCAGGGCCCCGGTGCACCACTGGCCGACAACGCGGGAGGCGGCGACCAGCAGGCGGCCGGTGCCTCGCCGTCCGGCGACAGTGCCGCCACCGGCAACTCGCCGTACTACACGGACCTGCCGCCGCTGACGACGCCCAACAAGCCCGGTACGTCCGTGAATCTGCCGGTCACCGGCAGCACGGAATCCGGCATACCCGCCTCCGTCCTGGCCGCGTACAAGAAGGCCGAGCAGACCGTCGCCGGGAGCGACGCCGCCTGCCGCCTGCCGTGGCAGCTCCTCGCCGCGATCGGCAAGGTCGAGTCCGGGCAGGCCCGCGGCGGCCGTGTCGACGCGAACGGCACCACCTACTCGCCGATCCTCGGACCGGCCCTCAACGGCCAGGGCTTCGCCCTGATCAAGGACACCGACGGCGGAGCGTTCGACGGCGACGCCACCCACGACCGCGCGGTCGGCCCGATGCAGTTCATCCCCTCCACGTGGGCCACCTGGGGCCAGGACGGCAACGGCGACGGCCGCGAGGACCCGAACAACGTCTACGACGCGGCGCTCGCGGCCGGACGCTATCTCTGCGCCGGCACCCGCAACCTGGCGGTCGGGGCCGACCTCGACCGGGCGGTGCTGAGCTACAACCACTCGCGGGAGTACCTGCGGACGGTGCGCTCCTGGTTCGAGTACTACAAGCGCGGCACCCACGAGGTCCCCGACGGCACCGGAGTCCTGCCGACCGGTCCGCGCGGCGGAGGCGGCACCGGCGGCTCGGCGAGCCCCTCGCCGTCGCCCACCCCGCCCGCGTCCGGTACCCCCGGCGGCGGCAAGAGCCCGAGCCCGGGTCCGTCCACTCCCGGCACGGGCACCCCGAAGCCGACCCCGCCGCCCACCACACCGCCTACGACCCCGCCCAGCCCCTCGCCCACGCCGTCCGAGAGGCTCGGCAGCCTGGAGAACGCCGGAACGGGCCCGCTGGCCGCGACGGCCGGCGAGGCGTTCTCCGAGCGCATCGCGGTGCGGGCGAGGAACACCCTCGGCGCCCCGCTCGCCAAGGCGTCCGTGACCTTCACCATCACCGGTGACACCGACACCCGCTTCTCCGGAGGGCTGACCGCCGTCACCCTCCGTACCGCGGCCGACGGCACGGTCTCCTCCCCGGTGCTGCGTGCGGGCGAGAAGACCGGCGAGTTCAAGGTGACGGCGGTCGCCGGCACCACGACGAACCCGCGCACGCTCACCTACGGTGCGACCGTCACCGCCCGTCAGGCGGACGCCATCGCCCGGACCGGGGAGGCGGCCGTGACGGCCGCCGCAGGTGCCCGGTTCGACGACGTCCAGGTCAAGGCGACCTTCAAGGGCGCCGCAGCCGCGGGCGTCGCCGTCACCGCCACGATGATCACCGACGCCGAGCAGCCGGCCGAGAACGACAAGGGCCCCTACTTCAAGGCCGCCGACGGCACCGCCGTGCGCACCCTCTCGGGACTCAGGACCGGCGCCGACGGTCTCCTGACGCTGCCGGAGTTCTTCGCCGACGACGCCCCGGGCACGTACACGCTGCGTCTCACCACCCAGGGCGGCGGCACCCTCGACATCGTGCTCACGGTGTCCTGACCGGCAGGCCCCCGGATCCCCCGAGCCGCCCCTTCGCCCCCACGGGCAGAGGGGCGGTTCTGCGTGTTCTCATCTCGCGCCTCTGTTGCTACGGTGCCCGTCCTGACGCCCCATCAGATCCGCGCTCCCGGGAGGCCGAGCATGCGTGCCCTCGTCGCCGCCGCCATCGGACTGGCAGCAGCCCTCGCGCTCGTGTTCACCGTCACCGCGATCGGAGCCCCGCCCGGCGAGACCTCGCCCAAACCCCTGCTGACCACCGTCCCGGGCCCCAAGAAGTAGCGGAAGCACCCGCGGGCAGCACACAGAGGGAGGACACCACCATGCGTCGCCGAGCCGGCCTCGTACTCCTGGCCTTCGCCGTCTTCTTCGCCGCCATGTCACCGCTGCTGCGCTGGTACGCCTTTCCCCGGCTGGCGAAGGTCCCGCCGAGCCAGTACCAGGAGATGGTCCTGGAGGCGAAGCCGGCCACGCTCCTCGACTACAGCACCCTCAGGTCCGAGAAGGTCGAGAAGGTCACCATCGTGCAGACCCTCAAGGGCAACGTGGAGGAGTCCGAGAAGATAGAGCGCAGCGCCGGCCGGGACGTCGTCGTCTGGGACTCGCTCTCGTACATCGAGGGCCCCGACGGCAAGATGGTCTCCGAGATCCCCGAGCGCTACATCTTCGACGCCCACAGCCAGGCCCCCGTCCACGCCACCGGTGAGATGGTCGACGGCGAGCCGGTCCGCCGCGAGGGCATCGAGTACAAGTGGCCCTTCCTCACCGAGAAGCGCGACTACGAGTACTTCGACGCCCAGAGCCGCACGACCTCACCCATCCACTACAAGGGCACCCGCACCTTCCGCGGCATGGACGTCTACTACTTCGAGCAGACCATCCCGTGGACCCAGGTTCCGATGCCCAAGAAGATGCCCATCAAGGGCGTCACCGCGGAACAGGTGGCCCAGACGGGCATGACCCGCTGGTACTCCACCAAGCGGATGTTCTGGGTCGACCCCGCCACCGGCGCACCCGTCAACGGCGAGGAGATCCACCGCGAGGAACTGCGCAACGCGAAGAAGATGGGCATGCCGCAGGACACCGTCACCGCGTTCGCCGGCCATGTGAAGATGCGCGAGGACTACATCGTCGACACCGTCGAACTGGTCAAGTCCCAGCGCGTCCTGATCCTCCTGCTGACCTCGTACCTGCCCTGGGGCTTCCTGTTCCTCGCCACCGGCCTCCTCGCGCTCGCCCTCTGGCTGGAAGCACGCTCCCGCCGCCCCGGCCACTAGGGCCTGTCGTCAAACTGCCGTCTGCCGCGCGGTGTCTGGCACGCACGCTCGCGGCGTTGCCGACATGTCCTAGTAGCTCCGCTACGAGGACATCCCGGCGCCTTGCGATCGCACGCGCCAGACACCGCGCGGCCCGGCCTTCGGCCGGACGACGGCAGTTTGACGACAGGCCCTAGTCCCGCCTGAGCCGCGCCGTGGTGAAGCGGGTCGCCTCCACCGTCGTCGGGTCCTCGGGCCACGGATGCTTCGGGTACCGGCCGCGCAGCTCCGCCCGCACCGCCTTGTAGCCCTCGCGCCAGAACGACGCCAGATCCGCCGTCACCGCCGCCGGACGCCCGGCGGGGGAGAGCAGATGGACCAGCACGGGCACCCCGGCCACCCGGGGTGTCTCGCGCAGCCCGAACAGCTCCTGGAGCTTCACCGCCAGTACGGGCTGCGCCCCGCCGTACTCCACGCGGACGCGGGACCCGCTCGGCACCTCGATGCGCTCCGGCGCCAGCTCGTCGAGCCGGGCCGCCTCACCCGTCGCCCACGGCAGCAGCCGCCGTACCGCCTGCCCGGCGTCGATCCGCGCCAGATCCGCGCGGCGCCGCGCCCGCGACAGCTCGGGCTCCAGCCACTCCTCGGTACGGGCGAGCAGGGCGTCGTCCGACACGTCGGGCCACGGCGCCCCCAGCTCCCGGTGCAGAAAGGCGAGCCGCGACCGCAGCTGCTCGCTGTCCCGGCTCCACCGCAGCAGCGAGGTGCCCTCGCGCCGCAGCCCCTCCAGCAGCGCCCCGCGCACCAGCTCCGGCTTCGGCTGCTTCAGCGCGCGCACCGACAGTTCGACTGCCCCGAGCCGCTCCACGGAACGGGCCACGACGTCGCCGTCCGTCCAGTGCACCTCCTCGCCCGAGAACCGCAGATGTCCGGCCGCCAGCCGCGCCGTCTCCTCGTCGACGACGGCGGCCAGCCGCACCCGGGCGGACGCCGAATGCGCCGGCCGGTCCGCGACCGCGACCGCCAGCCATGGCGCGCTGCGCAGCCGCGAACCGTCCCGGAGCTCGGCCCCCGTCCCCGACGCCATCAGGAACGTGCCCTCGCCCCGCGCCCGTGCCACCCGTTCCGGGAACGCCAGAGCCGCCACCAGACCGGTGGCCGCGTCGTCCGATCCGTGGCCCTCCCCCTTGGGTGAGCCCAGCGAGGACGACAGCCGCCGTACCTCCTGCCGCCAGCGCGCCGCGTAGCCGTCCTGCCCCCGGCGCGCGGTACGCAGCGCCGCCGCGAGATCGTCCCCGTACTCCCGGGGCGGCTCCTCGCTCAGCAGCGCCACCACCTCCGCCGCCCGGCGCCCGCCCACCTCGGCGGCACCGTCCAGCAGGGCCCGCGCCAGCCGGGGATGCAGCCCGAGCCGGGACATCCGTACGCCCCGGTCCGTCACCCGCCCCGCCGCGTCCACGGCCCCCACCGCCGTCAGCACCTCCCGGGCCGCGCCCATCGCCCCGGCGGGCGGCGGATCGAGCAGCGCGAGCCCCGAGGCGTCCGGATCGCCCCAGCACGCCGCCTGGAGCGCGAACGCCGCCAGATCGGCGACCTTGATCTCCGGCGACGGGAACCGTGCGAGCCGCCCGTCCTCCGCCTGCTCCCAGCACCGGTACACCGCCCCCGGCGCCTCCCGCCCGGCCCGTCCCGCCCGCTGCCGGCCCGCGGCCTGGGAGGCCCGCACGGTCGTCAGCGCGCTCAGACCCCGCGCATGGTCGGTACGCGGCTCCCTGGCCAGCCCCGAGTCGACGACGACCCGCACCCCGGGAACCGTCAGCGACGACTCCGCGACCGAGGTCGCCAGCACCACCCGCCGGCCGTCGGAGGAACCCGCGAGCACCGCGTCCTGCACCGCGGCCGGAGCCCGCCCGTGCACCTGGAGCACCTCGGCGCCCACCCCGGCGAGCTGTCCCGCCACCCTCCCGATCTCACCGACGCCCGGCAGAAAACACAGCACGTCCCCGTCCCGCTCCGCGAGCGCCCGGCGCACCACCGAGGCGACGTGCGTCAGCAGCGCGGGATCGACCCTCATCCCGTGCGGCGGCTTCACCGGGCGGGCCGGCGGCGCCCACACCACCTCGACCGGGTGCGACACCCCCTGCGCCTCCACGACCGGGGCATCGCCCAGCAGCCGTGCCCAGCCCTCCGCGTCCGTCGTGGCCGACGCGGCCACCAGCCGCAGGTCCGGCCGCAGCGCCGCCCGTACGTCGAGCAGGAACGCGGCGACCGTGTCCGCGTCCAGATGCCGTTCGTGGCACTCGTCGATGATCACCACGTCGACCCCGGCCAGTTCCTGGTCGCGCTGGAGCCGCTGGAGGAGCACCCCGGTGGTCACGACCTCCACCACCGTGTCGCGCCCCGCCACCCGCTCCCCGCGGACGGTGAATCCCACGCGCCCGCCGGGCTGCTCCCCGAGCAGCCAGGCCATCCGCCGTGCCGCGGCCCGCGCCGCGATCCGCCGGGGCTCGGCGACCACGACCCGCCGCACCGGACCGGTGCCGGTCAGCCCGGCCAGTACGAGCGGCACGAGCGTCGTCTTGCCGGTCCCGGGAGGCGCGCAGAGCACGGCGACACCCCGTTCGTCGAGCGCCCGCTCCAGGGCGGGCAGAGCGGTGCGTACGGGCAACTGGTCCAGGGCGTCGGTACGGATCACGCCCCCAGTCTCGTACGCCGCGCCGCCCGCCCGGACGCCTGCTCCCGCTCAAGCGCCTGTCGTCGGACAGTCCCTAGTCCCGTACGCAGACGAAGATCGCCGTCCCGGGGATGAGGTTGCCGCGCAGCGGGGACCAGCCGCCCCACTCCTGGTTGTTCCACGCGGGCCACTCCGGCTCGACGAGATCGACCAGGCGGAAACCGCCGGCCACCACGTCGCGTACCCGGTCGCCGAGCGTCCTGTGGTGCTCGACGTACACGGCGTCGCCCTGCTCGTCCTGCTCGACGTAGGGGACGCGGTCGAAGTACGAGGCGGCGACCGAGAGCCCCTCCGGCCCCGGCTCGTCCGGGAACGCCCAGCGGATCGGGTGGGTCACGGAGAACACCCACCGGCCGCCTGGCCGCAGGACCCTGTGGACCTCCCGGAACACCTGCACGGGATCGGCGACGAACGGCACCGCGCCGTAGGCGGAGCAGGCCAGGTCGAAGGAGTCGTCCCGGAACGGCAGCTTCCCCGCGTCCGCCTCGACCAGCGGGATGCCCTCGCCGATCCGCAGCGCGTGCTGGAGCTGGCGGTGCGAGAGGTCCAGGGCCACCGGGCGCGCACCCTGGGCGGCGAGCCAGCGCGAGCACTGGGCGGCGCCGGCGCCGATCTCCAGGACGTCCAGGCCGTCCAGCGAGGCGGCGGGCCCCAGCAGCGCCGCGTCGGCCTCGTCGAGTCCTTCGGGGCCCCAGACGAAGCGGTCGTCCCCGAGGAAGGCCCCGTGGTCGCTCTGGTACTCGTCGGCGTTCCGGTCCCACCAGCCGCGACTTGCCCGGCTGCTTTCCGATTCTCCGGCGTTCCGGCGCGTTGCTTCCGGCTCTGTCCCGTGGATCTCTTGGCTCATCGTGCCCGTCGTTGTAGTTTGCCTTCACCCGCAAGCACGCGGTGTCCACCTGCGTGGGTACCCGTGAGTACGGGCGCGTGCCTGCGAGACATTGCCGTGGCCGATGTGGCCTCGGGGAACATGAGTTGTGCCGGAAATGGGGCCTTGTGCCCCGGGTGTGCGGCTTCGCGCATTGACCCTGTCCGGCTGCCCCCGTATGCTACAAGTTGCGCTGCGAGCCTGCGCGCCTCAGACCTAGCAGGCCGCGCTCGCGTCTGTTGCATGTCCCCTCGGTTGTCGAGGCGGCGCCCGCACAACGGGTTGGTCGCTTTCCAGGCTGTCCGGCTTCTTCAGATGGCGATACGGGCTTACGGCGTAGCAGTACCTACGACTCACTGTCCGTACCGGAGCCCTTTCCCACATGACGAGCAGCACCGAGACCACCGCCACCACTCCGCAGGTTGCGGTCAACGACATCGGCGACGCGGACGCGTTCCTCGCGGCGATCGACGAGACGATCAAGTACTTCAACGACGGCGACATCGTTGACGGAGTCATCGTCAAGGTTGACCGGGACGAGGTTCTCCTCGACATCGGTTACAAGACCGAAGGTGTCATCCCGAGCCGCGAGCTCTCGATCAAGCACGACGTCGACCCGAACGAGGTCGTCAAGGTCGGCGACGAGATCGAGGCCCTGGTTCTCCAGAAGGAGGACAAGGAAGGCCGCCTGATCCTCTCGAAGAAGCGCGCTCAGTACGAGCGTGCCTGGGGCACCATCGAGAAGATCAAGGAAGAAGACGGCATCGTCACCGGTACCGTCATCGAGGTCGTCAAGGGTGGTCTCATCCTCGACATCGGCCTCCGTGGCTTCCTGCCGGCCTCCCTCGTCGAGATGCGTCGTGTCCGCGACCTCCAGCCCTACGTGGGCAAGGAGCTCGAGGCCAAGATCATCGAGCTGGACAAGAACCGCAACAACGTGGTCCTGTCCCGCCGCGCCTGGCTCGAGCAGACCCAGTCCGAGGTTCGCCAGACGTTCCTCACGACCCTGCAGAAGGGTCAGGTCCGCTCCGGCGTCGTCTCCTCGATCGTCAACTTCGGTGCCTTCGTGGACCTGGGTGGCGTCGACGGTCTCGTGCACGTCTCCGAGCTGTCCTGGAAGCACATCGACCACCCCTCCGAGGTTGTCGAGGTCGGCCAGGAAGTCACCGTCGAGGTCCTCGACGTCGACATGGACCGCGAGCGCGTCTCCCTGTCGCTCAAGGCGACGCAGGAAGACCCGTGGCAGCAGTTCGCCCGGACGCACCAGATCGGTCAGGTCGTCCCGGGTAAGGTCACGAAGCTCGTTCCGTTCGGTGCGTTCGTGCGCGTCGACGAGGGCATCGAGGGTCTGGTCCACATCTCCGAGCTGGCCGAGCGCCACGTGGAGATCCCGGAGCAGGTCGTCCAGGTCAACGACGAGATCTTCGTCAAGGTCATCGACATCGACCTCGAGCGTCGTCGCATCAGCCTCTCGCTGAAGCAGGCCAACGAGTCCTTCGGTGGCGACCCGGCCTCGGTCGAGTTCGACCCGACGCTGTACGGCATGGCCGCGTCGTACGACGACCAGGGCAACTACATCTACCCCGAGGGCTTCGACCCCGAGACCAACGACTGGCTCGAGGGCTTCGAGGCTCAGCGCGAGGTGTGGGAGACCCAGTACGCCGAGGCGCAGCAGCGCTTCGAGCAGCACCAGGCTCAGGTCATCAAGTCCCGCGAGGCCGACGAGGCCGCTGCTGCCGAGGGCGCTGCTGCCCCGGCCGGCAGCGCTCCGGCTGCCTCGGGCGGCAGCGGTGGCGGCGGCTCGTACTCCTCGGAGTCCGATGACAACTCCGGCGCCCTGGCGTCGGACGAGGCACTGGCCGCGCTGCGCGAGAAGCTGGCGGGCGGCCAGAGCTGACGCTCTGACCCCGGTCGCTCATCGGCAGTAGCTGTAGAGCAGTAAGTGAGGCCCGCTCCCTTCGGGGGGCGGGCCTCACTCGCGTCCGCGCCCCGGTGGGTTACGGGGTGACGGCGATGTTCGTCAGCCCCTTGCCGCCGGTGACGGTGTTGCTGCTGTACACGGTGGTCCGGCAGCTCGACGAGCTGTTGGTGACGTTGACGGCGAGCTGCTTGTCGCCGACGGCGCCGGTGAGGTCCGAGACGTTGCCGCGGAAGACGGTGCCGCAGCCCCAGCCGCTCTGCTGGGTGTGCGTCTCGTAGCCGTTGTTGGTCGTACGGGAACCCCTGTTGCCCTCGACCAGGACGTCGTTGCCCTTCACGTCGACCCATGAGTCGTCGTAGTTGGCGCCGGTCAGACCGCTGCCGTCGAAGGTGTTGCCGATGATCCTGGCTCCGGTGGTGCCTTCCTTGATGTCGATGTTCTCGCCGCCGACCCCCGGGCCGATCACGTTGTTCAGGATCTGTGCCTGGTCGCTGCGGTCGGTGAGGTCCCCGGCCGAGCCGACGTACACGCCCTCGCCCATGCCGCGGCCGTCGTGCCCGGTGTCGTAGATGCGGGAGTTCCTGAGAATCCCGTTCCGGCTGGACGTGCGGAAGTGGACGCCCTCCATGTCCAGGTCGTGCACGGTCACCGAGTCGATGACGACGCCGTTGGCCGCGTCGGTCATGATGCCCTTCTGCCCGCCGGTGACGGTGACACCCTGGACGGTCCAGTAGGAGGCGCCGTTGAGGTGCAGCCCGTAGCCGCCGCCCGCGGTGAGGACCGCCCTGCTGGAGCCGGTGAGGGTGATCCGGGCCGCGGAGGTGCCCGGGGTGGTCGCCTTGAAGTTGCCGGTGTACGTCCCGTCGGCGAGCCGGATCGTGTCGCCGGGGGCCGCGGCGAGGAGCGCCGACTTGAGCTGGGCCGCCGTGGTCACCTCGATGACGGCGGCCTCCGCCGGCCCGGCCGTGGCCAGGGCCAGTCCGCCGGTGGCGAGGGCGGTGACCAGCAGGGTGGTGAGGGGGGTGCGGGTGCGCATGGGGGTGCCTTCCCGTCGAAGGGTTCGAGACGTTCTCGTACGTGAATGAAGAGCGAGTGTCTGAACGTGCTGCCCAGTGACGCTAGGGAGCGGTGATGGCCATGTCAAGGTCTGGACCAATGTTCGGCCGGGATGGTGAACGGAGAGAAACGTGCGGGATACATGAATAGCTGATGGGCCGTAACACGCCCTTGCCAGGATCCCCGGCAACCTCAAGATCCGAACGGGAGCCGGGATATGACAGACGCGTCGACCACCTCGCACACCTCGCCCGTGACCGCCGGCGCCAGCCGCCGCAGCTTTCTGCGCAACGTGGGGATCACCGGTGGCGCCGGGGCGATGTTCGCCACCATGGGGGCCCTCGGTCTCGCCCCCACCGCACAGGCCGTCGGGCGTGAACCCGCCTTCCGCGCGCCGACGAAGAGCGATTTCAGCCTGACCGGGAAGGCCGCCGCGAAGGTGGTCGTGATCGGTGGGGGCATCGCCGGTCTGGCGGCGGCGTACGAACTCGGCAAGGCGGGCTACGACTGTACGGTCCTGGAGGCCCGTACCCGGACCGGTGGGCGCAACTTCACCGTACGCGGCGGGGATTCAACCACCGACACCTATGGCAACACCCAGACCGCGCGGTTCGGCGACGGGCAGTACATGAACGCCGGACCTGGCCGGATTCCGCAGTGGATGGTCACTCTGGACTACTGCCGCGAGCTCGGCGTACCCCTCGAAGTGTTCACCAACGTGAACGCCAACGCGTACATCTACAACGAGCAGGCGGGCATGAAGGCCCCGGTGCGCTACCGCACCGCCAAGGCCGACGTCTACGGCTACGTGGCCGAACTCCTGGCCAAGGCCACCGACAAGGGCGCGCTCGACCGGCAGATCACCGCCGAGGACCAGGAGCGGCTCCTGGAATTCCTCAAGGACTTCGGCGACATCGGCGACAGCCTCGCCTACACGGGCAGTGCCCGGCGCGGCTACCGCACGGACCCGGCAGCCGCCGGTACCCCGGGTGTGGAGCTCGGCTCCGTACCCAGCGCCTCCGAGGTCTTCGCGAGCGGGGTCGGCCGGTACTTCTCCTTCGAGTTCGAGTACGACCAGGCCATGCTGATGTTCCAGCCGGTCGGAGGCATGGACCGGATTCCCGCCGCGCTCACCCGGGCGATAGGGGAGCGCCGCATCCGTACCGGCGCCGTCGTCACCGACATCACCGACACCGCTCACGGCGTCACCGTCACGTACACCCGGTCCGGACGCACCGGCACCATCGACGCGGACTACTGCATCGCCGCGCTGCCGCCCAACATCCTGGCGAAGACCGGCCACAACCTCGGCCCGGCCGTGCAGAGCGCCCTGGAGGCGTGCAAGCCGTCCTCCGCCGGGAAGATCGCACTCGAATACCGCAGCCGCTGGTGGGAGACCGACCACCGGATCTACGGCGGCATCACCGAGACGGACCTCGACCTGTCCCACATCTGGTACCCCTCGTACGGTCACCACGGCGCTCGCGGCACCCTCATCGGGTACTACAACTACGGTTCCCAGGCCGACGCCTACGCCGCTCTCTCCCCGCGCGAGAGGGAGGCGCGCGCCGTCGCCCAGGGCGTGAAGATCCACGGCGCCAAGTACCGTACGGAACTGGTCTCTTCCTTCTCCCACCACTGGCGGCAGACCCCGCACCTGGAGGCCGCCTGGCATTCGATGGCGGGCGGGCCCGACGCGCCCGCCTTCGCGCCGCTCAACCAGGCCGCGGGGCGCGTCTACTTCGCAGGCGACTACCTCAGCCACACCGATGCCTGGCAGCACGGTGCGTTCACCTCCGCGCGGAAGGCGGTCACCGCACTCCACACCCGCGTTCTGGCCTGACCAGACCGCGAACGGGGCACGGGAATGCCCGTGCCCCGGGAGGCGTTCTTCTTGGGGAATACGAGGAGGAGCGGTAACCGTGCCTGATCCGCAGAGTTTGTATGAATGGGAGCCGAAGGGCCTGGCCGTCGTCGACATGGCGCTCGCCCAGGAGTCGGCCGGCCTGGTCATGCTCTACCACTTCGACGGATACATCGACGCGGGTGAGACCGGCGAGCAGATTGTCGACGGCCTGCTGGAAACGCTGCCCCACCAGATAGTGGCGCGCTTCGACCACGACCGGCTCGTCGACTACCGCGCGCGGCGCCCGCTGCTGACGTTCCGGCGCGACCGCTGGGCGTCGTTCGAAGCCCCGACGCTGGACGTCCGTGTCGTCCAGGACGCCACCGGCGCGCCCTTCCTGCTGCTCTCCGGCCCCGAGCCGGACGTGGAATGGGAGAGGTTCGCCGTCGCCGTCGAGCAGATCGTCGAGCGCCTCGGTGTGCGCCTCGCGGTCAATTTCCACGGCATCCCGATGGGTGTCCCGCACACCCGCCCGGTCGGCATCACCCCGCACGGCAACCGCACCGACCTGATGCCCGGCCACCGCAGCCCGTTCGACGAGGCGCAGGTGCCCGGCTCGGCGGAGGCTCTCGTCGAGTACCGCCTGATGGAGTCCGGACACGACGTACTGGGCGTCGCCGCCCATGTGCCGCACTACGTGGCCCGCTCCTCGTACCCGGACGCCGCGCTCACCGCCCTGGAGGCGATCACCGGCGCGACCGGCCTGGTCCTGCCGAGCGTCGCGCACACGCTGCGCACCGAGGCGCACCGTACGCAGACCGAGATCGACCGCCAGATCGGCCAGGGCGACGAGGAGCTCGTCACGCTCGTCGAGGGGCTGGAGCACCAGTACGACGCGGTCGCGGGTGCCGAGACGCGGGGCAATCTCGTGGCGGAGCCGGTCGATCTGCCGTCGGCGGACGAGATCGGCCTCGAATTCGAGCGGTTCCTCGCCGAGCGCGAGGGCGACGTCTGACCTGACCATGACGGTGCGGCGGGGCGGGGGCTAGGCTGCCGTCCATGCTGAAAGTGGGCCTGACCGGCGGGATCGGCGCCGGCAAGAGCGAGGTGTCACGGCTGTTCGTCGGCCACGGCGCCGTGCTGATCGACGCCGACAGGATCGCCCGCGAGGTCGTCGAGCCCGGTACCCCCGGGCTCGCGGCCGTCGTGGAAGCCTTCGGCCCCGGAGTCCTGAGCGCGGACGGCACCCTGGACCGGCCCGCCCTCGGTGCGATCGTCTTCGCCGACGCCGGCCGGCTCGCCGCGCTCAACGCGATCGTCCACCCGCTGGTGGGGGCCCGCTCCGCCGAGCTGGAGCGCGCCGCGGGCTCCGACTCCGTCGTCGTCCACGACGTCCCGCTCCTCACCGAGAACGGCCTCGCGCCCCTGTACGACCTGGTCGTCGTCGTGGACGCCACCCCCGAGACCCAGCTCGACCGGCTCGTACGGCTGCGTGGCATGACGGAGGCCGACGCCCGCGCCCGGATGGCGGCGCAGGCGACGCGTGAGCAGCGCAGGGCGGTAGCGGACCTGGTCATCGACAACGACGGGCCGCTGGAGGAGCTGGAGCCGCAGGTCAGCAGGGTCTGGGCGGAGCTGGTGGAGCGAGCGGCGGCGCACTGACTCCGCCACGCCCGCGCCCCGGAGGTTCGTACGGAATACCGTGACCCGGCGGGACGTTGGAAACCGGCGAGTGAGGGGAAGGATGCGACCGTGCCCGAGACGAACCCGGAAACCCATGTCATCGATTTCCGTGCGGCCGAGCACCTGTTGGCGGCACGTGATCCGCGGGGTGCGGTCAAGCTGCTCGACTCGGTGATCGCCGCGCATCCGGAGAACACGGCGGCGCGTCTGCTGCGGGCCCGTGCCTTCTTCGCCGCGGCCCAACTGCGCCCGGCCGAGCTGGAATTCGAGCTCGTGCTGGAGCGCGAACCGGACAACGCCTTCGCGCACTTCGCCCTGGCCCGCACCTTCCAGCGGGCCGGCCGTCCTGCGCAGGCCACCCGGCACTTCCGGCTCGCCGCCGCCCTCGACCCGAATCCGGAGTACCTGAAGGCCGCACGGTTCGACGAGCGGCCCTGACGCCCGCCCGTACCGGTCGGGAGCGCGTCGCGTTCAGTGGCTGAACCTGCCGCGCCCGCCGTGATCGGGTTCGTACGGGGGGATGTCGCGTCCGGGCTGGTAGTGCGGCCCCTGCCGCATGTGGTGGACGATGACGGCGACGTCCGTGAGTGTCAGCACCAGCAGGACACCGCAGGCCGCCGCCCAGCCGGGCCGGCTGGTCAGCACGAAGGCCGCCAGGCCGAACACCGCCCAGCCCAGGCCGAACAGGGCCAGAGCCAGTCGCATCCGCAGGGGACTGCGCGCAGTCGCCGGTTCGCTGCCGGTACGCATGACGATCGCCTCGTCTTCCAGCATGGACCTCCGGGGCGACGGAGCAAAGGGGCGGCCACGGAGTGTGACCTGTCGGATCCGGCGTGTCCCGGCAGGCCGCCCGGCGGGGAACGGCCGCTCCGGCCCGTACGTTCGGCGGGCATGAGCGGACAACTGATTCGTGAGGGGCACTCAGGGACGGGGCCGGGCACCATCACCCCGGACGGCTGCGCGGTCGAGCTCTACTCCCGGCTGTCGGTCGGCGACGAACCCGACGTGATCCAGGCGGCCGTGCCCGCCGGGGCGAGCATTCTGGAACTGGGCTGCGGGGCGGGCCGGGTGACGCACCCGCTGGTTGCCCGCGGGTTCACGGTGACCGCCGTGGACGAATCCCGGCAGATGCTGGAGCGCGTCCGCGGCGCCCGTACCGTACACGGCCCCATCGAGTCGCTGGACCTCGCCGGGGAGACCTTCGACGTGGTGCTGCTCGCGTCGTTCCTGGTGCATACGAGCGACCACCGCGTCAGGGAGGGGCTGTTGAGGGCCTGCCGGAGACACGTCAGGGACGGCGGGGCCGTGCTCATCCAGCGGGAAGGCGCCGACTACGGCACGAATCTGCCGCGGGAGCGCGTGGACGTGGAAGCGGGCTGTGTCATCCGGATCGTCTCGGCCGAACCGGTCGGGGACGGGGTGCGCTCGGTGCGCGCCGAGTACCACTTCGACGACGCGCGGTGGACTCAGACGTTCCGGTCGCGCGAGCTCTCCGTGGAGGAGTTCGAGGGCCATCTCGAAGCGGCCGGTCTGACGGTGGACCGGTATCTCACCGCGGACGGAGTCTGGGCGCTCGCGCGTCCCAAGTAGCCCCGGAACCAAGGAGGATCGGAGGTCCGGAGAGCGATGAGTTCCGGCCCCCGGTCTACCTCTCTGTAAGCGCAACGGAAGAGAAGCGGCGAAGAGCCGTGGCGCCGGTCCCGCATCGGGCACCCGCCTTCCGTACACCACGCACCCCCGAGGGGACCTCCGCCATGTCCGTGACCGACCGGAACACCGCAGCCACGTCCACCGCCCGGCCGGAGAGCGGTCCGGGTGCCATCGCCCTGACCGGGGCCCGGTTCCTCCTCGCGCTCTTCTTCGCGTTCAGCGCGTTCGCCAAGCTCATCGCCCATGAGTCGGCGGTGGAGTCCTTCGCCCGGATGGGCTGGGGCAACGGTGCGATGTACGTGATCGGCGGCCTGGAGATGGCCGGTGCGATCGCCCTCCTGGTCCCGCTGCTGTCCGGGGTGGCCGCGATCGCGCTGGCCGCGCTGTCGGCCGGTGCCTCGATCGTGCAGCTGACGCTCCTCGACCCGCCGAACGCGGTCATGCCCGCGCTGCTCGTCGTCGTGTTCGTCCTGATCGCCCGCAGCCGGCACGACCGGACGGAGCGGCTGCTTGCGCTGCTGGGCAGGCGCGCGTAAGTACGGGGGAGCGGATGCCCTTCCGCTCCTCGCGCGCGACCGAATCCACCGGGGGACCCCCATGGCGAACCGCCTTGCCCGCGCCTGCGCAGCCCTGGCCACAGTGCTCACCGTGGCCTCCTGCGCGGGCCCGGCTCCGGAGGGTTCCGCCCCGCCGTCCGCCCGCTCCGGTTCGCGATCGGCACTCGGTGATCCGCGTCCGTGCCCCGGCCAGGCCGACGCGACCTGCGCCGACCTGACGGTGCCGCTGGACCGTACGGGCAAGGCCGGCGGCACCCTGAAGCTCCAGGTGCTCACGGCGGGCCGCCCCGACGCGCCGCGCGGCTCCCTGCTCTTCCTGACCGGCGGGCCCGGCCAGCCGGGGGTGTCCCTCGCCCCCACGATCCGCAAGCGGCTCCCGAAGGCGCTCGCCGAGTACCGCCTGGTGATGATCGACCAGCGCGGCACCGGAGGCGGGGCCGTCGACTGTCCCGCGCTCCAGAGCGAGGTCGGCAGCAGTGACACCGTCGCCCCCACCGCGGGGGCGGTTCGGGACTGCGCCCGTACGCTCGGCGAGAAGCGGAACTTCTACACCACCTCCGACACCGTCGCCGACCTGGAGGATCTGCGCACCGCGCTCTCCGTCCGGTCGTGGGGAGCCGTCGACGGAGTCTCGTACGGGACCTTCACGGCGGGTCGGTACGCCCTCACCCACCCCCGGCGCGTCGACCGGCTCGTCCTCGACTCGGTGGTGCCGCTGGACGGGGCGGGCGCCCTGTACGAGGCGTCCTTCGGCCATGCCGCGACGGTGCTGCGGACGGCGTGCGAGGAGCAGTCCTGCGGCTACGACCCGGCCGAGGACGTCGCGAAGGTCGTACGCCGCGACGGCAACGGCACCGGCGTCTTCAATCTGCTCGTCATCGCGAGCATCATCGACCCGAAGCTCACCAACCCGGATCTCGGCATCCTGGACGCCCTGCACGCCTCCGCGACCGGAGACCCCGACCCGCTGAAGAAGCTGGTGGAGAGCTTCTACGGCTCCGAGGGGGTGCCGCCCGAGGACTTCAGCTCAGGACTGCACGCCGCGACGCTCTGCGCGGACACCGCGTGGCCCTGGGGCGACGCGGCAGCCCCGCTCGCCGGTCGGGGGGCCGCGCTCGACCGCGCGGTGGCGCGGATCGAGCCGGGCGCGGTCTGGCCCTTCGAGCGCAGGACGGCGGGTGAACAGGGAATCCCGCAGACCTGTCTCCCCTGGCCCGTCTCCCGCCCCGGCGGCTCCGTGCCGGAGCGGAAGCTGTCCATGCCGGTCCTGATGCTGTCGGGCGACCGCGACCTGTCGACACCGCCCGCCTGGGCGAGGGAGCTGGCCGCGGGGCAGCCCCGCGCCCGGCTGGCGGTCATCGCCGGGGCGGGGCACTCCACCCAGAGCAGGTCCGACGGGGGTGCGAAGGCGGCCCAGGAGTTCCTGCTGCGGTAGCGCGGCCGGTCAGTGGACGAGGGTGTAGCTGCGCCAGGGCTGACTCCGGGGGGCCGTGACGTCGGTGAGCGTGGTCGCCACGTACGTCGTATCGCCGCCCTGGCAATTGCGGTTGGGGTACAGGATCATGTCGATGAGCGTGCCGTTGTGGACCTCGTGGGCCCCCAACGGCAGGCGGTGACAGCCCTTGACGCCCGGGCTGTTCACGGAGATCACGGCGTGCCGCTCGGTGGTGTAGGTGACCGGTCCGACGGCGGTGCGTCCCAGGCCGGAACAGCCCGAGACGGTAAGGATGAGGAGCGTCGCTCCGGCTGCGATGCCGAGACGGCGTCGACGGTGGTGATCGGTCACGGACATGGGCGGGTCCTCGTCTGCTCGTCCGGCGCATCTTCACGTCACGGAGACATGCTGGCGCTGGCCACGTTGCCCGCTCCCCGCTGCTCCGGCATCCGGTGTGCCGCCGGCCGGGCGACAGCGGTACGGAGGGATGTTCGACCGCTATCCAAACCGGGCATATCGTGGTAACAGCGAACAAATCACCAGTCGGCTGTCAGGGGGCCGTGATGGTCCAGGAGCTATTGATCGCAGCAGTGGGGGCGGCGTCGGTGGCCGTGATCTACGCGTCGGCGGCCGCACGGGTCGTCAAACAGTACGAGCGGGGGGTCGTGCTGCGGCTCGGCCGGCTCCGGCGCGATGTGCGGGGACCGGGCTTCACGATGATCGTTCCGGGCGTGGACCGGCTGCGCAAGGTCAACATGCAGATCGTGACGATGCCCGTGCCCGCGCAGGACGGCATCACCCGGGACAACGTGACGGTCCGGGTCGACGCGGTCATCTACTTCAAGGTGGTCGACGCGGCGAGCGCCGTCGTGCAGGTGGAGGACTACCGGTTCGCGGTGTCGCAGATGGCACAGACCTCGTTGCGGTCGATCATCGGAAAGAGTGACCTGGACGACCTCCTGTCGAACAGGGAGAAGCTGAACCAGGGCCTGGAGCTGATGATCGACAGCCCCGCCGTCGGCTGGGGCGTGCAGATCGACCGGGTCGAGATCAAGGACGTGTCCCTCCCGGAGACGATGAAGCGCTCCATGGCACGCCAGGCCGAGGCGGACCGGGAGCGGCGCGCCAGGGTCATCAACGCCGACGCGGAGCTCCAGGCGTCCAAGAAGCTGGCCGAGGCGGCCAAGGAGATGTCGGAGCAGCCGGCGGCGCTGCAGTTGCGTCTGCTGCAGACCGTGGTCGCGGTCGCGGCCGAGAAGAACTCCACCCTCGTCCTGCCGTTCCCCGTCGAGCTCCTCCGCTTCCTGGAGCGGGCCGCGCCGCCGCAGCAGGAAGCGGCCCCGGAGAGGTCGGCCGAGAAGCCGCAGCCGCCCGCGTGGCCCCAGCAGCCACCTGCCGTGACGTCGCTGCCCGACTCGTCCGACGCCGGTCCGCTCACCCGTCACTGAATGACCCGGGGACCGCCCCGACCTGCGCCGACGGTGGGGCGGGGCGCACTGTCACACCACCCGCCTAGACTCGCCGGTCATGGGAGTCGGTCGCGAATCGAGGCAGGAGGGGGGCGGCATCGGCGTGCGGAACCACAAGGACCGGCAGGACCCGTGGAGCGTGCGGGGCAGCCGTCACGAACCGGACCCGGCCGCCGACCGGCTGCTGCGCCGTCCCGCCGTGTTCCTTCCCGCGAGCCTTCCCAGGGACGGCCGGATCGCCTTCTGGGACCCGGCCGGGGAGGACGCAGGCGACTTCGGCGGCATCGACGGTCTGGAGCACACGACCGCCGAGCTCACCGTCGTACGGCGCCAGGGCGCGACCGGCGTCCGCCGGCACACGGTGCCCGCGGTGCTGCTGCCCCTTGCCGACGCCGTCCCCCTGCTCGCCCGCGCCCGGCACCTCGCCTCCGCCCACCCCGCCACCCGGTGCTGGGGCGCCGCCGCGCTGCACGCCCTCAACCTGGTGGCGCGCGGCCGGCTCCTGCCCGGACTGACGGCCGACGACCACGACGCCTGGCGTGCCGGGCCGCGGGACGCCGAGGACATGGCCCACCTCAGGGCCGTCGCCGCCGCCATGCCGCCCGAGGGGCACGCGGTCCCGCTGCCGGACCGTTCTCCGCTCCAGGTGCCCGAACCGGCGGCCCTGCTCGGGTCCTTCCTCGACGCGGTCGCCGACACCCTGCCGCGTACGCCGGCCGCGGCGTACGCGATGGGGGCACCCTTCGCCTCCCGCGAGGCACAGCACCTGCCCGGCGCCCGCGCCTGGGCCGTGGAGGTGGCCGCGGGCCTCGACGCGGGGGTGCGGGTCTCGCTCCGCCTCGACCTGTCGGCGTACGAGCTGTTCGACACCGCCGACACCTACGGCGACGGAGGCGATGGGGACGAGGACGGCGAGAGCACGGCCGGTCCCGCGGCCCCCGCCCGTCACGCCGCCGCGGCCATCACGCAGGTGCACAGCCTGGCCGACCCGACGTACGTCACCGACGCCGCGGCCCTGTGGAACGGCGGGGGAGGGGAGCCCTTCGGCCCCCGCGCCAGGATCGACGCGGTGCTCGCGCTGCGCCGCGCCGCCCGCGTCTGGGCGCCGCTCGAACGGCTTCTCGACCAGCCCGTCCCCGATGTGCTCGCCCTCACCGAGGACGAGCTCTACGAGCTGCTGAGCGACGCGGGGGCGCGGCTGGCGGGCGCGGGCGTCGCCGTCCACTGGCCACGGGAACTGGCCCGCTCGCTCACCGCATCGGCCGTCGTCAGGACCGCCCCGGGCTCCGCAACCGACGGCACCTCGTTCTTCGACGCCGAACAGCTCTTCTCCTTCAACTGGCAGCTCTCCCTGGGCGACGAACCGCTCACGGAGGCCGAGATGGACACGCTGGCCGAGGCCCACCGTCCCGTGGTGCGGCTGCGTGACCAGTGGGTGGTGGTCGACCCCGCGCTCGTACGCAAGGCGCGCAAGCGGGAGTTGGGCCTGCTGGACCCGGTGGACGCCCTGGCCGTCGCGCTCACCGGCAGCGCCGAGGTCGACGGGGAACAGGTCGAGGCGGTGCCGGTCGGTGCCCTCGCCGCACTCCGCGCGCGCATCGTCTCCGACGACGCCACCGTCCCGCCGCCGCCCGGCCTGGACGCGACCCTGCGCGACTACCAGCTGCGCGGGCTCGCCTGGCTGGACCGGATGACCTCGCTGGGCCTGGGCGGCTGCCTCGCCGACGACATGGGCCTGGGCAAGACGATCACCGTGATCGCGCTCCATCTGCACCGCGCCCATCCCGCGCCCACGCTGGTCATCTGCCCGGCCTCCCTCCTGGGCAACTGGCACCGCGAGATCAACCGCTTCGCGCCCGGTGTCCCCGTCCGCCGCTTCCACGGCACCGACAGGACACTGGCGGACCCCGACGGCGGCTTCGTCCTCACGACGTACGGCACGATGCGCTCCAGCGCGGCCCAGCTCGCCGCCCACACCTGGGGACTCGTCGTCGCCGACGAGGCACAGCACGTGAAGAACCCGCACTCCTCCACGGCCAAGGCACTGCGCACCATCCCGGCCCCCGCCCGCGTCGCCCTCACCGGCACCCCGGTGGAGAACAACCTCTCGGAACTCTGGGCGCTGCTCGACTGGACGACCCCCGGACTGCTCGGCCCGCTCAAGGCGTTCCGCGCCCGGCACGCCCGGATCGTCGAGAACACCGGGACGGCGGCCGGACTGGGCAACGAGGAAGCGGTCGAGCGGCTCTCCCGGCTGGTCCGCCCCTTCCTCCTGCGCCGCAAGAAGTCCGACCCGGGCATCGCCCCCGAGCTGCCGCCGAAGACGGAGACCGATCATCCCGTCTTCCTCACCCGGGAACAGGTCACGCTCTACGAGGCCGCGGTGCGCGAGACGATGGCGTCCATCGAGGCGGCGGAAGGCATCGCCCGCCGCGGACTGATCATGAAGCTGCTGTCCTCGCTCAAGCAGATCTGCAATCACCCCGCGCAGTACCTCAAGGAAGAGCCGACCCGGCTCACCGGCCGCTCGGGCAAGCTCGCCCTGCTCGACGAACTCCTCGACACGATCCTGTCGGAGGACGGCTCCGTCCTGATCTTCACCCAGTACGTCACGATGGCCCGGCTCCTCTCCGCCCACCTCGCTTCCCGGGCCGTCCCCTCCCAACTGCTCCACGGGGGTACGCCGGTGGCCGAGCGGGAGCGGATGGTGGACCGCTTCCAGTCCGCCGAGGTGCCGGTCTTCCTGCTCTCCCTCAAGGCGGCCGGCACGGGACTGAACCTCACCCGGGCCGCCCATGTCATCCACTACGACCGCTGGTGGAACCCGGCCGTGGAGGAACAGGCCACCGACCGTGCGTACCGCATCGGCCAGACCCAGCCGGTGCAGGTGCACCGGCTGATCGCGGAGGGCACGGTCGAGGACCGCATCGGTGAACTGCTGGAGTCCAAGCGGGCCCTCGCGGACGCCGTCCTCGGCACCGGGGAGACGGCCCTGACCGAGCTCAGCGACCGCGACCTGGCCGACCTCGTCTCCCTGCGGAGGCCCGCATGAGCCCGCGCCCGGCCGCCCGGCCCGGTCTCTCGCCCGAGGGCCGCTCCGCTGCCCGTCCGGGGTCGGGGCCCCGCTCCCGCCCGGGCCCCGACGATCTGCGGCGTACCTTCGAAGCGGTTCCGGCCCGTACCCGCGACGACGAGGGGCCGTTCGCGGACAGCTGGTGGGGCCGCGCCTGGGTGGACGCCCTGGAGTCCCTGTCGATGGACGAGGGGCGGCTCGCCCGCGGCCGGACGTACGCGGACGGCGGTCACGTCGCCGCGATCACCGTCACCCCCGGCCGGGTCATCGCCTACGTCCACGGAAGCCGGCCCCGCCCGTACCGCGCGGAGCTGCGCCTGCGCACGTTCTCCGACGCGGACTGGGACACCTTCCTCGACGCCGTCGCCGCCCGGCCCGGACATCTCTCCGCCCTGCTGGGCAAGGAGATGCCGCACTCCCTGGTCGAGACGGCGGGGGAGACGGGCATCCGGCTGCTGCCGACCGCGGGCGATCTCGACCCGGACTGTTCCTGCCCCGATCACGGCTGGCCCTGCAAGCACGTGGCCGCGCTCTGCTTCCAGACCGCACGGCTCCTCGACACCGACCCGTTCGTCCTCCTGCTGATGCGCGGCAGGGGCGAGCGGGAACTCCTCGACGAGCTGGGCCGCCGCAACGCGGAGCACTCGGCCCGCGAGCGGCCCACGGCCGACCTGACCCCCTCCGTGCCGGCCCGTGAGGCCGTGGCCGAGCGCTTCCTGCCGCCGCTGCCCGCACCGCTCCCGGTCCCGCCGTACCCGGGCCAGCCCCCGTCCTACCCCGATCTGCCCGGCGCGCGCGACCCGCTCTCGCTGGACCACCTCGCCACCGACGCGGCGGCCCGTGCCCACACGCTGCTCACCACCGGCGCCGACCCCCTCGCGGGTCTCACCACCTGGCAGGACGCCGTCCGTCTCGCCGCGGCCCGCCCGACCGCCGGGCTCACCGCCACCACCCGAGCCCTCTACCGCGAACTGGCCTACGCGACCGGCCGCTCCACCACCGACCTGGCGCGTGCCGTGGCCGCCTGGCGTCAGGGCGGCGCCGAGGGCCTGGCCGTCCTGGAGACCCCCTGGGATCCACCGGCCGGCCCCTTCGACCGGGCCCGCCCCGCCCTCGCGGCGGCGGACTTCCCGCGCTTCCAGCCCTGGCGCAACCACCTGACCCACCCGCAGGGCACGCTCCAGCTCCGCTTCGGCCACGACGGCCGGTGGTACGGCTACGAGTCGGACCCGGGCGAGGACGACTGGTGGCCCCGCGCCGTCCCGGACCACGACCCGGTGGGCGCGCTCACCGCACTGATCGGCGGCTGACGGCCGCGGGCCCACCCGTGGGGTCAGAAGTCGGCGCGGATCGGTTCCTCCAGGCGGGCCACCGAGTCCTGCGCGTACGCCTTCTCGTAGGCCTCGCGGATCCGCTCGATCCGCGGATCACGCAGGCGCGCCTCCGAGGCGGGGTAGAGCAGGATCAGTTCGTAGCTGCGCTCCCGCTCGATCACCCCGTGGGAGTCCCGCCACTGGCCCCGGCCTTCCTGGATGGTGAGGCCGTCGGGGAAGCTCGGGGTGACCTCCCGGTCGACGAAGGCCAGGAACTGCCGGTCGGTCACCTCCGGTCCGCCGTCGGGGCGTTCCGTACCGAAGAACAGGCGTGTCTCGATGAACGCCTTCCCCCGGACGGTGGCGGCGGAGTGCGCGGCCGGAGCGGATTCGCCACCGAGCGTGGCGTAGGCGACCGGGGTGCCCATGGCCAGGACGGCGCAGGTCGCGACCGCCGCTCTGATCGCGGTGCGCTGACGGGATCGGCTGGGGTGCGGCAAGAGGATTCCTCGGCTCGGAGTGCGATGTGTACGTGACGCCCCTTCGGGGACGGCTCACTCTGGCAAGCCGTCCGCACAGGGATGCGTCAGGACATCGATATCCCGCGCGAATCACCCGTAACGGTGAGGGGGAGCCTGCGGGGAAGCCCCCCGACCGTCCCCAGGTCGTGTCCCTAGGAACTGCGCAGGGATACGCCGCGCCCGGCGAAGAAGCGCTCGAAGACCGGCAGCGGCAGGTCCGCCGCACGGGTCCCGGCCGTCGTTCCCGAGGGGTTGTGGAAGTGGACGCCGTTCCCGTCGGCCGTACGGGAGGTCAGCAGCACCAGGTGTCCGCCCCGCCCGGGAGCGGGCCGTTCCGGGTGCCGGATCCCGTAGTGCACCGAGGCCATCACGGTGCGGCCCTCGTCCAGCAGACCGGGGATCTCCTCCGCCGCGAGATGACGGTGCACGGTCGCGTCGAGCCCGTGCGCCTCGCGCGCGTATTCCGCGAACGGCGCGTAGATCAGCCCTCGGATGTCCCCCTCCGAGTCCTCCGTGTACGCGCCGTAGGTGAGTGCTCCGTCGCGCAGGGCGAACAGCGAGGGCGCCTCGTTGCCGAGCGCCATGCGCAGGCAGGTCATGCCGCACAGATGGCCTGCCCAGCGTGCGTACTCGGCGGGTGACCCGGCCCCCGACCGGGCCCAGCCCGGGTCCTCGGCGGGATCGAGCCCGCCCTCGACGATGTGGCCCACCAGTTCCGGAGTGGCGAACTGGGTGTGGGCCGGAAGCAGGCAGGAGGGGCAGGTCACTGGCGGTATCCGTTCAGGAAGCGGCCGATGCGGCTGATGGCCGCGTCGAGATCGTCGGCGTGCGGGAGGGTCAGGATCCGGAAGTGGTCGGGGCGCGGCCAGTTGAAGCCGGTGCCCTGTACCACCTGGATCTTCTCCCGCAGCAGCAGATCGAGGACGAACTTCTCGTCGTCGACGATGTGGTGCACCTTCGGGTCGATGCGCGGGAACGCGTAGAGCGCGCCCTTCGGCTTCACGCACGACACCCCGGGGATCTCGTTCAGCTTCTCCCAGGCCCGGTTGCGCTGTTCGTGCAGCCGGCCTCCCGGGGCGACGAGTGCGCCGATCGACTGCCGCCCGCCGAGCGCGGCCTGAATGGCGTACTGCGCGGGCGCGTTGGGGCACAGCCGCATGGAGGCGAGCATCGTCAGCCCCTCCAGGTAGTTGCCGGCGTGCTGCCGCGGACCCGACACCACCATCCAGCCCGACCGGAATCCCGCCACCCGGTAGGTCTTGGACAGTCCGCTGAACGTGAGGCAGACCAGGTCGGGGGCGAGGACCGCCACGCTGTGGTGCTCGGCGTCGTCGTAGAGGATCTGGTCGTAGATCTCGTCGGCGAACACCATGAGGCCGTGCCTGCGGGCCAGGTCGAGGATGCCTTCGAGGATCTCGCGCGGGTAGACGGCACCGGTCGGGTTGTTCGGGTTGATGATCACGACGGCCCTCGTACGGTCCGTGATCTTCGCCGCCATGTCCGCGAGGTCCGGGTTCCAGTCCGATGCCTCGTCGCAGGTGTAGTGCACCGCCTTGCCGCCCGCGAGCGTCGTCACCGCCGTCCACAGCGGATAGTCGGGACTCGGGATCAGGACCTCGTCCCCGTCCTCCAGGAGCGCCTGCACGGCCATGGAGATGAGCTCGGACACGCCGTTGCCGAGGAAGATGTCGTCGACGCCGACGTCGGTCAGTCCCATCGCCTGGTAGCGATGCGCCACAGCGCGCCGCGCCGACAGGATGCCGCGCGAGTCGGTGTAGCCGTGGGCCTGCGGGAGCATCCGGATCATGTCCTGGACGATCTCCTCGGGAGCCTCGAAGCCGAAGAGTGCCGGGTTGCCGGTGTTGAGCCGGAGCACGCTGTGCCCCGCCTCCTCCAGGGCGTTGGCGTGCTCGATGACCGGGCCCCGGATCTCGTAACAGACCTCGTTGAGCTTGCTGGACTGCCGGAACTCCATGCGGTGCCTCCCCGACGAGATTGCGATACTTGGTTTTACCAAGTTCGAGCTTGGAAAGTCCAACAACATGTCTAGACTGCGTCGCATGCCACGTCAGCAACAGCCGGTGCGACCGGCCCGCCGCCGGAGTTACGACCAGTTCTGTGCCGCCGCGCGGGCCCTCGACTCCGTGGGTGACCGGTGGACCCTGCTGATCGTCCGTGAACTGCTGGGTGGCCCGCGCCGGTACACGGATCTGCACGCCGATCTGCCGGGCGTGAGCACGGACGTCCTGGCCTCCCGGCTCAAGGACATGGAGCAGGGCGGCCTCGCGGTACGCCGTAAGCTGCCGCCGCCCGCCCCGGCCTCGGTGTACGAGCTGACCGAACGCGGCCTGGGGCTGTTGCCGGTCCTGACGGCCCTTTCGGTGTGGGGGGCGCCCGCGCTGGACGAGCGCCAGCCGACGGACGCGGTGCGCGCTCACTGGTTCGCCCTGCCGCTGTTGCGCGCCCTGGACGGGCTGACCCATCCGGGTGTGGTCGAAGTCGCCCTGGAAGAGGGGGAGTTCCACCTACGCATCGGAGAGGGGGCGCCGGCGGCAGGGGTGTACGGTCTGGGCTCGGCCGACCGTCCCGATGCCCGTCTCGTCCTCGACGCCGAACTGTGCCTGGAGCTCGGGCGAGGAGGGACGACCCTCGCCGAGGCGGTCAAGGACGGCCGGATCGAGGTGTCCGGCGACACCCCGCTGGCCGCCGAGATTCGCGGCGAATGAACTCCGCACCGATGGGTTCCCGCCACTCAACTCCCGCGTAACGTAGGCGATTCGGCCACAAGCGGAGAGTGAGGGCTCGCACATGGGGAAGCGTGGAGGTTCGCGCAGGGGTGTGCTCGTCGGTGGGTGTGTGGTGGCGCTCGGCTTCGTGCCGACGGCGGCGACCGCGACACCGGGAAGCGGGGTGAGCGGCACGGTCGTGGCCAAGGGCACGTCCGTGGGCAAGCTGAAGGTGGAGAGCCCGAAGGGGCGCGCGGACGTGATAGTCCGGACGATCACCATCCAGCCGGGCGGCAGCACCGGCTGGCACACCCACGCCGGTCAGCTGATCGCCGTGGTCGAATCGGGGACGCTGACCCGCACGCTCAGCGACTGCTCGGTCGAAGTGACCCCGGCCGGAACCTCGTTCATCGAGCCGTCCGGGCCCGGACACCGGCACATCGGGCGGAACGACGGGACCGAACCGGTCGTGCTGTGGGTGACCTATCTGCTTCCGGAGGGCCGCGCCCTCTCCGACGACGCGGAGGCGGTGGACTGCGGGTGAGCCCGGCCGGCCGCGCGGCGGCCGGGGGATGATGGACGGGTGCGACTTGAACCGATCACCTGGGAACGGCTGGCCGAAGCCCTCGCCGTGCACGCCGACGCGCTGAAGCCCTCCGACGGCGGGCCCTGGCTCAAGATCGCCGTCGACGGCTCGCCGGCCGCCCGCCCCGGTGAGCTCGCCGAGCGCCTCGCGGCGGCTCTGCGGGTCCGGGGTCGCTCGGTGCTCACCGTCCCCACCAGCGGCTTCCTGCGCCCGGCCAGCCTTCGGTACGAGTACGGCAAGGAGGACCCCGACTCGTACTTCGACGGCTGGTTCGACACGGGGGCGCTGTGGCGCGAGGTGTTCGGCCCGCTGGAGGCGGGCGGCAGCGGGCGGGTGCTGCCCGACCTCTGGGACCCGGTGAAGGACCGGGCCACCAGGAGTCCCTACCAGCTCCTGCCGGAGGGCGGGGTGGTCGTCGTGCACGGTCCGTTCCTGCTCGGGCAGTGGTTCCCGTTCGACCTGAGCGCCCATCTGCGGCTCTCGCCCGGCGCGCTGCGCCGTCGTACCGAGGAGGGCGAACGGTGGACCCTGCCCGCGTTCGCGAGGTACGAGGACGAGGTGGCGCCCGCCGACCGCGCGGACGCGGTCGTGCGGGCCGACGATCCGCTCCACCCCGCCTGGTCCCCGCCGGACGCGCTCTAGGGCCTGTCGTCAAACTGCCGTCTGCCGCGCGGTGCGACGACAGGCCCTAGAGTCCTCGCGGGTTACGGCACCGGGGCGCCGTCCCGGTCATTCCGGGCGCCCGCCGACAACCATGACGGCTTCGGCACCGGTCCGGCACGCCTGCGCGGCGGCCTCCCTGTCGTCCGCCCCGGCGAGGCGCGCGGCGAGGAAGCCGCCGGTGAAGGCGTCGCCCGCGCCCGTCGAGTCGACCGGATCCCGGACCGGGACGGCCTCGATGCGTGCGGTCACCGTTCCGCCGGCGGCCAGCAGGGCGCCCCGGTCGCCGAGCGTGACCACGACCAGAGGCACCTGACGGCTCAACTTCGCCGCCGCGTCGGCCGGTTCCGGCAGTCCGGTCAGCAGGCACGCCTCGTCCGCGTTCGGCAGCAGCAGGTCCGCGCCCTCGACGGCGGCCAGGAACCGGTCGACTCCGAGGTCCGTGAGGAAGCCCGCGGAGGCCGGGTCCACGCTCACCGGGATGCCCCGGCGCCGGGCCTCCCGCAGCGCGAGCAGAGCGGTGGCACGGCTCGTCGGGGCGAACAGGAGGTAGCCGGAGAGATGGAGGTGCCCGATGCCGTCGAGCAGCGACGGCGACCAGTCGGAGGGGGCGAGGCGCAGCACCGCGCCGCTGTCGGTGAGGAAGGTGCGCTCGGCGCTGCCGTCGACGAGCGCGACCACGGTGGCGGTCGGCACCTCCTCGTCCACGGCCAGCACGGCCCGTACCCCGGCCCGGTGCAGGATCTCCCGGTGCCAGGCCGCGGAATCGACGCCCGCCCGCGCCAGCAGACGCACGTCACGGCACCCCGAACGGACCGCCCAGCACGCCACGTTGGCCCCGGCGCCGCCGGGCAGCGTCCTGATCCGCGCCGTCGTGTCCGTGCCCCGGGCCGGTGGCGCTCCGTGCCGCACCACCACGTCCGTGACCACGTCCCCGACGACGAGCAGACCGCCCTCGCTCACCGTGCCGCCGCCGCCGCGATACGTGCGGCCAGCGTCACGTTTCCGCGTACCGCGGCCAGGTTGGCCTCCAGGGAGGCGCCGTCGGTGTGCCGCATCAGATGGTCGAGCAGGAACGGGGTGACGGCCTGCCCCACGACGCCGCGCTCCCGGCACGCTGCCAGCGCCTCGGCCAGCACCCGGTCGTGGACGCCGGGGTCCAGCTGCTCCTCCTCCGGTACGGGGTTGGCGACGATCAGCGCGGTCTCCGGTCCACCGAGCGCGTCCCGGGCCCGCATCACCTCGGCCACCTCCTCGGGGGTGTGCACCGTCCAGTCGACGGGCTCGCCGGAACTGCTCAGATAGAAGCCGGGGAAGTGCGTGGTTCCGAAGCCGAGCACACCCACCCCGAGTGTCTCCAGGCGCTGGAGCGTGGCCGGAACGTCCAGGATCGACTTCACCCCGGCACACACCACGGTGATGCCGGTGCGCGCGAGCAGCCGCAGATCCGCCGACTCGTCCTGGGTCTCGGTCCACTCCCGGTGTACGCCGCCGAGCCCCCCGGTCGCGAACACCCGCAGACCGGCCCGGGCCGCCAGGAAAGCGGTCGCCGACACGGTCGTCGCCCCGCTGGCGCCCGTCGCCAGCGCGGGCGCGAGGTCGCGGTGTCCCAGCTTCCGCATCTCCGGGTCACCCGCCACCCGTTCCAACTGGGTCTTGTCCAGCCCCACATGGGCCCGGCCGTCCAGGACGGCGATCGTGGCCGGGACGGCGCCCGCGGAACGTACGAGCTCCTCCAGCTCCAGGGCGACCCGCAGGTTGCGGGGGCGCGGCAGACCGTGCGCGATGATCGTCGACTCCAGGGCGACGACGGGGCGGTGGGCGGCGACGGCGTCCCGCACCTCGGCGGAGAGCGCCGGTTCATGAGCTCGGGGGCCGTCCTCGGGTGAGTGCTCCGGTGTGTTCAGTGGCATGCCCCATCCCTGTCGCACGCGGGGTGGCCGCAAACCCGCGGGCGGCCCTGGCGGCCGGGGTTCGCGGGCCGCTCGTCAGGGTGATTGGCCGGAACTCTTCGTGCTGCGCGAGGACGACCGTACGACGTGGACCGTCCACGAGACGCTGCGCTAGGCGTACCGCATCAGCCTCTGAGGGCTCAGGTCTTGTCCGGGGCGAGGGGGGACACGGATGCGTCGGCGGGTCCGTCCGGTGTCCGGTCCGTCGGACCGTCCGGAGACCTGCCCGAAGGGCCGTCCTGTGTCCCGTCCGCTGCGCCGACCGGGACGGCGGAGGGTTTCGTGAGCGCCCGTCGGAGGGCCAGCGCGGCCATCGGCAGCAGCAGACAGGCGCCGACCACGTTCAGCCAGCTGTAGCTCCACCGGGAGACGATCACTCCGGCGACCGCTCCGCCGATGCCCGCCGCCGTGTTCATGGTCAGGTCGGAGAGACCCTGAACGGCGGCGCGGGCGGGCTGCGGAACCGAGTCGGTGAGCAGCGCGGAACCCGCCACCAGACCGGCCGACCAGCCGAGCCCGAGCACGAACAGGCCGGCCGCCGTCCGCTCGTGGCTGGGTCCCGCCGTGCCGGCCAGCAGCGCGGCGCAGGAGAGCAGGCCGACCGCGAGACCGATCACGGAGAGCCGGCCGAACCGGTCGGCCAGCCAGCCCATCACGGGGGAGAAGGCGTACATGCCCGCGATGTGACCGCTGATGACCAGGCCGATCAGCTGGATGCCCGCCCCGTGGTGACCCAGATGGACCGGGGTCATCACCATGATCGAGACCATCGCGGTGTGGGACACGGCCACGGTCACCAGCGCCAGCCTGGCCGTCGGCGAGGCGCGTACCGCGGCGACGCCCGCGCGCAGCGAGCGGTTCGCGGCGGTCTGGGTGCCCTCGGGGGCCAGTGCCCGCGCGGTGAGCAGCGGGTCGGGGCGCAGCAGTACCGCGACGACGAGGCCCGCGAGGAGGAAGATGGCCGCCGCCCACACGAACGGGCCCGCCGTCTCGGGGATGGCGGTGTCCCGGAAGGCGCGGCCCGCGGGCGCCGCGATGTTGGGGCCGAGGACCGAGCCGATCGTGGTGGCCCAGATGACGGTGGAGATCGCCCGGCCGCGCCGGTCCGGCTCCGCCAGGTCGGCCGCGGCGAATCTGGCCTGAAGATTGGCCGAAGCGCCCGCGCCGAAGCCGGCCATGCCGAGCAGCAGCAGCGGGAAGCTGTCCACGACGGTGGCGAGGACCACCAGGCCCGCGCCGAGCGCACCGATCAGATAGGCCAGGACGAGGCCGGGGCGGCGGCCCCGGGAGGTCATCAGCGCGGCCAGCGGCAGCGAGAGAAGAGCCGTGCCGGCCACCGAGGCGGTGGGGGCGAGACCGGACAGCGCCTCGGAACCGCTCACCTCCGTCGCGAGGACCGGGGCCAGGGCGATGCCGATGGGCACGCCCAGGCCGCCGAGTATCTGGCTGGCGATGAGGACGGCGGACGTCCTGCGCTGCAGGGCAGGCAGATCGGAAACCGTGACCGGGGGTGCGGAGAGAGCCTTCTTCACTGGCGCAGTGTGCCAGCTCGTACGCAGTACGAAAACGGCTTTCACGGCCCGGGAACGGCCGCCAGGGGAAGTTGGCCTAGAACAACGGCTGAGGCAGGACGCCTTCGAGGGCCAGCAGCTGTCGCTTCGTCTCCAGCCCTCCGCCGAAGCCCCCGAGCCCGCCGTCGCTCTCCACGACCCGGTGGCACGGCACGACCACCGGCAGCGGATTGGACCCCATGGCGGCCCCCACGGCCTGGGCCGCCCCCGGCTGGCCCACCCGGCCCGCCAGATCCCCGTACCCGACGACCGTCCCGTACGGCACACCGGACGCGAGCTCCCGGAGCACCTCGCGGTTGAAGCCGGAGGTCAGCGACCAGTCCAGATCCAGCGTGAACGCGCGCAGCTCACCCGCGAAGTACGCCGCGAGCTGACGTATCGGTTCGGCCAGCCTGGGAGAACCGGGCGGCGCCTCCACCGGCACCGAGCCGAGCCGCGTCCCCAGCTGCCCGAGCGCCTTCTCGCGCACCGCGGGGCGGGCATGGAAGACCACGCTCACCAGCCCCGTGCCGGTCGCGACAAGCAGCAGGGGGCCGATGTCGCTCCCGACGGCGGACCACTGCACGTCCTGCTCGGTGCTCTTCATACCGACCACCGTACGGCCGGGCACTGACAGCGCCCGGCCGTACGCAGGTCCTGCGCCCCGGCTCAGCCGGTGGCGTCCCGCACCACGTCGGGGTTGTTGGTGATGATGCCGTCGACACCGAAGCCGGCGACCTTGGCCGCGGTCGCCGCGTCGTTGACCGTCCAGGTGTTCACCTGGAGCGGCTTGCCGTGCGCGCCCTTCAGCTCCTGCACGGCGGCCACGTAGTCGGCGCTGAGCGTGCCGTGCGACGGGTTGATCTGGTCGGTGAACGCCGCGTACGAGGGCAGATCGGCCACGGCGGGCGTGCCGAGGAATCCGGTCACGACGTCGGGGCGCTGCGCGTGGACCGCCTTCACGCTCTCCGCGCCGAAGCTCTGGATGATCAGCTTGTGCTTGACGTGGTGGCGGTTGAGCCAGCCCTCGTTCTGCAGGACCTGGAGGGTGTCCTTCTCGATACCGGGGTAGGTCTCCGGGCTCTTGATCTCCAGGAGCAGCCCCTGGTGGTTGCGCTCGACCTGGTGCAGATACTGCTCCAGCGTCGGAACGCGGGCTCCTGCGAACTGCGCTCCGAACCAGCTGCCGGCGTCGAGCCGCGCGATCTCGGCGGCCGTGAAGTCCTTGACCGCCCAGGGCGCGCGCTCGGGGAAGAGCTCCTCGACGTCGGTGGTCCGCTTGAGGTTCGTGTCGTGCATCACGACCAGCACGCCGTCCCGGGTGCGCTGCACGTCGTTCTCGACCCAGTCGATGCCCAGGTCGTCCGCAGCGTCGACGGCGGCCAGGGTGTTCTCCGGGGCGTACGCGGAAGCGCCCCGGTGCGCGAAGACGACCGGGGCGTCGTGCGTGCCGGCGGCCTGGGTCTGGGAAGCGGCCAGGAGAAGACCACTGCCGCCGAGCAGAGCGGCGACGGTCGTCGAGACGGTTACGGTGCGTACGGACACGGGTTCTCCTCGCGGTCAGAGGTGCGGGCGCATCGAGCGTGGCAGCCGATCACCAACGGAGAACAGGTCGCCGGTGGCCACTACGTGAACGGAACCTGCGGTGCCGGATCCAGCCCGGGATTCCGTGCCGATAGCATGCGTTTCCTATGTTTGCCTGCCGGGCCTCGCCCCATGGGGCACCCCCCGAACCCGGGCTTCCGTGAAGGGCTTACCAGCATGCAGGGCACAGTTGACGGATTCAGCTACGGGCTCGTGACCCCGGTCGTGGCCTTCCTCATGGCGTGCCTCGGCGCCGCCCTGGGGCTGCGCTGCACGATCCGGTCACTGCGGACCGAGCGTTCCTTCAAGGCCGGCTGGCTGGCGCTGGGTGCCACCTCCATAGGCTCCGGCATATGGACGATGCACTTCGTCGCGATGATGGGCTTCTCCGTCCGGGAGGCACCGGTCGGCTACGACAAACCCATCACGTTCGCCAGCCTGGCCCTGGCGATCGTGATGGTCGGTATCGGCATCTTCATTGTCGGCTACCGCGGGGCGACCCGCATGGCGCTGATCACCGGCGGCATCATCATGGGCCTCGGCGTCGCGTCCATGCACTACCTCGGAATGGCCGGGATGCGGCTCCAGGGGCAGTTCGAGTACGACACGGTCACCGTGTCGCTCTCCGTGATCATCGCCGTGGTGGCGGCCACGACGGCACTCTGGGCGGCCGTGTCCGTCCACGGGTTCCTCCCCAGCCTCGGCGCGAGCGTGGTGATGGGCGTCGCGGTGAGCGGCATGCACTACACCGGCATGGCGGCGCTCAGCGTGCACCTGCACCCCGCCGCCGGTGCCGCGTCGGGCGGCGACGCCCCCACCACGCTGCTCATCCCGATGCTGGTCGGCCCGTGCTGCTTCCTGCTGCTCGCCGGAGTGATCGTGATGTTCGATCCCCTGGTGGTCATGGGCGACCCGGACGGGGACGAGTACCGGCCGGGGCGCGCGGCACCCGGCACCGACCGGCGGGCCGGCATCCCCGCCCAGCGCGGGCACGTCGCGCACCGGACGCCCGCGGGCCGGGACCCGCGCCCGCCGCGGAACCGGTGATCCGCCCCCGTTGTCAGTGCCGGGTCGTACGGTGGTTGCATGCGGCCCGTTTCGAAGATCGAACGTTCGGTGGCGCCTTTCGAGGTCGTCAGTCCCTACCAGCCCAGCGGTGACCAGCCCGCGGCCATCGCGGAGCTGGAGCGGCGTATCCGCGGAGGCGAGAAGGACGTCGTCCTGCTCGGTGCGACCGGCACCGGAAAGTCGGCGACCACCGCCTGGATGATCGAGAAGCTGCAGCGCCCCACCCTGGTCATGGCGCCGAACAAGACGCTCGCGGCCCAGCTCGCCAACGAGTTCCGCGAGCTCCTGCCCAACAACGCCGTCGAGTACTTCGTCTCGTACTACGACTACTACCAGCCCGAGGCGTACGTACCGCAGTCGGACACCTACATCGAGAAGGACTCCTCGATCAACGAGGAGGTCGAGCGGCTGCGCCACTCCGCGACGAACTCGCTGCTCACCCGCCGCGACGTCATCGTCGTGGCCTCCGTCTCCTGCATCTACGGCCTCGGCACGCCCCAGGAGTACGTGGACCGGATGGTCCAGCTCAAGGTCGGCGACGAGATCGACCGCGACCAGCTGCTGCGCCGCTTCGTCGAGATCCAGTACACCCGGAACGACCTGGCGTTCACCCGGGGCACCTTCCGGGTGCGGGGCGACACCATCGAGATCTTCCCGGTCTACGAGGAGCTCGCCGTCCGCATCGAGATGTTCGGTGACGAGATCGAGGCGCTCTCCACCCTCCACCCCCTGACCGGTGAGGTCATCAGCGAGGACCAGGCGCTCCACGTCTTCCCCGCCAGCCACTACGTCGCGGGTCCCGAGCGCATGGAGAAGGCGGTCGGAGGCATCGAGAAGGAGCTGGAACAGCGCCTCGCCGAGCTGGAGAAGCAGGGCAAGATGCTGGAGGCCCAGCGGCTCCGCATGCGCACCACCTACGACATCGAGATGCTCCGCCAGATCGGCACCTGCTCCGGCGTCGAGAACTACTCGATGCACTTCGACGACCGCTCGCCCGGCACCGCGCCCAACACCCTCCTCGACTACTTCCCCGAGGACTTCCTCCTGGTCCTCGACGAATCGCACGTCACCGTGCCCCAGATCGGCGCGATGTACGAGGGCGACGCCTCCCGCAAGCGGACCCTCGTCGACCACGGCTTCCGGCTGCCCTCCGCCCTCGACAACCGCCCGCTGAAGTGGGAGGAGTTCCTCGGCCGGATCGACCAGACCGTCTATCTCTCCGCCACTCCGGGGAAGTACGAGCTCTCCCGCGGCGACGGCTTCGTGGAGCAGATCATCCGACCGACCGGCCTCGTCGACCCGGAGATCGTCGTCAAGCCCACCGAGGGCCAGATCGACGACCTGGTGCACGAGATCCGCAAGCGCACCGAACGGGACGAGCGGGTCCTCGTCACCACCCTCACCAAGAAGATGTCCGAGGACCTCACCGACTACTTCCTGGAGCTCGGTATCCAGGTCCGCTACCTGCACAGCGACGTCGACACCCTGCGCCGCATCGAGCTCCTGCGCGAGCTGCGCGCCGGTGAGTACGACGTCCTGGTCGGCATCAACCTCCTGCGCGAGGGGCTCGACCTGCCCGAGGTGTCCCTGGTGGCCATCCTCGACGCCGACAAGCAGGGCTTCCTGCGCTCCGGCACCTCGCTGATCCAGACCATCGGGCGCGCGGCGCGCAACGTGTCGGGTCAGGTCCATATGTACGCGGACAAGATCACCCCGGCCATGGCGCAGGCCATCGACGAGACCAACCGCCGCCGCGAGAAGCAGATCGCCTACAACACCGAGCGCGGCATCGACCCGCAGCCGCTGCGCAAGAAGATCAACGACATCGTCGCGACCATCGCCCGCGAGGAGGTCGACACCGAACAGCTCCTCGGCACCGGCTACCGCCAGGCGAAGGGCCCCAAGGCACCCGTCCCGGCCCTCGGCGGCAAGGCCGCCAAGGGCGCGGCCGGCAGGGGGAAGGCGGACGGCGCGGTCGTCACCGACCGGCCCGCGACGGAACTCGCCGGGATCATCGAGGAGATGACCGACCGGATGAGGGCAGCCGCCGCGGATCTCCAGTTCGAGGTGGCCGCGCGGCTGCGCGACGAGGTCGGCGAACTGAAGAAGGAACTGCGGCAGATGAGGGAGGCGGGGCTCGCCTGACGGCAGGGCATCCGCTGTGTTGCAGGACCGACACAAAAGGCGACCGGCTCTCCTGCGCTGTCGGTGCGACTGCGTAGGGTGCGGGGCAACCGCACACACAGTTGGTTGCGGGGACACTCTGAGAGGGGACAGCGCGTGGTGGACGTATCCAAGGGCAATGCGCCCGGGGGCCCTGGCGTCAATCTGACCAAGGGGCAGGCCATCAGCCTGGAGAAGCGGGGCGGGGGAGCCCTCACCGCGGTGCGGATGGGGCTCGGCTGGCAGGCGGCTCCGCGCCGCGGCCTGTTCGGCTCACGGACCCGGGAGATCGACCTGGATGCCTCGGCGGTGCTCTTCGCCGACAAGCAGCCCGTCGACGTCGTGTTCTTCCGTCACCTGGTCAGCGACGACGGTTCGGTCAAGCACACCGGTGACAACCTCGTCGGCGGCGCCGGTTCGGGCGGGGACGACGAGGCGATCCTCGTCGACCTCCAGCGGGTCCCGGTCCACATCGACCAGATCGTCTTCACGGTGAACTCGTTCACCGGCCAGACGTTCCAGGAGGTGCAGAACGCCTTCTGCCGCATCGTCGACGAGACCAACGGCCAGGAGCTCGCGCGCTACACGCTCGACGGCGGGGGGCAGTACACCGCCCAGATCATGGCGAAGGTGCACCGCGTGGGCAACGGGTGGCAGATGACCGCCCTCGGGAACCCGGCCAACGGCCGCACCTTCCAGGACCTGATGCCCTCGATCCTGCCGCACCTGTAGGCACGCAGGACCTGGCACGCATCGGTACGAGCAGCTCCCGGAGGCATCCGCCGCCGGGAGCTGCACCACATACCGAGGCACCGGCACGACACGTACGGACAGCACCGCAGAGCAGTACCGCACGCAGGACACCGAAGTTCGTCGAGGGGACAGGGCAATGACGGCCGAGCTGGTCCGGGGGCAGAACCACACCTTGCCCCAGACCCGTCTGGAGATCCGGGTATCGGCGGGTTCACCTGTCGTGGCCGGTGCCACCCTCGGAGACGAACAGGGCACGGTGCACGGCATCGAGTGGATCGCCCACCCCGGTTCGCCCCAGCTGCCCGGCCTCGAAGTGTCCAAGCAGGCAGCCGCCGACCACCGGCTCGCCGTGGACCTCGACGCACTGCCCGGTTCGGTGCACCGCGTCACCGTGCTGCTGGCCCTTCCCGTCGGGGCGGGCGGTCCGGTGCGGTTCGGCGCGGTCGCCGCGCCCTTCGTCGCCGTCACCGGCCTCGACGGCACCGAGATCGCCACGTTCACCCTCACCGGGCTGGACGCCGAATCCGCTGTCACCGCCCTGGAGCTCTACCGCCGCCAGGGCGTCTGGAAGGTCCGCGCCGTCGGTCAGGGGTACGCGGCCGGCCTGGCCGAGATGCTCGCCGACCAGGGGGTGGACCGGGCCGCGGAGCTGGCCGGTTCGATCCAGGAGGCGGTCGCCCGGGGCATGGCCCGCTCGGTGGCCCCGCCACCGCCCCGCACCCCCGACGGCGACCGTGTACGCCACGGAGCGGCGGGTCCCGGCCCCGCCCCGGGCGAGCAGCCGCACCCGGCGGCCGTGCCCCCCGCCACCCCGGTGACCCCCGAACCGCTGCCCGACCCCGCCACCGCGGGCCCCGCCGCCACGCCCCCGGCGGGCGGCCCCATCAACTACGCGCACCCGCGGCGGGCCACCGCACCCCCGCCGCCCCCGCCCACCGCGCCGCCCGCGGCGCCGGGATCGCCGGCCGTGCCGGTCGCGGGCGACGCCACCGGCTGGTCCATGGACGAACGCCTCTACAACCAGATCTGGGGCATGTTCGAGGACCTGGCCCGCGCCACCGCGGCGTACCGCAGCGCGGTCGACTTCGCGGAGTCGCGCATGGACCAGGAGCTCGACCGCGCGCTCTCCGACCCGCGCAACCGGATCGGCGGAGCGGGCGACCGGGCCCGTGAGGCGGCCCGCGCCAAGCGCGACGAACTGACCTCCCGGGCCCGCGAGGCCCTCGACCGGGACCTCGGCCAGCTCGCCGCCGAGGCCGCCGTCGTCGAACCCGCGCTCCCCGCCGCGTACGCGGGCTGGGCCAACCCCGTCTGGCACGCCTACCGGGTGCCGATGGAGATGCCGATGGCGCTGCGCATCGGCGACCTGCATCTGCCCGAAGCCGCCGAGCTGCGCATCCCCCTGCTGGTACGGCTGCCGCTGGAGCGCGGCATCTGGGTCGACAGTGGCCGTACGGCCTCCGAGGCGGCGACGCTGATGGATTCCGGCCGGCTGCGCCGTCTCGCCCTGGAGACGGCGGTCGTGCACGCGGCGCGCCTGCTCGCGGTGTATCCCCCCGGTGAGTTCTCCGTGCACGTCATCGACCCGGCGGGATCGGGCGCAGGGGCGCTCGCCCCGCTGGCCGGGGCCGGTGTTCTGGCCGGGCCGCCCGCCGCCGGACCCGGGGGAGTGGCCTCGGTCCTTTCCCACCTCACGCGGCGCGTGGACCTCGTACAGATGGCGATCCGGGCGGGCGCCGCCGACTCGCTCCCGCCGGACCTGGACACCGGAGAGCAGCTGCTGATCGTCAACGACTTCCCGCACGGCTTCGACGACCGGGCCGTCACCCAGCTGCGCTACCTCGCGGACGAGGGCCCCTCGGTGGGCGTCCATCTGCTGATGGTCGCCGACCGGGAGGACGCCTCGGCGTACGGGCCGGTGCTCGATCCCCTGTGGCGTTCGCTTCTGCGGATCACTCCCGTCGCCGACGACCATCTGGCCGATCCGTGGGTCGGTCACGCATGGACGTACGAACCGCTCGGACTTCCGGCGGGGAGCCGGGTCCTGGAGCAGGTGCTCGCCCGGGTCGCCGAGGCGCGGCGCACCGGGGGCCGCTGACCGCGAGGGGCCGGAAGCCTTCCCCAACTACCGGCCCTGACCTGGTCTTTTAGGCGTGCCTTACCCTTCTCTTTACCTTTTCTTGGTGATTCCTGTACTGTTCTCCGGACGGAGGGGAGTACTCCCATACGCTGCGTTCCCGTCAGTACGGACTGTGACCGGTCCCGGGGCGCCGGCCGGCCGCGCACCCCGCGCGTCCCGGTGGAAGAGACCTCCGGCAGCGACGACGCTGATCAGTAGCCGTAGCGAACTGCCGGAGGCGCAGTGGACGTTTCATTCACCCTTTGGGCACTGACCATTCTGGGTCTGAGTGCTTTGATCGCCGTCGACTTCTTCATCGGGCGCAAACCCCATGACGTGTCGACCAAGGAAGCCGGAATCTGGACGATCGTCTGGATCGCGCTGGCCGCCCTCTTCGGACTCGGTCTGCTCCTGGCCGGCGAGAGTCAGGCGTCCGGCGAGTTCTTCGCCGGATTCATCACCGAGAAGTCGCTGAGTGTCGACAACCTCTTCGTCTTCGTCCTGATCATGGCGAAGTTCTCGGTGCCCTCGCATCTCCAGCAGCGCGTGCTCCTCGTCGGCGTGCTGATCGCCCTGGTCCTGCGAGCGATCTTCATCGCCGCCGGCGCGGCGGTCATCGCCAACTTCTCCTGGGTCTTCTACATCTTCGGCGCGTTCCTCATCTACACCGCCTGGAAGCTCATCCAGGAAGCGCGGGCCGACGAGGAGGAAGAGGACTGGGAGGAGAACAAGCTGCTCAAGGCGGCCGAGCGGCGCTTCGGTGTGGCCGACAGGTACTACGGCACCAAGCTCTTCATCGTGAAGAACGGCAAGCGCATCATGACCCCGCTGATGGTGGTCATGCTCGCCATCGGGACCACCGACGTGCTGTTCGCGCTGGACTCCATCCCGGCGATCTTCGGTCTGACCCAGGACCCGTACATCGTCTTCACCGCCAACGCCTTCGCCCTGATGGGTCTGCGTCAGCTGTACTTCCTCATCGGCGGTCTGCTGAAGAAGCTGGTCCACCTCAGCTACGGCCTGTCGGTGATCCTCGGCTTCATCGGCGTGAAGCTGGTGCTGCACGCGCTCCACGAGTCCGGGGTGAATGTCCCCGAGATCTCCATCCCGTTCTCGCTGGCCTTCATCGGCGGCGTCCTGGTGATCACCACGATCACCAGCCTGATCGCCAACAAGAAGCAGGCGGCGGCGGAGGCCGCGGCGGAGTCGAAGAAGGTCGGACCCGCCGACGAGGAGACGAAGAGCGTCGACGCCTGACCGGGGGTGACACCCGTGGCGTGGAAGAAGTAGAAGAACCGGCACCGGCCGGGGTGGGCGGAAGGTTCCGCCCACCCCGGCCGGTGTGGTGTTCAGGTGCGGGGAGCGCTCACCAGCCGCGCTCGCGCCACTCGGGCAGCTGAGGCCGCTCGTCGCCGAGCGCGGTGTCGTGCCCGTGACCCGGGTAGACCCACGTCTCGTCCGGCAGCGGCTCGAAGAGCTTGGTCTCCACGTCGTGGAGCAGGCTCGCGAACGCCTCCGGGTCCTTGCGCGTGTTGCCGAGCCCACCGGGGAAGAGGCAGTCCCCGCTGAACAGGTGCGGCGCCCCGTGCGGGTCGTCGTAGACCAGGACGATGGAGCCCGGGGTGTGTCCGGTGAGGTGCCGGGCGGTCAGCGACACACGGCCCACCCGGATCGTGTCGTTGTCCTCCACGAGGACGTCGGTCGGGACCGGGATGCCCTCGGCGTCGTAGCGCCCCGCGTAGGTGCGTGCGCCGGTGGCCGCCACGACCTCGGCGAGCGCCTGCCAGTGGTCGCCGTGCCGGTGGGTGGTGACGACGGACGCGATGCCGTCGTCACCGATCAGCTGCAGCAGGGTCCCGGCATCGGCGGCCGCGTCGATCAGCAGCTGCTCACCGGTGGCGCGGCAGCGCAGCAGATAGGCGTTGTTGTTCATCGGTCCGACCGCGACCTTGGAGATCATGAGGTCGGTCAACTCGTGTACGTCCGCAGGTCCGCCGACCTTGACCGCTCCGCTGTACGTCATACGACTCAGCCTATAGCGGGGGCAGGGCGGGAAGGGGGCCGCCCAGCGTGCTCAGCGCGGAGCCGTCGCGGCGCCCACAGAGCCAGCCCAGGACCTCGGGAGCCGTCCCCCGGACGGTGACGGGCCCGCCTTCGGCGCCGCCGCCGGTGGTCCACGTGTGGCCGTCGGCGAGGACCGTCGTCGCCACGACGTCGGGGTGGCCGGCGAACCGGTTCGCCAGGAAGTCGCTCTCCCTGGTCACGAAGTCCGCCGAGAGGTCCTCCAGCTCGTAGCCGATCCCGAGGTCGACGTGGTGCAGTTCGACCTCGATCAGGCGGCGGAAGGGGATGCGGGCCGCGCTGTCCGTCACTCCGTTGCGCAGGGTGACCGTGCGGGCCCAGTCGGCGGTGCCGGCCCCCGCCTCCAGGAAGCGGGCCGCGCTCTCCCTGAGGTCGGCCAGCTGTTCGTCGAGCGGACGGGGGGCGTCACGCTCGATGTCCCCGTCCCGGGTTTCGCTGCTCGCGTACATCGGGCGCCCTTGGAGAACATTTACGAGCGCGTCGGCGTTACGTGACAGGTGGGCCAGTACGTGCCCACGGCTCCACCCCGGGAGCCGTGACGGCTCGGCGAGCGAAATATTGTCCAGTTTGCCCGTCGCGCTGAGCAGCCGGTCGGTTGCCTCGCGTACAGCGCCCAGGTCGCGCACATGATCAATCATGAGGCCGAGCCTAGCTCCGCCACTCGATCGGGTGAAGGAGTCCGAGCGCGGCCGTAAATCGAATGTGCGTGCTATACGCTCGGAATCGAAAGCTTTCTACATCGCTGTGGCGCCCCCCATACCCTGGGACAGGGGCTCAGTTCCCCCGCTTCTCTCAAGAAAGGTGCGGACCGGCGTGGCCGACCGTCTCATCGTCCGTGGCGCGCGCGAGCACAACCTCAAGAACGTCTCGCTCGACCTGCCCCGCGATTCCCTCATCGTCTTCACCGGGCTCTCCGGGTCGGGCAAGTCGTCCCTCGCGTTCGACACGATCTTCGCCGAGGGCCAGCGACGCTACGTGGAGTCGCTCTCCTCGTACGCCCGGCAGTTCCTCGGCCAGATGGACAAGCCGGACGTCGACTTCATCGAGGGCCTCTCGCCCGCCGTCTCCATCGACCAGAAGTCGACCTCGCGCAACCCGCGCTCGACGGTCGGCACCATCACCGAGGTCTACGACTACCTCCGGCTGCTGTTCGCCCGGATCGGCAAGCCGCACTGTCCCGAGTGCGCGCGTCCCATCTCGCGTCAGTCGCCGCAGGCCATCGTCGACAAGGTGCTCGGCCTGCCCGAGGGCAGCCGCTTCCAGGTGCTCTCGCCGCTCGTGCGCGAGCGCAAGGGCGAGTTCGTCGACCTCTTCTCCGATCTGCAGACCAAGGGCTACAGCCGGGCCAGGGTCGACGGGGAGACCATCCAGCTCTCCGAGCCGCCCACGCTGAAGAAGCAGGAGAAGCACACCATCGAGGTGGTCATCGACCGCCTCACGGTCAAGGACAGCGCCAAGCGCCGGCTGACCGACTCCGTGGAGACCGCGCTCGGCCTCTCCGGCGGCATGGTCGTCCTGGACTTCGTCGACCTCCCCGAGGACGACCCCGAGCGTGAGCGGATGTACTCCGAGCACCTCTACTGCCCGTACGACGACCTCTCCTTCGAGGAGCTGGAGCCCCGCTCCTTCTCCTTCAACTCGCCCTTCGGTGCCTGCCCCGACTGCACGGGGATCGGTACGCGCATGGAGGTCGACCCGGAGCTGATCGTCCCGGACGAGGACAAGTCCCTGGACGAGGGCGCGATCCACCCCTGGTCGCACGGACACACCAAGGAGTACTTCGGGCGGCAGATCAGCGCCCTCGCCGACGCCCTCGGATTCCGTACGGACATCCCCTGGGCGGGACTGCCCCAGCGCGCCAAGAAGGCCCTGCTCTTCGGTCACAAGATCCAGACCGAGGTGCGCTACCGCAACCGGTACGGCCGCGAGCGCGCGTACACCACCCCCGCCTTCGAGGGCGCGGTGCAGTTCGTGAAGCGCCGGCACTCCGAGGCGGAGAGCGACTCCAGCCGGGAGCGCTTCGAGGGCTATATGCGCGAGGTGCCCTGCCCGACCTGTGAGGGCACGCGGCTCAAGCCGCTCGTCCTCGCGGTGACGGTGATGGAGAAGTCCATCGCCGAGGTCGCCGCGATGTCGATCAGCGAGTGCGCCGACTTCCTCGGCCGGCTCAAGCTGAACGCCCGCGACAAGAAGATCGCCGAGCGGGTGCTCAAGGAGGTCAACGAGCGGCTGAAGTTCCTCGTGGACGTCGGCCTGGACTACCTCTCGCTCAACCGCGCCGCGGGCACCCTCTCCGGTGGCGAGGCCCAGCGCATCCGGCTGGCCACCCAGATCGGCTCCGGTCTGGTGGGCGTCCTGTACGTCCTGGACGAGCCGTCCATCGGGCTGCACCAGCGGGACAACCACCGGCTGATCGAGACCCTCGTCAGGCTCCGCGACATGGGCAACACGCTCATCGTCGTCGAGCACGACGAGGACACCATCAAGGTCGCCGACTGGGTCGTCGACATCGGCCCCGGTGCCGGTGAGCACGGCGGCAAGGTCGTCCACTCCGGTTCGCTCAAGGACCTGCTGGCCAACAAGGAGTCGATCACCGGGCAGTATCTGGCCGGCAAGCGCGCCATCCCGATGCCCGGCATCCGGCGCCCGGTCGACCCGACGCGGCAGCTCACGGTGCACGGTGCCCGGGAGAACAACCTCCAGGACATCGACGTCTCCTTCCCCCTCGGTGTGCTCACCGCGGTCACCGGTGTCTCCGGATCGGGCAAGTCGACCCTGGTCAACGACATCCTCTACACCCACCTGGCGCGCGAGCTGAACGGCGCCAAGTCGGTGCCCGGCCGGCACACCCGGGTCGAGGGCGACGACCTCGTCGACAAGGTGGTGCACGTCGACCAGTCGCCGATCGGCCGTACGCCGAGGTCCAACCCGGCCACGTACACCGGAGTCTTCGACCACGTCCGCCGGCTCTTCGCCGAGACGATGGAGGCGAAGGTGCGCGGCTATCTGCCGGGCCGCTTCTCCTTCAACGTCAAGGGCGGCCGCTGCGAGAACTGCTCCGGCGACGGCACCATCAAGATCGAGATGAACTTCCTGCCCGACGTGTACGTCCCGTGCGAGGTCTGCCACGGAGCGCGCTACAACCGGGAGACCCTCGAAGTCCACTACAAGGGCAAGTCCATCGCCGAGGTGCTGGACATGCCGATCGAGGAGGGTCTGGAGTTCTTCGAGGCCGTCCCGACGATCGCCCGCCACCTGCGCACGCTCAACGAGGTGGGCCTCGGATACGTCAGGCTCGGGCAGTCCGCGCCGACGCTCTCGGGTGGTGAGGCGCAGCGTGTGAAGCTGGCGAGCGAGCTCCAGAAGCGCTCCACGGGCCGCACGGTCTACGTCCTGGACGAGCCGACCACGGGTCTGCACTTCGAGGACATCAGCAAGCTGATCACGGTGCTCTCGGGCCTGGTCGACAAGGGCAACTCGGTGATCGTCATCGAGCACAACCTCGATGTCGTCAAGACCGCGGACTGGGTCATCGACATGGGTCCCGAAGGGGGCAACGGCGGCGGTCTCGTGGTCGCCGAAGGCACCCCCGAGCAGATCGCGTCGGTGCCCGCCAGCCACACCGGGAAGTTCCTCCAGAGCATCCTGGGAGCGGACCGGATCAACGAGGCAGCCGTGCCGGCGGCCCGTAGGCCCGCCCGGAAGACGGCTGCGAAGCAGACGGTGGCCGCCAAGGCCGCCCCGGCCCGTAAGACGGCCACGGCCAAGACCTCGGCGGCGCAGCCCGTCGCGAAGAAGGCCGCTGCCAAGAAGGCCGCCGTGAAGAAGCCCGCCGCGAAGAGGGCGGCAGGCGCCCGGAAGGCGTGAACACCGGCTGACCGGGACAGCGCCTGCTGACCCGGACATGCCGCAGAGGTGGCGGTCCCCGGCCCCGGGGGCCGCCACCTCGCCGTCGGGCCGCCTTCCCTGCCGGACCCACCCCGGTCCCTGCCGGAACCGGCCCGGTCGCAGGGCCGCCGATCTCCGCCGGTATCGTCGGTTCTGTCGCCGCCGCCTCCGGTCCCCGGCCCCTCGGGTGCCCTGACGGCTCTCTGCCCCCTCACCCCGTGGAGACCGCATGTCCGGCCTGCCCGCCGCCCGCCGTACCGTGCTGAAGGGCGCCGCTCTCGCCGGTGCCGCCGGGCTGGGAGTGGCCGCCTGCTCGACCGAATCGAAGCTCGGCCACGCGAAGACGCCCACGCCCACCGCCCCCGTCGCCCTCGGTGCCGCGGACGAGGTCCCGGTCGGCGGAGCCAAGCTCTACCGGGAACAGCGGCTCGTCGTGAGCTGCCCCGCGAAGGGCCAGTACAAGGCGTTCAGCGCCCAGTGCACCCACGCGGGCTGCGTCCTGGACAAGGTCGAGGGCACCGAGGGCCACTGCCCCTGCCACGGCAGCCGCTTCGACACCACGACCGGCAAGGCGCTGCAGGGCCCGGCGACCGTGCCGCTGCCCTCCGTCCCGGTCAGGGTCGAGGGCGGGAACCTCGTGGCGGGCCCCGACGCCTGACGGAGCCGTGCGGGCGTCCCGCCGACCGGCCGCGCGACCGTCAGACCCCACCGCCCGGCGGGCACCTCACTCCCAGTCCCAGTCGATGCCGACCAGCCCGGGCCGTACCCCCTGCTCGACCAGGTGGACGGTCCGGTGCCGGCCGGTGAGCGTGAGATCCGTCCGGGCACCGCGCGGCGCCCCCGCCGACACCTGGACGAAGCGCCGGCACCGGACCGGCAGCGCGGCCTCGTCGAAGCGCACCTGCAGCACGTACTGCCCGCCGCCGAAGCTGAACCCCCGCACGTACTCGTCGCACCGACCGCCCGTCCCGTCCTCGAAGCCGTAGCCGAAGAGGTACGTGTCGCCCGCCCGCAGACGGGTGTCGAACAGCAGCTCGGCGACGAGCACCCCCGCCTCCTGGTCCCAGCGGACCCGGCCCGTCCGGCAGTTCTCCCGTGCGCGCACCTCGACCCCGGACGGATCGCAGCCCGGATCGCCGCGGTGGACGGCGAGGTAGCGGTCGATCCCGTCCCGGTGCGCGCGTACGACGTGCTGCGACTCGCGTCCCGCCATCTCCCGGCCCGCCGCGATCCGTACCCGTTCCTGGTGTCCCACGGTGTGCAGCCCGCCGTCGGCCGGTGACTCCATCGAGGCCAGCAGCCGCTCCACCGCACCGGACGCCTCCAGCAGCGTGCGGTAGGAGCGGGCGGCCGGGCGCTCGGCGTCCGGCGGGACCTCGCCGGCCTCCAGCAGCCGGAGGAGGGAGTTGCCCGGCAGGGCGAGCACTTCCTCCAGCGCCTTCACCGCCCGCAGCGACTCGGCGCGCCGCGGTCGCCGGGCACCTTGCTGCCAGTAACTGAGGCTCGTCACGCCGACGTTGATGCCCCGGTGCGCGAGATGGTGCTGCACCCGCTGGAGCGGCAGCCCCCGCACCGAGAGCGCCGTGCGCAGGGCCAGATGGAACGGACCGGTGTGCAGCACCTGCGCCAGTTCGCCCTCGGTGTGCCGCATCTCGGCCTCCAGTGAACGTTCACGACGGGGAACGGCGACACCGGTCCGGCGGGAGCGGGCGGCCAGGTGACCGGGGCCGGAGTGTTCACACCGCGGCCCCGCCGTTCACACCGTGATGTCACCCCGCATTGAAGCGTGTTGACCCGTTCCGGACAACGGCAGATGCTCATCCGCAGCGTCCGGACGCGCTCCTCCGATCCCCACACCCCCGCCACGGGAGGAACGTCATGCACAACCGAAGAATCGGGCCGGGAAGGTTCCCCTTCGCGGCTCTCCTGGCCGCCTTGCTCCTCGCGGTGCCCGCGGCGACCGCCACCGCGGCCGAGTCGCCCATCACCACGGCCGGCAGCACCGTCGCCGCCGCACAGCGGCTCGACATCACCATGCAGGCCCAGCAGAAGAGCAACTGGTGCTGGGCCGCAGGCGGCAACACCATCGCCACCTGGTTCGGCCGCACCTACACCCAGAACCAGTTCTGCAACGCGGCCTTCGGCCGTACCCAGGGCTACGACTGCCCCAACTCGCAGGCCACGCTCGGTGATGTGCAGGACGGTCTGTACTGGGCCGGCGTCAACCCCGGTTCGTACGTCACGGGCTGGCTGCGCTATCCGACCCTCCAGGGCGAGATATCCGCCGGGCGTCCGGTCGAGACGCGTATCCAGTGGTCGTCGGGCGGCGGTCACATGCACGTCCTGTACGGCTACGACGACGCCAACAGCTGGGTGTACTGGGGCGACCCCTGGCCCTCCAGCACCCGCTACAACTGGGCCTCCCACGCCTGGTACGTCAACAACGCCGAATTTTCCTGGACCCACTCGCTCTACCGGATCGGGGCGTGACCCGATGACCTCCACGACCCGGCGCACCGTCGTGGCCGCCGCGCTCACCGGCGCCGCGCTGTTCACGGCCGCCGCTCCCCAGGCCGCCGCCGCCCCAGGGCCGGGGACGCCTCCCGCGTTCACCGCCTCGACCATGGCCGCGGCCCACAGGGCGGCCACCGCTTCGACGACCCTGGACACCCTGTCCAGGTTCTTCGCCAGGGAGGGCGCGGTCACCAGGTCCGCCGCGGCTCCGCGGATCGAGGGGGAGGCCGTCGCCGTGCGCACCCTCGCCCCGGACTTCGTCGCGGGGAAGGCGGGGGCGGCCCTCACCCGGCTGGAATACCTGGCCACCACCGCCGTCTCCTCGGACGGTCAGAAGGCCACCCTGTGGACCGTCCCGAAGGACGGCACGAACACCGACTGGCAGGTGGTGAACATCGCCACCGGCGACGACGAATCGCGGTACACGGCGGCAGGCGCCCGCAGGCTTCCGGGCGGCACCGTCTTCCGTGAGCCGCAGATCGACGCCTGGTACGTCCACAAGGGCGCCCGGGTCCTCCCGCTGGACGAGGACGCGGCCCGCGCGGTCGGCGAGGGCGGCACCACGCTGAGCGCCTACGGAAACCGGGTGCGGAAGGAGTACGGGGACAAACTCCCCGGCTCCGGCTACGCCCACTCGGGCAAGGCGGGCGGCTACGCCCCCGGGACGGGGCCGGAGCCCGGCACGGAGAAGGTCGCCGCCCGGCAGGCGACCGCCGCGGCGGGCACCCACGACACCGCCCTCACCGTCACCTCGGCCGTCGCCGGAGCCGGGGCGCTGCTGGTCCTGGTCTCCTGGGCCCTCACCACGGTCCGCCGTGACCGCAGGCGCCGGGAGACCCTCGCCACGGGCGCCTGACCCCGTCCGCCGCTCCGCGCTCCGGGGAACCCCCACACCCGGAGCGCGGACCGGTCCGCCGGCGAGGCCGCGCTGTCACCGCCCACAAGTAGGGTGTGAGACATGGCAGACCCCTCCAGCTACCGCCCCAAGCCGGGACAGATCCCCGACTCCCCGGGGGTCTACAAATTCCGCGACGAGCACCGCAGGGTGATCTACGTCGGGAAGGCCAAGAACCTGCGCCAGCGCGTGGCCAACTACTTCCAGGACCTCGCCAACCTGCACCCGCGCACGCGCACGATGGTCACCACCGCGGCCTCCGTCGAATGGACCGTCGTCTCCACGGAGGTCGAGGCGCTCCAGCTCGAATACTCCTGGATCAAGGAGTTCGACCCCCGGTTCAACGTCAAGTACCGCGACGACAAGAGCTATCCGTATCTCGCGGTCACCCTCAACGAGGACTTCCCCCGCGTCCAGGTGATGCGTGGAGCCAAGAAGAAGGGCGTGCGCTACTTCGGGCCGTACGGGCACGCGTGGGCGATCCGCGAGACCGTCGACCTGATGCTCCGGGTCTTCCCCGTGCGTACGTGCTCCGCGGGTGTGTTCAAGAACGCCGCGCGGACCGGCCGCCCCTGCCTCCTCGGCTACATCGGCAAGTGCTCGGCGCCCTGTGTCGGCCGGGTCACCCCCGAGGAGCACCGCGAGCTCGCCGAGGACTTCTGCGACTTCATGGCGGGCCGTACCGGTACGTACATCCGCCGCCTGGAGAAGGACATGATGCAGGCGGCGGAGGAGATGGAGTACGAGCGCGCGGCCAGGCTCCGCGATGACGTGGAGGCGCTCAGGCGGGCGATGGAGAAGAGCGCCGTCGTCCTCGCCGATGCCACCGACGCCGACCTGATCGCCGTCGCCGAGGACGAGCTCGAAGCGGCCGTGCAGATCTTCCACGTCCGCGGCGGCCGGGTCCGCGGCCAGCGCGGCTGGGTCACCGACAAGGTCGAGGCGGTCGACACCGCGGGCCTCGTCGAGCACGCGCTCCAGCAGCTGTACGGGGAGGAGACGGGCGACTCCGTGCCCAAGGAGGTCCTGGTCCCCGCGCTCCCCGAGGACGACGGAGCCGTCGCTCAGTGGCTCGCCGGGCGCCGTGGCTCCCAGGTCAGCCTGCGCATTCCGCAGCGCGGTGACAAGAAGGACCTGATGGCCACGGTCCAGCGCAACGCCCAGCAGGCCCTCGGGCTGCACAAGACCAAGCGCGCGTCCGACCTGACGACCCGCTCCCGTGCCCTGGAGGAGATCTCCGAGGCGCTCGGCCTCGACACGGCCCCGCTGCGCATCGAGTGCTACGACATCTCCCATCTCCAGGGCGACGACGTGGTGGCGTCGATGGTGGTCTTCGAGGACGGTCTGGCCCGCAAGAGCGAGTACCGCCGCTTCCAGATCAAGGGCTTCGAGGGCCAGGACGACGTGCGGTCGATGCACGAGGTGATCGGCCGCCGCTTCAAGCGGTACCTCCAGGACAAGGAGCGGACGGGGGAGTGGGAGGAGACCCCCGCCCAGGCCCTCACCGGCACCGCCGGCCCCGCGATCACGGGTCCCGCCCCCACCGGCGCCGTACCCGCCGTGGACGAGGCCGGGAGCGAGCCCCGGGAGGACGACGGCAGGCCCAAGCGGTTCGCGTATCCGCCGCAGCTTGTCGTCGTGGACGGCGGGCAGCCCCAGGTCGCCGCGGCCAAGCGGGCCCTGGACGAGCTGGGCATCGACGACATCGCCGTCTGCGGCCTCGCCAAGCGGCTCGAAGAGGTCTGGCTGCCCGATGACGACGACCCCGTGGTCATGCCCCGCTCCAGCGAGGGTCTCTATCTCCTCCAGCGGATCCGTGACGAGGCCCACCGCTTCGCCATCACCTATCAGCGAGCCAAGCGGGCCAAGCGCATCCGCAGCAGCCCCCTGGACGACGTCGCGGGCCTCGGCGAGACCCGGAAGCAGGCTCTGATCAAGCATTTCGGCTCCGTGAAGAAGCTGCGGCAGGCGACAATCGACGAGATCTGCGAGGTCCCGGGGATAGGGCGCAGGACGGCGGAATCAGTGGCCGCCGCCCTCGCCTCGACCACCCCGGCCGCGCCCGCCGTGAACACGGCCACAGGAGAGATCATTGAAGAGGACGACGGGGGCACGTCATGACTGAGCACCAAAACGAACGCGCGCACGAAACCGACCCCGGGCACCACAGCACCGACCGAGCAGACGGAGCAGCACACGTGAGTACGGGCACCACCAACGAGACGGGTGAGGCCACCGCGCCGGCCATCCCCGAACTGGTGATCATCTCCGGCATGTCCGGCGCCGGGCGCAGCACCGCCGCCAAGTGTCTCGAGGACCTCGGTTGGTTCGTCGTCGACAACCTGCCGCCCGCGCTGATCCCCACGATGGTGGAGCTCGGCGCCCGCTCCCAGGGCAACGTGGCCCGTATCGCCGTCGTCGTCGACGTCCGGGGCCGCCGCTTCTTCGACAACCTCCGGGAGTCCCTCGCGGACCTGGAGGCCAAGCACGTCACCCGGCGGATCGTCTTCCTGGAGTCCTCGGACGACGCCCTCGTGCGCCGCTTCGAGTCGGTCCGCCGCCCGCACCCCCTCCAGGGCGACGGCCGGATCGTCGACGGCATCGAGGCCGAGCGCGACCTGCTGCGCGAGCTGCGCGGCGACGCCGACCTGGTGATCGACACCTCCAGCCTCAACGTGCACGAGCTGCGGGCCAAGATGGACGCCCAGTTCGCCGGCGACGAGAAGCCGGAGCTGCGCGCCACGGTGATGTCCTTCGGCTACAAGTACGGCCTGCCCGTCGACGCCGACCTGGTCGTGGACTGCCGCTTCCTGCCGAACCCGCACTGGGTCCCGGAGCTGCGGCCCTTCACCGGGCTCAACGAGGAGGTGTCCGCGTACGTCTTCGACCAGCCGGGCGCCAAGGAGTTCCTCAACCAGTACACGGAACTGCTCCAGCTCATCGCCACCGGCTACCGCCGCGAGGGCAAGCGCTACGTGACCGTCGCCGTCGGGTGCACGGGCGGCAAGCACCGCTCCGTGGCGATGTCCGAGAAGCTGGCCGCCCGGCTGGCCGCGGAAGGCATCGAGACCGTCCTCGTCCACAGGGACATGGGGCGCGAGTGACCAATCGCAATCTGCGTCTGCGGCGGTTGAGCAGAGCCACCTCTGCGCTGTCCGGACGCAAGCGGAGCGCCCAGCCCAAGGTCGTCGCCCTGGGCGGCGGCATGGGCCTGTCCGCCTCGCTCACGGCGCTGCGGCGGATCACCGGCGACCTCACGGCGGTGGTCACCGTGGCCGACGACGGGGGCTCCAGCGGCCGGCTCCGCGAGGAGCTGGGTGTGCTGCCGCCGGGCGACCTGCGCAAGGCGCTGGCGGCGCTCTGCGGGGACGACGAGTGGGGCCAGACCTGGGCCCAGGTCATCCAGCACCGCTTCGAGTCCAAGGGCGACCTGCACGAGCACGCGGTCGGAAATCTGCTGATCGTCGCCCTCTGGGAGCAGCTCGGCGACCACGTGCAGGCGCTCGACCTCGTCGGCAAGCTCCTCGGCGCCCACGGCCGGGTGCTGCCGATGTCCGCCGTACCCCTGGAGCTCCAGGCGCTCGTACGGGGCCACGACCCGGAGCACCCCGACGACATCGTCACCGTGCGCGGGCAGGCGACGGTGGCGCTCACCCCGGGCGAGGTGCAGTCCGTGCACGTCGTTCCGGCCGACCCGCCGGCCGTCCCGGAAGCGGTCGCCGCCGTCCTCGACGCGGACTGGGTGGTGCTCGGTCCGGGCTCCTGGTTCTCCTCGGTGATCCCGCACCTGCTCGTCCCGGAACTGCACGACGCGCTGGTCGCCACGAAGGCCCGGAAGGTGCTTTCGCTGAACCTCGCGCCGCAACCCGGTGAAACAGATGGCTTCTCACCGCAGCGTCATTTGGAGGTTTTGGGACGACACGCCCCTAAACTCGCCTTGGACGTGGTGTTGGCCGACGAGGCCGCCGTGCCCGACCGCGAGTCCCTCGCCGACGCCGCACAACGGCTCGGCGCCGCGGTCGAGCTGGCGCCGGTAGCTTCACCCGATGGTGTTCCGATCCATGATCCGGAGCTGTTGGCCGCCGCGTACGACCGTATTTTTCGGATGCATGGAAGGATCGGCCCATGGCGATGACGCCAGCGGTGAAGGACGAAATCTCTCGGCTTCCCGTAACCCGGACCTGCTGCAGGAAGGCAGAAGTCTCGGCGATTCTTCGGTTCGCGGGCGGGCTGCACCTGGTGAGCGGCCGGATTGTGATCGAGGCGGAGCTGGACACCGCGATGGCGGCGCGCCGGCTGAAGCGGGACATTCTCGAGATCTTCGGGCACAGCTCGGAGCTGATCGTGATGGCCCCCGGCGGGCTGCGGCGCGGCTCCCGCTATGTCGTACGGGTGGTGGCGGGCGGCGACCAGCTCGCACGCCAGACCGGACTGGTGGACGGCCGGGGCCGTCCCATCCGCGGGCTGCCCCCGCAGGTGGTCTCGGGGGCCACCTGTGACGCCGAGGCGGCCTGGCGCGGGGCCTTCCTGGCGCACGGCTCGCTCACCGAGCCGGGTCGTTCCTCCTCCCTGGAGGTGACCTGCCCGGGTCCGGAGGCGGCGCTCGCCCTGGTCGGTGCGGCCCGCAGGCTCTCCATCGCGGCGAAGGCCCGCGAGGTGCGCGGCGTGGACCGCGTCGTCGTCCGCGACGGCGACGCCATCGGCGCGCTCCTCACCCGCCTCGGTGCCCACGAGTCGGTACTGGCCTGGGAGGAGCGCCGGATGCGGCGCGAGGTCCGCGCCACGGCGAACCGCCTCGCCAACTTCGACGACGCCAACCTGCGCCGCTCGGCGCGCGCCGCGGTGGCGGCGGGCGCCCGCGTGGGGCGCGCGCTGGAGATCCTCGGCGAGGAGGTGCCCGAGCACCTCGCGGCGGCCGGACGGCTGCGCATGGAGCACAAGCAGGCGTCCTTGGAGGAGCTGGGCGCGCTGGCCGAGCCGCCGCTGACCAAGGACGCGGTCGCGGGGCGTATCCGCCGGCTGCTGGCCATGGCCGACAAGCGGGCCCAGGACCTCGGTATCCCGGGGACGGAATCCACGCTGAGCGAGGAGCTGGCCGACGGGCTCGTCGGCTGACCGGCTCCCCTCGCGCCCGGACATCCCGCTGCCGGCGCCCCCGCAAGGGTGCGCCGGCAGCGGCGTGTCCGGGCGCAGACGCTTTTCGGACGTCTCTTTCCCGTGCGTCGGTGTCCGGGATCCCGGACACCGTGCCGCGCCGGTCGCGGCCCAATTACCTCACCGGCGCGGCCGTACGCAAGCCTTTCCTGTCGGAAAGAGGCGTACGACTCAGGGCTGTTGACACTCCGTAGCCGGCTCCGAGGGCCCATGAGCCTGCCCGGTGCCCGCCGTGGCCCCCCGGGAGCGGAGCCTTCGACTCCTACTCGGGAGTACGGACTTCCCGGCCTCGCCCGGCCCCGCTCGATGTCACTCCGGGGCCCTTGGAGAGGTAGGGTCGGAGGCGGTCGGGGACATCCCTATACAACTCGCCGGCGTCGAAAACCGGCGTACCTATACGAGGAGATCGGTTCGTGACGATCCGCGTAGGCATCAACGGCTTTGGCCGCATCGGACGTAACTACTTCCGCGCGCTGCTGGAGCAGGGTGCGGACATCGAGATCGTGGCTGTCAACGACCTGGGTGACACTGCGACCACGGCCCACCTGCTGAAGTACGACACCATTCTGGGTCGTCTCAAGGCAGAGGTGAGCCACACCGCCGACACCATCACCGTCGATGGTCACACCATCAAGGTGCTCTCCGAGCGCAACCCGGCCGACCTGCCCTGGGGTGACCTGGGCGTCGACATCGTGATCGAGTCGACCGGCATCTTCACCAAGAAGGCCGACGCCGAGAAGCACATCGCCGGTGGCGCCAAGAAGGTCCTCATCTCGGCTCCGGCCAAGGACGAGGACATCACCATCGTGATGGGCGTCAACCAGGACAAGTACGACGCGGCCACCGACCACGTCATCTCCAACGCCTCCTGCACCACCAACTGTGTGGCGCCGATGGCCAAGGTTCTCGACGAGAACTTCGGCATCGTCAAGGGCCTGATGACGACGGTCCACGCCTACACGAACGACCAGCGGATCCTGGACTTCCCGCACTCGGACCTGCGTCGCGCCCGCGCCGCCGCCGAGAACATCATCCCGACCACGACCGGTGCCGCCAAGGCCACCGCTCTGGTCCTGCCGCAGCTCAAGGGCAAGCTCGACGGCATCGCGATGCGCGTGCCGGTCCCGACCGGTTCGGCCACCGACCTGGTCGTCGAGCTGTCCCGCGAGGTCACCAAGGACGAGGTCAACGCCGCGTTCAAGAAGGCGACCGACGACGGCGACCTCAAGGGGTACCTCGCGTACACCGAGGACCCGATCGTATCCTCGGACATTGTCGGTGACCCGGCGTCCTGCACCTTCGACTCGTCCATGACGATGGTTCAGGAAGGCAAGACGGTGAAGATCCTCGGCTGGTACGACAACGAGTGGGGCTACTCCAACCGTCTCGTCGACCTGACCGTCTTCGTCGGCGGCCAGCTCTGATCCTCGGAGCGGCAGGCAACTCGATGTGAGCGTGGGGCTCGGATGGCGCAATGCGGCGCCGTTCGAGCCCCGTTCCATGCTCTCTCGTCCTTCCAAGGAGTACCGGAAACAGATGAAGACGATCGACGAACTTCTCACCGAAGGGGTCGCGGGCAAGCGGGTATTCGTCCGCGCGGACCTCAACGTGCCGCTCGACGGCACCACGATCACGGACGACGGCCGCATCCGTGCCGTCGCGCCCACGGTCGCCAAACTTGCCGCAGCCGGCGCGCGGGTCATCGTCGCCTCGCACCTCGGCCGCCCCAAGGGCGCACCCGACCCGGCGTTCTCGCTCGCGCCCGCAGCCGCGCGCCTCGGTGAGCTGCTCGGAACCGATGTCGCCTTCGCGACCGACACGGTCGGCGAATCCGCCCGTGCCACCGCCGCCGCTCTCACCGACGGCCAGGTGGCCGTCATCGAGAACCTCCGCTTCAACGCGGGCGAGACCGCGAAGGACGACGCCGAGCGCGGCGCCTTCGCCGACCGGCTCGCCGAGCTCGCCGACGTGTACGTGGGCGACGGCTTCGGTGCCGTCCACCGCAAGCACGCCTCCGTCTTCGACCTCCCGGCCCGGCTGCCGCACGCGGCGGGCGACCTGATCGCCACCGAGGTCGGCGTCCTGAAGAAGCTCACCGAGGACGTCGAGCGCCCGTACGCCGTCGTGCTCGGCGGCTCCAAGGTCTCCGACAAGCTCGGCGTCATCGACCACCTCCTGGAGCGGGCCGACCGCATCCTCATCGGCGGCGGCATGGCGTACACCTTCCTCAAGGCCCAGGGCTACGAGGTCGGCAGCTCCCTCCTGCAGGAGGACCAGATCCCGGCGGTGCTGAAGTACCTGAAGCGGGCCGAGGAGAAGGGCGTGGAGTTCGTGCTCCCCGTCGACGTCGTCGTCTCCGAGCAGTTCCCGGACCTGAAGACCAAGGCCCCGAGCAACCCCGTCACGGTTGCCGCGGACGCCATCCCGGCCGGTTCGATGGGCCTGGACAACGGCCCCGAGACCAACCGGCTGTACGCATCGAAGCTCGCCGACGCCGCCACGGTCTTCTGGAACGGGCCGATGGGCGTCTTCGAGCACCCCGACTACGCCGAGGGCACCAGGGCCGTCGCCCAGGCCCTCGTCGACTCCCCGGCCTTCAGCGTCGTCGGCGGCGGGGACAGTGCCGCCGCCGTACGCATCCTGGGCTTCGACGAGAATGCATTCGGCCATATCTCGACCGGTGGCGGCGCCAGCCTCGAATACCTCGAGGGCAAGACGCTTCCCGGCCTCGCCGCACTGGAGGACTGACACTCAATGAGCACCCGCACCCCGCTGATGGCGGGCAACTGGAAGATGAACCTCAACCACCTCGAGGCCATCGCCCACACCCAGAAGCTCGCTTTCGCCCTGGCCGACAAGGACTACGACGCCGTAGAGGTCGCCGTCCTGCCGCCCTTCACCGACCTGCGCTCCGTGCAGACGCTGGTGGACGGCGACAAACTGAAGATCAAGTACGGCGCCCAGGACATCTCGGCGCACGAATCCGGTGCGTACACCGGTGAGATCTCCGGCTCCATGCTCGCCAAGCTGAAGTGCACGTACGTGGCCGTCGGCCACAGCGAGCGTCGCCAGTACCACGGCGAGAACGACGAGATCTGCAACGCCAAGGTGAAGGCCGCGTACAAGCACGGCCTGACCCCGATCCTCTGCGTCGGCGAGGGCCTGGACATCCGCAAGGCCGGTGACCAGGTCTCCTACACCCTCGCGCAGCTCGACGGCGCCCTCAAGGACATCCCCGCCGAGCAGGCCGAATCCATCGTGATCGCCTACGAGCCGGTCTGGGCCATCGGGACCGGCGAGGTCGCCACCCCCGAGGACGCCCAGGAGGTGTGCGGAGCGATCCGTGGCCGCCTGGCCGAGCTGTACTCGCAGGAGCTGGCCGACGCCGTCCGTATCCAGTACGGCGGCTCCGTGAAGTCCGGCAACGTCGCGGCCATCATGGCGCAGCCCGACGTGGACGGCGCACTCGTCGGAGGCGCGGCGCTGGACGCCGAGGAGTTCGTCAAGATCGTCCGCTTCCGCGACCAGTGAGTATGCGCTAGCGCCGATCCGTCGTACCCTAGCGGGGGCCGAGGGGGGTACCCCTCCGGCCCCCGTTGTCCGTATGTGCAGTCCAAGGGAATTCCGGAAAGTAGGGACCAGCCGTGATTATGGGGTTCTCGATCGCCCTGATCGTCTTCAGCCTGCTGCTGATGCTGCTGGTGCTGATGCACAAGGGAAAGGGCGGCGGCCTCTCCGACATGTTCGGTGGCGGTATGCAGTCGTCCGTCGGTGGCTCCTCGGTCGCCGAGCGCAACCTCGACCGCATCACCGTGGTGGTCGGTCTGTCGTGGTTCGCATGCATTGTCGTACTTGGTCTGCTGATGAAGCTGGACAACTGACCCGGCGTCCGCGATTCCCGGTGAAGTAACTCCAATCACTGGACGCGCGTTGGGCCTTACGTAGACTGGGGCATCTTCGAGCACCATCACGCAGGGAGTTACGACCGTGGCAAGTGGCAACGCGATCCGGGGAAGCCGGGTCGGAGCGGGGCCGATGGGGGAGGCCGAGCGGGGCGAGTCCGCGCCGCGCCTCCGCATCTCCTTCTGGTGCTCGAACGGGCACGAGACGCAGCCGAGCTTCGCCCATGACGCGCAGGTACCGGAGACATGGGACTGCCCGCGCTGCGGCTTCCCGGCCGGCCAGGACCGGGACAGCCCGCCCGACCCGCCGCGCACCGAGCCGTACAAGACGCATCTGGCGTATGTGCGCGAGCGGCGCAGCGACGCGGACGGCGAGGCCATTCTTGCCGAGGCGCTCGCGAAACTCCGCGGCGAAATCTAGAAGTTGTTCACCGGCCGGACACCCCACGGGTGTCCGGCCGGACTGCTTTTCCCGTGCCGCAACCCGCCCTCGCGCCGCACACCTCCCGGATCAATTAGGTTGGTGGGGCAGCGGGGATGCGCAGGTACGAGAAGAAGTGGGCTGATACCCGGGATGAACGCACAAAGCCGAACGAAGCTCAACCAGATGCCCGAGTGGACGGCTCTCGGCAAGCACCGTGAGGAACTCGGTGGAACCCAGCTGCGACAGCTGTTCGCCGACGAACCCGACCGCGGCATCGACTACACCCTCCGGGTCGGCGGCCTCCGCGTCGACTACTCCAAGAACCTGGTCACCGACGAGACGCTCCGCCTGCTGCGCGAGCTCGCCGCCGCCACCGGTGTCGCGGAGCTGCGGGACGCGATGTTCCGCGGCGAGAAGATCAACACCACCGAGGACCGTGCCGTCCTGCACACCGCGCTCCGCGCCCCGCGCGACGCCGTGATCGAGGTCGACGGCGAGAACGTCGTGCCCGCCGTGCACGCCGTCCTGGACAAGATGGCGGCCTTCTCCGACCGCGTCAGGGCGGGGGAGTGGACCGGCTCGACCGGCAAGCGCATCAAGAACGTCGTGAACATCGGCATCGGCGGCTCCGACCTCGGTCCCGCCATGGCGTACGAGGCGCTGCGTTCCTTCACGGACCGCTCGCTCACCCTCCGCTTCGTGTCGAACGTCGACGGCGCCGACCTCAACGAGGCGCTGCAGGGCCTGGACCCGGCCGAGACGCTGTTCGTCATCGCTTCGAAGACGTTCACCACGATCGAGACCATCACCAACGCCACCTCCGCCCGCACGTGGCTGCTCACGGGTCTGGGGGCCGGTCAGGAAGCCGTCGCCAAGCACTTCGTGGCGCTGTCCACGAATGCCGGCAAGGTCGCGGACTTCGGCATCGACACGGACAACATGTTCGAGTTCTGGGACTGGGTCGGCGGCCGTTACTCGTACGACTCGGCCATCGGCCTCTCGCTGATGATCGCCATCGGTCCGGACCGGTTCCGCGAGATGCTCGACGGCTTCCACCTCGTCGACGAGCACTTCCGCACGGCGCCCGCCGAGGACAACGTCCCGCTGCTGCTCGGCCTGTTGGGCGTCTGGTACGGCGCGTTCTTCGACGCGCAGTCGCATGCCGTGCTGCCCTACAGCCACTATCTGTCCAAGTTCACCGCGTACTTGCAGCAGCTGGACATGGAGTCCAACGGCAAGTCCGTCGACCGGGACGGCAATCCGGTGGAGTGGCAGACCGGCCCGGTCGTCTGGGGCACCCCCGGCACCAACGGGCAGCACGCCTACTACCAGCTGATCCACCAGGGCACCAAGGTCATCCCCGCCGACTTCATCGGCTTCGCCGAGCCGGTCGAGAACCTGCTGCCCGGTCTGGCCGCCCAGCACGACCTGCTGATGGCCAACTTCTTCGCCCAGACCCAGGCACTGGCCTTCGGCAAGACGGCCGAGGAGGTCCGCGCGGAGGGTGTCCCCGAGGAGCTGGTGCCGCACAAGACGTTCCGCGGCAACCACCCGACGACCACGATCCTCGCCGACCGGCTGACCCCGTCGGTGCTCGGCCAGCTCATCGCGCTGTACGAGCACAAGGTCTTCGTCCAGGGCGCCGTCTGGAACATCGACTCCTTCGACCAGTGGGGCGTCGAGCTCGGCAAGGTCCTCGCCAAGAGGATCGAGCCCGTCCTGATCGAGGGCACCGGCGGGGAGTCGCTCGACAGCTCCACCGCCGCGCTCGTCGCCGCCTACCGCTCGCTGCGGGGACGCTGAGCCGAGTGGTGGTGACGGGGGAGGGGACGGTACGGCTGCGGCCACCGCGCAACACGCTGGACCGCAGGGCCGTCGGCTGGTGGCGTGCCCAGTGGCTGCTGCTGACCGCGGTGCCCGTGCTGGTGCTGGGCCTGCTGGGCGCGTTCATCGGGTCCGCCCGGTTCTGGCTGCTGATGTCCGCCGCAGCCGTGGCGGTCGTCGGTCTGGCCTGTGCCGTCCTCTTCCCCCTCTGGTGGTTCCGGACCCACCGCTGGGAGGTCACCGGTGAGGCGGTCTACGTCCGGACGGGAGTGGTCCGCCAGGAATGGCGGATCGCGCCGATGTCCCGGATCCAGACCGTCGACACCGTGCGAGGCCCCCTGGAACAGCTCTGGAGACTCGCCACGGTCACCGTCACCACCGCCTCCGCCAAGGGCGCCGTACGGATCGAGGGCCTCGACCACGAGGTGGCGGCGGAGCTGGCCGAACGGCTCACCCGGATTACCCAGGACACCCCCGGGGACGCCACATGAGCACCCCCGCCGACGACTGGCGGCGCCTGGACCGGCGTACGGTCCTGGTCACCGCACTCGTCACGGCGGGGGTACTGCTGGGCGCGGCCCTGCCGGTCGGCCTCGCCCTCTCCGGGCGCTTCGGGACCGGGAGCGCCCTGACCTGGGTACCGGCCGCCGTCCTCGTGCTCACCGGCTGCTCGGCCGGGATCGACCACGTGCGATGGCGCCGCACCCGCTACCGCGTCGGCCCCGAGCGCGTCGAGCTCCACACCGGCCTCCTGCTGGTGAAGGAACGCTCACTGGCCCGGGAACGGATCCGCAGCGTCGACCTCACGGCGCGCCCGGTGCTGCGCCTCCTCGGGCTCGTCACGGTCCGGATCGGCACCGGGGAGCACGTGGGCGGCGACTCGACGCTCGAACTCGACCCGGTGACCCGTACCGAGGGCGAACTGCTGCGCCGCCTCCTCCTGGAACGCGCGGCCACCGGTCCCGCCGGCGGCCACCGCGAGGGGGAACTGGTCGGACTGAACCTCCGGTGGATCCGGTACGCGCCGGTGTCCTTCGTCGCCCCGATGCTGGGCGGCGCGGCGGCCGGCGCCGTGATGCAGGTCAGCGAGTGGGTCGGGGCACAGGGCGAGGTGATCGCCTGGATCGGCGACCTGTTCCGCGGGACCCCGGTGCTCTGGACGGTCCTCGTCCTCGTCGCCGCGGCGGTGGTCGCCGGCGTCGTCGGCGCGCTCGGCCTCTGGGTCGAGATGTGGTGGAGCTACCGGCTGGAGCGCGAACCGGGCGGCACCCTCAGGGTCCGCCGCGGGCTCTTCACCTCCCGGTCGGTCTCCATCGAGGAACGGCGGCTGCGCGGGGTGGACCTCGTCGAACCGCTCGGCGTCCGTCTGATGGGCGCCGCCCGGCTGGACGCGATCACGACGGGCCTGGCGAAGGACGACTCGGACCAGCACGGGGACCACAACACCCTGCTGCCCGTCGTGCCCCGGAGCCTCGCCGGCACGGTCGCCGCCGACGTCCTGCGCGAGACCGTGACCCCCACGGGCGCCGCCCTGACCGGCCACCCGCGTGCAGCCCGTCGCCGACGGCTGGGCTGGGCCCTCTGGTCCGTGCTGGCCCCGGTGGCCGTCCTGGCCGTCCTCGGGGCCCTGCTGACCCCTGTCCTGCTCTGGATCGCCCTCGCCTGCGCGGTGGTGTTCCTGCCCCTGGCGGTCTTTCTCGCCCTCGACGCGTACCACGCCCTGGGACACGCCGTCGTCGGCGCGTACCTGGTGACCCGCTCCGGTACGGTCCGGCGTTCCACGGCCGCGCTGCAGCGGGCCGGGGTGATCGGCTGGACCGTGAAGCAGTCGTACTTCCAGCGGCGGTCCGGACTCCTGACCATCACCGCCACGACGGCCGCCGGAGCGGGCGCGTACACGGCGCACGACACCGACGCGTCCGAGGGGCTCGACTTCGCCTCCGAGGCCGTCCCGGGGCTCCTGGAACCGTTCCTGGAGCGCACCGGGTCACCCGTCAGACCTGACCGTGCGTCGTGTCGATGACGCAGAACCGGTTGCCCTCCGGGTCGGCGAGCACCACGAAGTCCGGGTCCGGCGGATAGAGCTCCCAGGCCACCCGCTCCGCCCCGAGCGCGAGCAGCCGGCCCACCTCGGCGTCCTGCTCCTCGGTGTACAGGTCGAGATGGACCCGGGGGACCTCCTGCACGGGCGACTCGCTCCGCCCCAGGGCCAGCCCGACGCCGTGACCCTCTGCGGGGACCAGCACCACCCAGCCGTCCTCCAGCGGTTCACGCTCCACATAGCCGAGCGCCGACTTCCAGAACGACGCCGCGCGCCGTACGTCCGACGCACCCATCACCACTGTTCCGATACGCACCATGGGGCGAGGCTTTCACGACGGAGGCCCGGCCCGCTCCTGAGAGCGAACCGGGCCTCCGTACCACCGTGCTGACAGCCTCTCAGGGAGAGGCCGGCGGGTAGAGCGCACGCGGCAGCCGCGAGGCCGCGGGCGCGTCCAGCAGCCACAGGGTGCGGCTGCGTCCGTACGCCCCCGCCGCCGGGGCCTGGATCTCCCCGGCCCCGGACAGGGCGATGGCCGCGGCCTCCGCCTTGTCCTCGCCCGCCGCCAGCAGCCACACCTCGCGCGCGGCCCGGATGGCGGGCAGCGTGAGCGAGACACGGGTGGGCGGCGGCTTGGGCGCGCCGTGCACACCGACGACGGTGCGCTCGGTCTCCCGTACCGCGGGGAGTTCGGGGAAGAGCGAGGCGACATGCGTGTCCGGGCCGACGCCCAGCATCAGCACGTCGAACGCCGGTACGGAGCCGTGGTTCTCCGGACCGGAGGCCGCGGCGAGTTCGGCCGCGTACCCCGCGGCTGCGGCATCCGCGTCGTCGCCGTACGGACCGTCCGAGGCGGGCATCGCGTGCACCCGGGACGGGTCCAGCTCCACCGAGTCCAGCAGCGCCTTGCGGGCCTGCGTGACGTTGCGCTCCGGATCGCCCTCGGGCAGGAAGCGCTCGTCGCCCCACCACAGGTCGAGCCGCGACCAGTCGATCGCGTCCCGTGCGGGCGTGGCGGCGAGCGCGGCCAGCAGGCCGTTGCCGTTGCGCCCGCCGGTCAGCACCACCGAGGCGTAACCGCGTGCGGCCTGGGCGTCCACGACCTTCGTGATCAGCCGGGCCGCCGCGGCCTGCGCCATCAGCTCCTTGTCGCGGTGCACGACCAGTTGGGGAGCGCTCACTTCGAGGCCGCCTTCTTGGCCGCGGTCTTCTTGGCGGCGGCTGCCGTGGCCGTCGGGGTCTCGGCAGCCGCGGCGGCCGGGGACTTCTCCCCGGAACCGGACGGCTTCGCCGCGGTTCCGCCCAGCCTGTCCAGACCGAACTTCACCGCCGACGCGTAGGTGTTGTCCGGGTCGAGGCGCCGCAGCTCCTCCGCGAGGAGTTCGGCGGTCTCCCGCCGCTTGAGCGCGACTCCCCGGTCCGGCTGGCCCTGCATGGAGAGCGTGGCCAGTGAACCGTCGGGCCGGTGCAGCGTGATGGTGCCGTTCTTCGTCTCCATCCGGACGGCCGTCAGACCGGGGCCGGCGGAGTGCGTGCGCTCCACCGGGACTCCGAGCCGGTCCGCGAGCCACATGGCGAGCAGCTCGCAGCTCGGGTTGTCCGACTCGCCCTCGACGGTGGCGGCCAGGACCTCGGCGGCCTGCTGGTCGAGCGCGGCGGCCAGCATGGAACGCCACGGCGTGATGCGGGTCCAGGCCAGGTCGGTGTCGCCGGGGTTGTACGTCGTTCCGCGCACGGCGAGTTCGTCGAGCGGGCGCGCCGACGCGTAGGTGTCCGTGATCCGGCGCTGGGCGAGCGCGCCCAGCGGGTCCTTCGCCGGGTCGGCCGGCGCGTCCTGCGGCCACCAGAGCACGACCGGTGCGTCCGGCAGCAGGAGCGGCAGGACCACCGACTGGGCGTGGTTGGCCAGTTCGCCGTGCAGCCGCAGGACGACGGTCTCGCCGGTGCCCGAGTCGGAACCGACCCGTACCTCGGCGTCGAGCCGTGCGTCACGCCGGCTGCGCGGCGAACGGCTGACCCGCTTGATCACCGCGATGATCCGCGAGGGGTGCTCGCGGGAGGAGTCGCTCGCCGCCTTGAGGGCGTCGTACGCGTTCTCCTCGTCGGTGACGATGACGAGGGTGAGCACCATGCCGATGGCCGGCGTGCCGATGGCACGGCGGGCCGACACGAGCGCCTGGTTGATCTTGCTGGACGTGGTTTCCGTGAGATCGATCTTCATGGCCGGCGCCAGCTCCGTCCGTCGCGTGCGAGCATCTCGTCCGCCTCGGCCGGGCCCCAGGTACCGGCCGCGTACTGCGCGGGCTTGCCGTGCTTGTCCCAGTACTCCTCGATCGGGTCGAGGATGTTCCAGGAGAGCTCGACCTCCTGGTGGCGCGGGAAGAGGTTGGCGTCGCCGAGCAGCACATCGAGGATGAGCCGCTCGTACGCCTCCGGGCTGGACTCCGTGAAGGACTCGCCGTAGGCGAAGTCCATCGTGACGTCCCGGACCTCCATCGAGGTGCCGGGCACCTTCGAGCCGAACCGCACCGTCACGCCCTCGTCCGGCTGGACCCGGATGACCAGGGCGTTGCCGCCCAGCTCCTCGGTCGCCCCGGATTCGAAGGGCAGATACGGGGCGCGCTTGAAGACGACCGCGATCTCCGTGACCCGGCGGCCGAGCCGCTTTCCGGTACGGAGGTAGAACGGGACGCCCGCCCAGCGGCGGTTGTTGATCGTCAGCTTGATCGCGGCGAAGGTGTCGGTCGTCGACTTGGGGTCGATGCCGTCCTCCTCCAGATAGCCGAGGACCTCTTCGCCGCCCTGCCAGGCGTGGGCGTACTGGCCGCGCACGGTGTGCTTGCCCAGGTCGTCCGGCAGCTCCACCGCCGTGAGCACCTTGAGCTTCTCGGCGACCAGGGCCTTGGGGTGGAAGGAGCCGGGCTCCTCCATCGCCGTCAGCGCCAGCAGCTGGAGCAGGTGGTTCTGGATGACGTCACGCGCCGCGCCGATGCCGTCGTAGTAGCCGGCCCGGCCGCCGATGCCGATGTCCTCGGCCATCGTGATCTGGACGTGGTCCACGTAGGACCGGTTCCAGATCGGCTCGAACATCGTGTTGGCGAAACGCAGCGCCAGGATGTTCTGGACCGTCTCCTTGCCCAGGTAGTGGTCGATCCGGAAGACCTCGTTGGGCGGGAACACGTCGTGCACGAGCTGGTTGAGCTCCTGCGCGCTCGTGAGGTCGTGACCGAACGGCTTCTCGATGACGGCACGCCGCCAGGAGCCTTCCTTCTGGTCGGCGAGCCCGTGCTTCTTGAGCTGCTGGACGACCTGGGGGAAGAACTTCGGCGGTACGGACAGGTAGAAGGCGAAGTTGCCGCCCGTGCCCTGCGCCTTGTCGAGCTCCTCGATGGTGGCCTTGAGGGTCTCGAACGCCTCGTCGTCGTCGAAGTTGCCCTGGACGAAGCGCATCCCCTGGATGAGCTGCTGCCAGACCTCCTCGCGGAACGGCGTACGGGCGTGCTGCTTTACGGCGTCGTGGACCTCCTGCGCGAAGTCCTCGTTCTGCCACTCGCGGCGCGCGAAGCCGATGAGCGAGAAGCCCGGCGGCAGCAGGCCGCGATTGGCCAGGTCGTAGACTGCGGGCATCAGCTTTTTACGGGACAAATCGCCCGTGACGCCAAAGATGACCAGGCCCGACGGCCCCGCGATACGCGGGAGCCGTCGGTCCTGGGCGTCACGAAGCGGGTTGGCTCCGGGAACACCAGACAAGGTGGTCAGCCCTCCGAAGGGGCGAGGCGCTTGAGTTCCGCCTCGGTGGAGTTGAGCAGGTCGATCCAGGACGCCTCGAACTTCTCGACGCCCTCGTCCTCGAGGAGCTGGACGACGTCGTCGTAGCTCACCCCGAGCTTCTTGATCGCGGCGAGGTCCGCACGGGCCTGGTCGTAGCCGCCCGTGATGGTGTTGCCGGTGATCTCGCCGTGGTCGGCGACGGCGTCGAGCGTGGCCTCGGGCATGGTGTTGACCGTGTTCGGGGCGACGAGCTCGTCGACGTACAGGGTGTCCTTGAGGGACGGGTCCTTCACGCCGGTGGAGGCCCACAGCGGACGCTGCTTGTTGGCCTGCGCCTTGTCCAGCGCGGCCCAGCGGTCGCCCGCGAAGGTCTCTTCGTACGCCTCGTAGGCCAGGCGCGCGTTCGCGAGTGCGGACTTGCCCCGGGCGGCCTTGGCCTCGTCGCCGCCGATCGCGTCGAGGCGCTTGTCGATCTCGGTGTCCACGCGGGACACGAAGAAGGAGGCGACCGAGTGGATCTTGGAGAGGTCCAGGCCGGCGGCCCGTGCCTTCTCCAGGCCCGCCAGGTACGCGTCCATCACCTCGCGGTAGCGCTCCAGCGAGAAGATCAGGGTCACGTTGACGCTGATGCCCCGGCCGATGACCTCGGTGATCGCCGGCAGGCCGGCCTTCGTCGCCGGGATCTTGATGAGCGTGTTCGGCCGGTCCACCAGCCAGGCGAGCTGCTTGGCCTCGGCGATGGTGGCCACCGTGTTGTGGGCCAGGCGCGGGTCGACCTCGATGGAGACCCGGCCGTCCTGGCCGTCCGTCGCGTCGAAGACCGGACGCAGGATGTCGGCGGCGTCGCGGACGTCGGCCGTCGTGATCATGCGGATGGCCTCGTCGACGGTGACCTTGCGGGCGGCGAGGTCGGTGAGCTGCTGCTCGTAACCGTCACCGTGCGAGATCGCCTTCTGGAAGATCGACGGGTTCGTGGTGACACCGACGACGTGCTGCTGGTCGATCAGCTCGGCGAGGTTGCCGGACGTGATCCGCTTGCGCGACAGGTCGTCGAGCCAGATCGCCACGCCCTCGTCGGAGAGGCGCTTGAGTGCGTCTGTCATGGGAATTGCATCTCCTACTAGTCGTATACCGGCGTCAGCGCGCGGAGGCGGCCAGGGATTCCCGGGCGGCGGCAGCGACGTGCTCGGCGGTGAAGCCGAACTCGCGGAAGAGGACCTTGGCGTCCGCGGAGGCACCGAAGTGCTCCAGCGAGACGATCCGTCCGGCGTCGCCGACGTACCGGTGCCAGGTCAGGCCGATGCCCGCCTCGACGGCCACACGGGCCTTCACGGACGGCGGCAGAACGCTGTCCTTGTACGCCTGGTCCTGCTCCTCGAACCACTCGACGCACGGCATCGACACGACGCGCGTCGGCACACCGGCGGCCTGGAGCTGCTCACGCGCCTCGACGGCCAGGTGCACCTCGGAGCCGGTGCCGATCAGCACGACCTCGGGCTTGCCGCCCTCGGCGTCGAAGAGCACGTACCCGCCCTTGGCGGCGTCCTCGTTCGCCTCGTACGTCGGCACGCCCTGGCGGGTCAGCGCCAGTCCGTGCGGGGCGCCCTTGCCGAACACCTTGGTGTAGCGGCGCAGGATCTCGCGCCAGGCGATGGTGGTCTCGTTCGCGTCGGCCGGGCGCACGACGTTCAGGCCCGGGATCGCGCGCAGCGAGGCCAGGTGCTCCACCGGCTGGTGGGTCGGGCCGTCCTCGCCGAGGCCGATCGAGTCGTGCGTCCACACGTACGTCACCGGAAGGTGCATCAGCGCGGACAGCCGCACGGCGTTGCGCATGTAGTCGGAGAACACCAGGAAGGTGCCGCCGTAGATGCGGGTGTGGCCGTGCAGCGCGATGCCGTTCATGGCGGCGGCCATGGCGTGCTCGCGGATGCCGAAGTGGATCGTGCGGCCGTACGGGTCCGCCTCGGGCAGGGGGTTGCCCGCCGGGAGGAACGACGACGTCTTGTCGATCGTGGTGTTGTTCGAGCCCGCCAGGTCGGCGGAGCCGCCCCACAGCTCGGGGACGACCTCGCCCAGGGCCTGGAGGACCTTGCCGGAGGCCGCGCGCGTGGCGACGCTCTTACCGGCCTCGAAGAGCGGGAGCTTCTCTTCCCAGCCCGTGGGCAGCTCGCCCGCGGAGATCCGGTCGAACTCGGCGGCGCGCTCCGGGTTGGCGGTGCGCCACGCGGCGAGGGACTTCTCCCACTCGGCCTTGACCTCACGGCCGCGGTCCAGCGCCTCACGGGTGTGCGCGATGACCTCGTCGGAGACCTCGAAGCTCTTCTCGGGGTCGAAGCCGAGCACCCGCTTGGTGGCCGCGACCTCGTCGTCGCCGAGCGCCGAGCCGTGCGCGGCCTCGGTGTCCTGGGCGTTCGGGGCGGGCCAGGCGATGATCGAGCGGGCCGCGATGAACGACGGGCGCTCCGTCTCGGCCTTGGCCGCCTGCAGCGCCTTGTACAGACCCGCCGGGTCGAGGTCGCCGCTGGGCAGCTGCTCGACGCGCTGGACGTGCCAGCCGTACGCCTCGTAACGCTTCAGGGTGTCCTCGGAGACCGCGGTCTCCGTGTCGCCCTCGATCGAGATGTGGTTGTCGTCCCACAGCATCGTGAGGTTGCCGAGCTTCTGGTGCCCGGCCAGCGAGGACGCCTCGGCGGAGATGCCCTCCTGGAGGCAGCCGTCACCGGCGATGACCCAGACGTTGTGGTCGAACGGGGAGGTGCCGGGGGCCGCCTCCGGATCGAACAGACCGCGCTCGTAGCGGGCGGCCATGGCCATACCGACGGCGTTGGCGACACCCTGGCCGAGCGGGCCGGTCGTCGTCTCCACGCCCGTGGTGTGGCCGTACTCCGGGTGCCCCGGGGTCTTGGAACCCCAGGTGCGGAACGCCTTGAGGTCATCGAGCTCCAGGCCGTACCCGGCCAGGTAGAGCTGGATGTAGAGGGTCAGGCTCGAGTGGCCCGCAGAGAGGACGAACCGGTCACGGCCGACCCATTCCGCGTCCGCGGGGTCGTGCCGCATCACCTTCTGGAAGAGGGTGTACGCGGCGGGAGCCAGGCTCATCGCCGTACCCGGGTGGCCGTTTCCGACCTTCTGTACGGCGTCCGCGGCGAGGACGCGGACAGTGTCCACGGCCCGCTGGTCCAATTCGGTCCACTGGAGGTCTGTGGTGGTCGGCTTGGTGCTCACCCTGAGTCAGGGCTCCTCTCCACTGTCGTAAACCGGTGGCTGGTTACCGCACCGGGCGGTGTCGAGCCTACCCCCGACGGAACGCGCTACTTTCGAGTACTTTCCAGCCTGACGGCGACCTGCGGAGTTCGCCTCTTGACGGAAGGCGCCCGTTCATTGCGGCGCCACCCCAACACGAGCCCACCCCCGCGAAGGGCGGCGTATCCGCAACGTCTACAGTGGTCTGGTTCGCGCAAGTCTTTACCGGGCCTTCACTCCCGGAGCTTGCTGGGATTTCTCTGTCAGGGGTGTGCGTGACGGCCGTCGAGTCCCGACCCGCAGGGGTCGCCTTGACTCCGAGCCCAGGGGGCCATCGCCCGTTCGGGGCCCGCATCAAGGCATTCGTGGCGCTTACGAAGCCACGAATCATCGAGCTGTTGCTCATCACCACCGTTCCGGTGATGTTCCTGGCTGCTCAAGGTGTTCCAGACCTGTGGCTCGTACTCACTACCACCATCGGCGGATATCTCTCCGCGGGCGGTGCCAACGCGCTGAACATGTACATCGACCGCGACATCGACGCGCTGATGGACCGTACGTCGCAGCGCCCGCTGGTCACCGGCATGGTGAGCCCGGTCGAGTGCCTGGTATTCGGTATCTCCCTCGCGGTGATTTCCACCGTGTGGTTCGGGCTGCTGGTCAACTGGCTCTCGGCGGCACTCGCTCTCGGGGCTCTGCTCTTCTACGTCGTCGTCTACACGATGCTGCTGAAGCGCCGTACCTCGCAGAACATCGTCTGGGGCGGAATCGCCGGCTGCATGCCGGTCCTCATCGGCTGGTCGGCCGTGACCAATTCCCTCTCGTGGGCCGCGGTCATTCTGTTCGCCGTCATCTTCTTCTGGACGCCGCCGCATTACTGGCCGCTGTCGATGAAGGTGAAGGACGACTACGCCCGGGTCGGCGTCCCGATGCTTCCGGTCATCGCCAGCAACCAGGTGGTCGCCCGCCAGATCGTCCTCTACAGCTGGGTGATGGTGGCGGTGTCGCTGCTGCTGACCCCGCTCGGCTACACCGGCTGGTTCTACACGGCGGTGGCCCTGCTGACCGGCGGCTTCTGGCTCTGGGAGGCGCACGGCCTGCAGAACCGGGCCAAGTCCGGAGTGACCGGCGCGAAGCTCAAGGAGATGCGGCTGTTCCACTGGTCCATCACCTATGTGTCGCTCCTCTTCGTGGCCGTCGCGGTGGACCCCTTCCTGCGGTAACCGCGCGTAAGCACCTCCGCCGACGGGCGGGTCACGTGGCACAGGCCACGTGGCCCGCCCGTCGCCAGTCGATCTACCCCTCGGTAGCATTCTTTTCATGGCAGAGACGGCAGAGACCCAGCAGGTGGACAGCAAGCAGACGGCCCGCGCGGAGCGCAGGGCGGCGCGGCTGGCCAAGCAGATCGGCGCGTTCGCCAAGGCGCACGGCGGTGCCGAGGGCCACCTCGCCCACATAGGGCAGTCGGGTACCCGCATCGTCCTCGTCGGACAGGACGGCGGCTGGGGCGACCTCGTCGCTCCCTCGTACGCCGTGGCCGACAGCGCGGCGCAGAAGTCCGGGATCACCATGCACGAGAGCTTCGACGGCGACTTCGCCGCCAAGATCCGGACAGGACCGTACGAGTGGAACCGGATGGCCGGCATCCAGCTCGGCGGGCCCTCCAACAACCGCTGAGCCGTTCGGGGCATCACACGGGCAACACCTGACACGGGGCTCACCCGTTAGGCCGTGCATACGCACGCCATCGCAGGGAGTCCCGGATGACCGACACACCGCCCGTGGCGGACCTGGTCGATCAGCACTGCCACGGGGTGCTCCGCGCCGAGCTGGGCCTCGCCACCTTCGAGGCCCAGCTGTCCTCGGCCGCTTCCGGGCCCGCCCCGGGCACCACGTTCTTCGACACCCAGACCGGCTTCTCCGTACGCCGCTGGTGCCCGCCCCTGCTGGACCTGGAAGCGCACTGCGCGCCCGCCCGCTATCTCGCGAGGCGCAGGGAACTGGGCGTCGTGGAGACCACCCGGCGCCTGCTGCGGGCCACCGGTGTCGCCACGTATCTCGTCGACACCGGGCTTCCCGGAGACCTCACGGGGCCCGCCGAGATCGCTTCGGCAGCCGGCGCCGAGGCCCGGGAGATCGTCCGGCTCGAAGCGCTGGCCGAGCAGGTGGCCGACACCTCCGGCACGGCCGACACCTTCCTGGTGAACCTCGCCGAGGCCGTCCACGCGGCCTCCGCGTCCGCGGTCGCCTTCACCTCGGTGGCCGGCGCACTCCACGGCCCGGCCCGGAATCCACGGCCGCCGGGCCCGGGGGAGGTGCGCACCGCGGCCGGCCGGTGGCTCGCCGGCCGGGAGGCGGAACGCCGTGCGGCCCGCAGCGGCGCCGGAGACCGCCGCACCGGCTGCGGTCCGCCGGCCGACCCCGTCCTGCTGGGGCATCTGCTGTGGAGTGCCGTCGCCTGCGGACTGCCGCTGCAGCTCCACCTGGGCACGGCCGACCCGATGGGACTGGCGGGGTTCGCCGCCGCCACCGCCGGTCTCGGCACCGACCTGGTGCTGCTGCACAGCTATCCGCACCACCGGCGCGCCGCCCAGCTGGCGGGCGCCCACCCGCATGTCTACGCGGATCTGGGACCCGCCCTCGCCCGTACGGGAGCGCGCGCCGACGCGGTACTCGCGGAAGCCCTGGAGCTCGCCCCGTTCGGCAAGCTGCTCTTCTCCACCGGGGCGCGGGCACTGCCCGAACTCCACGTGGTCGGGGCGCGGCAGTTCCGCGAGGCACTCGGCCGGGTGCTGGGCGGCTGGGTGGCGGACGGCGCCTGGTCCCGCACGGACGCCGCACGGGTCGCCGCGATGATCGGCTCGGGCAATGCGCGGCGGGTGTACCGGCTGGACTGCTGACCCGCGGGCCCGATCGCACTACAGTGCCCCGGTGATCGGTGACGAGGCGCCTCCGCTGCGCATACGGCTGCTCGGCGGCTTCCACGCCGAGCGCGAGGGCGCCCCCGTGGTGGAACACTGGCGCCGGCCGGGGGCCCGTACCCTCGTCAAACTGCTCGCCCTCGCGCCGGAACACCGGATGCACCGCGAGCAGGTCATGGAGATCTGCCGGCCCGGGGCGACCCCCGAAGCCGCCAGGAACAACCTCCGCGTCGCGCTGCACACCGCCCGTCACGCCCTCCAGCCCGAACTGCCGCCGCGCAGCCCCTCCGCCTACCTGCTGGCCAAGGGCGAACTCCTGATGCTCGCGCCGCACCTGGTCACCGTCGACATCGACGAGGCCGAACGCGCGGCGCGCGCCGCCCTGACCGGAGCCCTCGACCTCGTCACGCGGGCCGCCGCCCTCGAAGCACTCGAACGCGAACTCCTGCCGGAGGACCCCTACGCCGAGTGGGCCGCCTCGCGCCGCGCCGAACTGAGCCTGCTGCGCGACCGGGTCCGCCACGCACTGGCCGACGCCCAGCTCGCGGCCGGGCAGGCGGAGGAGGCGGCCGGTCTGATGGAGCGCGCCCTGATCAGGGACCCCGAGGACGAGGGAGCCAGAGAACGGCTGGTCAGGGCCCAGCGAGTGCTCGGCCGATTCGGCGGGTACGCCCCCCGGCAGTCCCGTGCGGAGGATCCCGACGAAGACGCCGCCCGATCCGGGGCCGGTCCTGCCGCGGTGCCGGCCCCCCGGTACGCACCCGGCGCCGCGCCGCGGTCCCCGTCGCTCCCCGCCGCGATCCGCAGGGCCCCGCGCACCCCGCTCGTCGGCCGCGACCACGCACTGCGGGTCCTGACGGCGGAGACCGGCGGTCTGCCACCGCTCACCCTCGTCGCGGGCGAGGCGGGCGTCGGCAAGACCCGGCTGGCCGGCGAGGCCGCCCGCGCCGCCCACCGGCGGGGAACACTCGTCCTGTGGGGCACCGCCCACGAGGCGGAGGGCCGCACCCCGTACGGACCGTGGGCCGACGCGCTGCACGCGCATCTGGCCGGCCGGCCCACCGCGGAACGTGCCGCGATCCGTGCCGCCCACCCCGAACTGGCCGCCCTGGTCCCGGAGCTCGGTGCGCCGGTACCGGCCGTCGCCGGGCCGGAGGAGGAACGCTCCCGGCTCTTCCACGCGGTCTCCGGTGTGCTCACCGACTTCGCCCGTGACCGGCCCGGTGGCGTCCTCGTCGTACTCGACGACCTGCACGACACTGATCTGGGCTCCCTCCAGCTCCTCTACCACCTGGCCCGCACCACGGGGTCCCAGAACCGCCGGTTCATCGCGGCGTTCCGGGAGGAGGACCTCGGTTCGGTCCCGGCCCGCCGCCGTATCCTCGACGCCGCCCTCGGCCAGGGGCTGGCCCGTCGGCTGGAGCTCATGCGGCTGGGCGAGGCCGACTGCGCGCGCCTCGTCGCCGGTCTGGCCGGCGGGCTCGCGGCGACCGACAGCCGCCTCGCCGACGTCTTCCGCCTCTCGGCGGGCAATCCGCTGTTCGCCTCGGAACTCGCCGGACTGATCGACCACGGACTGCCCTCCCCGGCGGCGGCCGACCTCGGCGGCATCGGTCTGCCCGAGGCCGTACGCTCCACCGTCGATGCGCGCCTGGCCCGGCTCTCCCCCTCGGCCCGTGCCGTGGTCGATGTCCTGGCCACGGCGGGCGGCGACGTGCCGTTGTCCGAGGTGATCGAGGTCGCCGGGGCGGCGCTGCACCCGCCGCTGCCCCCCGCGGCCTGCGCCGGGGCGCTCGACGAGATCCTCGTCGCCGGACTCGCCGAGGAACGCGATGTGGTGGCCGGCGGACGGCCCGTCCCCGGATACACCTTCCGGCACCCGCTGGTCCGGCTGGCCTGCTACGGCCGGCTCACCGCCGCGCGCCGCCGCGTCCTGCACGGCGCCCACGGCGACGCCGCCCTGGGCCGGCGCCGCGAGGCGGTCGACACGCTCGCCCTGCACTTCGTACGGGCCGACGACCCGCGCGCGGTGCACTGGGTGCGCCGGGCGGCCCGGCGGGCGGCGGCGCTGTACGCCAACGACAGTGCCGACCGCTACTACCGCGAACTGATCACTCTGCTCGACGCCTCGGACGAGAGCGCGGCGGGAGCGGAGGCCCGGCACGAACACGCCCTCGTACTCCGGCGGCTGGCCCGGTACCCGGAGGCGGAGAGCGCCCTGCGCGCGGCGCTGCGCACCCGGTCCCGTGCGGGGGACCACGACGACGCCGTACGCACTGCGGCAGCCCTCGCGGAACTGCTCTGCCGGGCGGGGCACGTGCGTGAGGCCCGCACCATGCTCGACGGCACACCGCTGCCCGAGGTGCCCCTGACCACGGCGACGAAAGCCGTGTACGCGCTGGCGACGGGCGTCGTCGACCTCCATCTCGGACGGTACGGGTCGGGTCTGGCGGCGGCCCTGCGCGCGGAGGAGATCGCCCGCGGGCTCGACCCCGGCGTCGTCGGCGACGAGAACCCCGAGCTGTTGCGGGGGCGGGCCGTCGGCAACCGCGCCGTGTGCCTGGCGCTGCTGGGACGTACCGACGAGGCCGAGGAGGCGTCCCGGCAGTCACTCGTGCACGCCGAGGCGGCCGGGGACGCGGGTCTGCTCACCACGGTGCTCTCCATGCTCAGCCAACTCGCCCTGGACGCGGGCCGGCACGAGGAGGCACGGACCTTCCGGCACCGTTCCCTGCGGCTTGCCGAGCGCGGCGGCGACCCCGCCCTGATCGCCTTCGAACGCGGCAGCCTGGCCAGGATCGACCTCGCCACGGGAGACCTGGCCGCAGCCCGGGCCGGGGCGGCAGGCGCGATCGATCTGGTCCGGCCCTTCGGGATCAGCTGGTGCCTTGCCTTCGCGCTGGCCCACCTGGTCGAGATCTGCCTGCACTGCGGCGAGTTGGACGAGGCCCAGGAGGCGCTGGAGGAGTGCGCGCAGCTCGCCGCGGAGAGCGGTGACGCGCAGGCCCTGGACGCCGTACGCCGGCTCACCGGCCAACTCGCCGAAGCCCGCGCCGAACAGGTCCGAACGCCGAATTCCGCCCATCCGGGGGCCTGTTAATGGCCGGGTAATGGCCCCCGCCTACGGTCGGCGGGCCGAAGTGCCCAGGCCGTCCCGAGGAGCCGTCCATGCCCGTACGCCCGACCGCCGAGGACACCCCGCCCCCCGCGGTGGTCGTCGACGCCGGCGGCGAGCCGTGGGAGCGCGTCGAGCCGCTGCTGACGCGGCGCGTGGAGGCGCTTCCCCGCGCGTCGGTGCTGGAGCTCCTCGCCACCGGACCGGGCGTGCACACCGCCCTGCCCGGCTGGTGCGCGGCCCGGGGTCACGCGCTGAGCGCGGGCCCGCGGAACGGTGCCGCCTCGGTGTTCCGGATCGCCAAGAACACACTCCCTGCCGTCCCTTCACCCCCGGAGATGTGATGAGACCCTCACGACCCCCTTCCCGTCGTCGCATACGGCTGGGCGCCCTGCTCGCCGCGGCCCTGGCCGTCACCACGGTGATGCAGGGCGGCGGTGCGGCGGGCGCCGGGCCCGCGCCCGCCGGCACTCCCGCAGCCCCGCCCGCCGGGGCGAGGTCGCACACCCTTCCGCTGATCACGGGCGACACCGTGCGGGTCTGGCAGCTGCCGGGCGGCAAGCGGGGGGCCGTGCTGGAGCCCGGCCCGGGCCGGGCGGGCACCCAGGCGATCACCACGGACCGGAACGGCTCGCTGTCCGTGGTGCCGCTGGACGCATGGGCGTTGCTGCAGTCCGGGCGCCTGGACACGGCCCTCTTCGACATCGACACCCTCGAAGCCCAGGGCCTTCGCAACGGCGGCGAGCTGCCGCTCATCGTCGACTACCCGTCGTCCGGGGCCCGTTCCCTGACCGCGGCCACGGTCCCCGAGGGCCTGGAGAACAGCCACCGACTGGAGAGCATCGGCGCGATCGCGGGTACGGCCGACCGTGCGGGAGCCGTCGACCTGTGGAAGGACCTGACCGCGGAGAGCGGCCCGGCAGCCGCCACCGCGCGCACCACACTCTCCGGCGGTGTCAGCCGGGTGTGGCTGGACCGCATGGTGAAGGCATCGCTCGACCGGTCGGTGCCGCAGATAGGCGCGCCCGAGGCATGGCAGGCCGGGTACGACGGCAAGGGTGTCAAGGTCGCCGTGCTCGACACGGGCGTCGACCCCACCCACCCGGACGTCAAGGACGCGCTCGTCGAGAGCCGCAACTTCACTCCTGACGCGGACGCCGTCGACCACTACGGGCACGGCACCCATGTCGCCGCCACCGTCGCGGGCAGCGGGGCGGCCTCCGGCGGACGGCTCAAGGGCGTGGCTCCCGGAGCGCAGATCCTGAACGGCAAGGTGCTCGCGGACCGAGGGGGCGGTCAGGCCTCATGGATCATCGAGGGAATGGAGTGGGCCGCTGCCTCCGGGGCCGACATCATCTCCATGAGTCTGGGCGGCCCGGCCGGCCGCGTGGACGCCGGTGACCCGATGGTCGAGGCCGTCGACCGGATCAGCAAGGACAGCGGCACCCTGTTCGTCATCGCGTCCGGTAACGACAGCGGTGCGGTCTCCACGCCCGGCGTCGCGGACTCGGCGCTCACCGTCGGGGCCGTCGACAAGCAGGACGTGCTCGCGGCCTTCTCGAACTTCGGCCCCCGGCTCGGTGACTCGGCGCTCAAGCCCGACATCACCGCTCCCGGCGTCGGCATCGTCGCCGCTCGCGCCGCGGGCACCAGCCTCGGCACCCTGGTCGGTGACCAGTACACGACCCTCAGCGGTACGTCGATGGCGACCCCGCACGTCGCCGGGGCCGCCGCCCTCCTCGCCCAGCAGCACCCCGACTGGACGGGACAGCAGCTCAAGGCTGCCCTGATGTCCTCCGCCGAGCCCAGCAGCGCGGTCACCGCGTGGAAGCAGGGCGCGGGCCGGGCGGACGTCGCCCGGGCGGTGCGCCAGAACGTCACCGTGGACGGCAACGTCTCCTTCGGGCTGCTGCCGTTCGCCAGGCCCTACGCGAAGGCGGAGCGCACCCTGACCTACCGCAATCAGGGTGACGGGCCGGTGACCCTGGATCTGAGCGCCGACTTCGCGCGGACGAGCGGCGGGGCCGGCAAGGCCGGTCTCGTCCTGTCCGCCGACCGGATCGAGATCCCCGCGGGCGGCGCAACAGACGTCACCGCCTCGTTCGCACCGCAGAGCGGTGACCAGGGCAGCTGGGCCGGCAGGATCACCGCCACCGCGGCCGACGGGGTGCGCGTCACCGCCGCGGTCGGCGGCGTCGTTCAGACCCCGATCAGCCGGCTCTCCGTCACCGGCACGGACCGTGCGGGCGCACCCGCGGCAGGCGCGTCCGGCTGGCTCGTCATGAACCTCGACACCGACTCGGTCGAGTACCGCTCCTTCGACGCCGAGGGCAGGGACCACCAGGACCTGCCGGCCGGCCGGTACAGCGTCTGGTCGTGGATCGTCACCCCGGGCAAGGACGGCGGGGCACCCTCGCTCAGCCTCGACCCGGTGCCCGATCTGACCGTCGGTGAAGACCCGATCTCGCTCGATTTCGACGCCCGCGACGACGTGCGGCTGTCCGTCGTGACTCCGCGGTCCACCGACCGCAGGGAACTCACCGTCGGTGTCTTCCGCACGGACTCCTCCGGGCAGCGCTTCCTCACCCAGTACTTCGGTGCGGGGGCGGCGAGCGACGTCTACGTCCAGCCGGGCGGGACGGCCGTGAGCGTCGGCAACTTCGAGCTGACCAGCCAGTGGTTCCTCACCGAGGCGGGCAAGTCGCCCGCCGACGCCTCGTACACGTACGACCTGATGTTCGCCGAGAAGAGGAAGGTCGGCCAGGACCTGAGCTACCGCCCGGACAGCACCAACACCGCCACCGTGCGCGCCCGCTACTTCGCGCCGGGAGGCCCGGAGACGGCAAAGGTCGAACACCAGTCCCGGATGCTCATGCGCCCCTACGGCACGTACATCAATATCTCGGGACGCATGGTCACCCTGGGCAAGGAGCGGACCGAGTACCTGACGGCCGACCGGCTGGTCTCCTTCCAGGACAAGGTCACTGTCAGCGGCGCCGACGGTTCCTATCGGACGTCGGCGTACGACGGCAATCGCAGCTATACACCCGGTGCCAAGGAGGACATGGACTACTTCGGCCCCGTGGTGCGGCCCGCCCTGGACACCACGGGGACCTACCAGCCGTACCGGCTCAAGGACACCTTGGCGGTGCACGTACCGGAATGGGTGGACGGCTCCGACCAGCATCGGACCCGGGCCGTGGGCGCGTACGACAGGACTGCCGGACGCATCTACCGCAATGGTGAACTGCTGCGGAGCGGGGCGGGCATCTGGGGCCTGACGGCCACCACGCCCGAGAAGGCCTCCTACCGGATGGAGCTCGACGTCGACCGCACCGCGTCCTGGTGGACCCGGTCCACCTCGACGCGCACGGCCTGGACGTTCGTCTCCGAGCGCCCGGCCGACGGAGTGAAGGCGGGAATCCCGCTGCTGTCGGCGGACTACTCGCTGCCCTCGGTCCGGATGGACGGCACCGTGCCGGAAGGCCACGCCGTACCGTTCACCGTCGGCATGCGGCGCCCGGCCGGAGCGCCGGAGCCGACGGTCGGGGAGCTGACGGTCGAGGTCTCGTACGACGGGGGTACGACCTGGACCGCGGCACCCGGTGAACGCGACGGGAACCGGCTCACCGGCGCGATCACCCCCCCGAAGGAGGGCCTGGGCGACGGCTTCGTGGCCCTGCGGGTGAAGGCGGCCGACACCGAGGGCAACGCGTTCGAGCAGACCGTGCTGCGCGCGGTCCAGTACGCCGCGAAGTAGCGGCGCGGACGGCTCGCGGGCGTCAGCTCGCGACGGTCACGGCCGGGGTCTCCTGCGCGGGGATGCCGGCCGTGACCTGCGGGCGCTCCCGCATGCTCAGGAACAGGCGGAGCACGGCGACCCACATCAGCGAGGAGCCGAGCATGTGGACGGCCACCAGGATCTCGGGGACGTCGCTGAAGTACTGCACGTAACCGATCGCGCCCTGCGCCAGCAGCACGACCAGCAGGTCGCGGGCGCGCGCCCGGGTGTCCACGGGAGCGTCCACCACCCGCAGCGCCAGCCACATGGCGATGGCCAGGGCACAGACCACCCACGCGGCGATGGCGTGCACGTGTGCGGCGGCGGACCAGTCCCACGGCATGCGCGGTACGTCGCTGCTGTCACCGGCGTGCTTGCCCGAACCGGTCACCGTCGTGCCGAGAGCGATCAGGACCACCGTGGTGGCGACGATCGCCCAGGACAGGCCGCGCACCGGCCGCGGGGCACGCGGGCGGGGTGCGCCGTCGCCCTCGCCGACCCGCACCCAGGTGATGACGGTGACCGCGAGCAGGCAGTTGGCGAGCAGGAAGTGACCGGCCACCGTCCACGGGTTGAGGCCCGCCCAGACCGTGATACCGCCGAGGACGGCGTTCCCCATCACGAGCCAGAACTGCGACCAGGCGAGCCGGGTGAGACTGCGACGGCGGGGCTTGGCGGAGCGCACCGCGATGATCGCCCAGCCGACGGCGGCCGACAGGACGTAGGTCAGCATGCGGTTGCCGAACTCGATCGCGCCGTGCAGCCCCTGCTCGGGCGTGGCGAAGAGGCTGTCGTCCGTGCACTTGGGCCAGGTGTCGCAGCCCAGACCGGAACCGGTCAGCCGGACGGCCCCACCCGTGATGATGATGAACACGCTCATCACGACTGCGGAGAGAGCGGCGCGCCGGACCACCTCGTTGGACGGAGTCCAGCGCTTGGCGATGTAGGAGAGGGGGGTTTCCACGCGGACCATCGTAGGCGGGGGCTTGTGCATGTTTTCACGAGGGGTGCGTTATGCCCGAATGCCGTCGGTCACAGCCGGGCGCCTACTCCCAGCGGAAGAACCTCGCCGCGGCTCCCAGCCCGAGCACCGACCACACCGCGAGGATTCCGGCCTCGCCCCAGGGCATCGGGGCGCCGTGCTGGAGGACGTCCCGCAGGCCCTCGGAGAGGGCCGAGACCGGGAGCAGGCCCAGGACCGACTGGACCGTGTCCGGGAACTTGTCGAGCGGCACGATGATGCCGCCGCCCACGAGCAGCAGCAGAAAGACCAGGTTGGCGGCGGCGAGCGTCGCCTCCGCCTTCAGCGTCCCGGCCATCAGCAGCCCGAGGCCGGAGAACGCCGCGGTGCCCAGCACCAGGAGCAGCAGGACGGCGAAGGGGTTGCCCTCCGGGGACCAGCCGAGTGCGAACGCGATCACCGTGAGCAGCACGATCTGCAGCACCTCGGTGACCAGCACCGACAGGGTCTTCGAGGTCATCAGCGCCCAGCGCGGTAGCGGTGAGGCACCGAGCCGCTTGAGCACCCCGTAGCGCCGTTCGAAGCCGGTGGCGATGGCCTGGCCGGTGAAGGCCGTGGACATCACGGCCAGCGCGAGAACGCCGGGCGTCAGGAAGTCGACCGGCCGGCCCGTCCCGGTGTCCACGATGTCGACCGCGCTGAACAGCACGAGGAGCAGGGTCGGGATGATCACCGTGAGGAGCAGCTGCTCGCCGTTGCGCAGCAGCATTCGCGTCTCCAGCGCCGTCTGCGCGGCGATCATGCGGGACAGCGGGGCCCCGCCCGGACGGGGGGTGTACGTACCGGCGCTCATGCGCGCAGCTCCTTGCCGGTCAGTTCCAGGAAGACGTCCTCGAGCGTGTGCCGCTCCACGGCGATACCGGAGGGCATCACTCCGTGCTGGGCACACCAGGAGGTCACGGTGGCCAGCAGCTGCGGGTCGACCTCTCCCGTGATGCGGTACGCGCCGGCGACCGGCTCGGCCGCCTCGGAACCGTCGGGCAGCGCCTTGAGCAGCGAGCCGAGGTCGAGGCCGGGACGGCCGGTGAAGCGCAGGGTGTTCTCGGCGCCGCCGCGGCAGAGCGACTCCGGGCTGCCCTGGGCGATGACCCGGCCCGCGTCGATGATCGCGACGTCGTCGGCGAGCTCCTCGGCCTCGTCCATGAAGTGGGTGGTCAGGACGACCGAGACGCCGTCGGCGCGCAGTTCCCGTACGAGATCCCAGGTGGAGCGGCGGGCCTGCGGGTCCAGGCCCGCGGTCGGCTCGTCCAGGAAGACCAGCTCGGGGCGGCCCACGACGGCCATCGCCAGGGCGAGCCGCTGCTGCTGGCCGCCGGAGAGCCGGCGGTAGGTGGTACGTCCGCAGCTGCCGAGGCCGAGCCGTTCGATCAGGGCGTCGACGTCCAGCGGGTGCGCGTACAGCCTGGCCATGTGGCGCAGCATCTCGTCGGCCCGCGCACCGGAGTACACCCCGCCCGACTGGAGCATCACCCCGACCCGGGGGCGCAGTGCCCCGGCGTCGGCGACCGGGTCGAGGCCGAGGACGCGTACGGTCCCGGCATCCGGCTTCCGGTAGCCCTCGCAGGTCTCGATGGTGGTGGTCTTGCCTGCCCCGTTGGGGCCGAGGACCGCGGTGACCGCGCCGGCCCGGACATCGAGGTCGAGGCCGTCCACCGCGGTCTTGGTGCCGTACCGCTTCACCAGGCCGGCGACCTCAACAACAGGGTGCGACGCGGAGCGTCTCGATGAGGGGTGGTCGCCGGGCGACGGGCGGGCCGACTCGCTGTTCATGGCCGGTAAGTCTAGGCAGTGACCGGGGGCCCCGGCGGCGCGGGTCCCGGGAACCCGATTTCGCCAATGTGGGGCCGGGCCGGGCACGGGTCCCGTCGCGGAAGCCGTGGGTACTTGCCCATGGGAAACCCCGGCACACCCCAAAGTTCGGCCAATTACGTCCGGGGCTCTTCCGTGCGCTCTACCGCGCCGCGCCCCATCTCCCTCATGCTCCTCCCTGAGCTCAAGCGCTTGCTGTGCCCCCCACACGTTCCAGCGGGCAGCGGCAGCTGTGAGCGGCACCCGCGCCTGTTCCTTCATCCCCTACGGCGGGAGAACCCCGCCGATCTCTGAAGGAGAGCTCGTGATCAGACGTTCCCTGCGTCTCAGACGGCGGTCCGCCGCCGCACTCCTCACCGCCGCGGCGACCGCATTACCCCTGATGATCGGCGCCCTGCCGGCCCAGGCACGGACGGACGACCCCGCGCCGCGGTCCGCCTACCAGGACAAATCCGAGAGCAAGGTGCTCAAGCAGTTCGCCGAGCGGGACAAGGTGACCTTCTGGGTCGGCCTCGCGGAGGAAGCGGACGTGGCGTCCGCCCGCTCCGCGAAGGGCAAGACCGCCAAGGCCCGCGCCGTCCTCGAAACGAAGACCGCGTTCGCCAGGAAGTCCCAGGCCGGAGTCATCGCGCTGGCCAAGGACGCCGGAGCGGCGTACAAGTCGTTCTGGATCGCCAACACCGTGCAGATCACCGGTGACAAGGCGCTCGCCGAGAAGATCGCGGCCCGTCCGGACGTGGCCTCCATCGAGGCCGACGACCCGGTCACGATTCCCGACCCCCTGCCCGGCACCAGCGAGCCCGAGGTCGACGCCGTCGAGTGGAACCTCGACCGGATCAACGCCCCCAAGGTCTGGAACGACCTGGGCGTACGCGGTGACGGCATCGTCGTGGCCAACATCGACAGCGGGGTCCAGTTCGACCACCCGGCGGTCGCGGCCAAGTACCGGGGTCTGAAGTCGGACGGCACGTACGACCACGCCTACAACTGGTTCGACCCGACCAAGGTCTGCACGGGCACCGCGCCCTGCGACAACAACGGCCACGGCACCCACACGATGGGCACCATGGTCGGTGACGACGGCGCCGGCAACCAGGTGGGCGTCGCCCCCGGCGCCCGGTGGATCGCCGCCAAGGGCTGCGGCACCAGCTCCTGTGCGCGGGAGACGCTCCTCGCCTCGGGCCAGTGGGTCGTCGCGCCCACGGACGCCTCGGGCGCCAACCCGCGGCCCGACCTCGCGCCGGACGTGGTGAACAACTCGTGGGGCGCCAACGTCATCGACACCTGGTACAAGGACACCGTCCAGTCGTGGCGTGACGCGGGCATCTTCCCGGCCTTCTCCAACGGCAACGCCGGCCCCGGCTGCAACACCTCGGGCTCGCCCGGCGCCTACGCGAACAGCTACTCCTCGGGCGCCTTCGACATCAACAACGCCATCGCGAGCTTCTCCTCGCGCGGCACCGGCGAGGCCGGCACGATCAAGCCGAACCTCTCCGCGCCCGGCGTCAACGTCCGTTCCTCGTGGATGGGCGGCGGCTACAACACCATCTCCGGTACGTCGATGGCCTCCCCGCACACCGCCGCGACCGCGGCACTGATGTGGTCGGCCTCGCCCGCGATCCGCGGCAACGTCGTCGAGACCGAGAAGCTCCTCGACCAGACCGCGATCGACACCGACAACACGACCTGCGGCGGCACCGCGGCCAAGAACAACGTCTGGGGCGAAGGACGCCTCGACGCGTACGCCGCGGTCAGCGCCACCCCGCGCGGCCCGCTCGGCGCGCTCGGCGGCACGGTCGGCTCCGGTGGCGCGGTCGTCGCGGACGCCACCGTGACCCTGGACGGACCGATGAAGTCCACCGTCACCACCGGAGCGGACGGTTCCTACGCCCTGCCCAAGGTGATGGTCGGCGACTACCGGATCACTGTCTCCAAGTTCGGATTCCACGCCACCGAGTCCACGGCCACGGTCGTCGAGAACGAGACGACGACCAAGGACTTCACGCTGGAACAGGCGCCCAGCGCGACGCTCAGCGGCACCGTGAGGACCGAGGCGGGCGCCGAGGCCGGCGCGAACGTCGTGGTCCAGGGCACCCCGGTGAAGACGGTCTCGGCCGCCGACGGCACGTACACGGTGACCCTGCCGGTCGGCACGTACAACGTGGCCGTCACTCCGGTCAGCCGCTGCGCCACGGGAACGAGCGTGAGCGTGGAGCTGACCGCGTCGGCCACCAGGGACATCGACCTGGCCAGCCGCGAGGACACCTTCGGTACGACCTGCCTCACGGGCACGGGTGCCTTCCCGACGGGTGACACCAAACTGGCGATGTCCAGCGCGACGACCGGTTCGGCCCGCTTCGACCTGCCGTTCCCGGTCGGCCTGTACGGAAAGACGTACCGCGCCGCCACCGCCACCACCGAGGGCGTCCTCGCGTTCGGCACCGTCAGCACCTCGTCGACGAACGCCAGCCTGCCGACCACGGGAACTCCCAACGGCGCGCTCTACCCCTTCTGGGACAACCTGCAGATCGACAGCAGCTCCACCACGTCCGGGGTCTACTGGGCGGCCCGCGGCACCGCGCCGCACCGCTCGGTGGTCGTCGAGTGGCGGGACGTGCAGATCACCTCCTCCACGGCCCAGCGCATCAGCTTCGCCGCGGTCATCGGTGAGGACGGTGCCGTCTCCTACCACTACAAGGACATCGGTGACGGCACGCTGGAGAACGGCTCCACCGCCACCGTCGGCATCGAGAGCGACACCGGCACGGACGCCCTGCTGTACTCGTACAACCAGGCGGCCGTCACCGACGGCATGACGCTCTCCTTCAGCACCAGCAGGAGTGCCGTGGTGGCCGGTACGGTCACCGACGACAACGACGGCGCGCCGGTCGCGGGCGCCACCGTGAAGGTCGGCCAGGCCGGTACCGCCGTCGCCACCGGCACCACGGGCGCCGACGGCAGCTATCTCGTCCAGGTCCCGGCGGGCACCACGGAGTCCGGGTACGACGTCACGGTCGTGGCGGACCACTACTCCGGTGTCACGGCGGAGCGCGGGCTGAAGGCCAAGGACATCGCCGTGGCCGACGCCGTGCTGAAGACCGGCCGGGTCGCGGCCTCGGCGGCCGACTACGCGCTGGTCGTCCCGGCGGACCAGGACCGCACCCGCACGCTGACCGTGAGCAACACGGGCACGGCCACGCCGTACACGGTGCGGGAGAGCGGCGACGCTTCCTGGGTCACGGTCACGCCCGCCTCCGGCGAGCTGGCCGAGGGCGCCGAGCAGAAGCTGGAGCTCACCTTCGACACCACGGGCGCCACCCCGGGCTCGGTGCTCACCGGCACCCTGCTCGTCTCCTCGGAGAGCGGCAGGGCGCCCGTCGTCGAGATTCCGCTGAAGATCGTCGTCCCGGCCTACCAGGCGGCGCTCGACACCGGAGCCACCGGCTCGGCCACGGACCTGCTCGGTGACAGCTGGGGACCGGACCGCGCGTACGCGGCCGGCTCGTACGGCTACATCGGCACCACGAGCAGGATCAGCACGACGAGGACCATCTCCGGCACGAGCGAGCAGGCGCTGTACCGCAGCGCCCGCACCGGCGCGCTGGAGTACCGCTTCGACAACGTCCCGAACGGCGTCTACCGCGTCGAGCTGGGCTTCGCGGAGGTCAGCGGCACCAAGCCGGGGGCCAGGGTCTTCGACGTGCTCGCCGAGGGCAGGGAGTTCGTCCCCAACCTCGACATCGCGCTGGAGAAGGGCACGTACACGGCCCTGGACAAGACCCTCACGGTCGAGGTCACCGACGGCCAGCTCAACGTGCGGCTGTCGGCCATTCAGGGCAAGTCCCTGGTGAACTCCATCCGGGTTTCGCAGCGGCCGGACCTGACCGGCTGAACCACCGCCGGCTGCCCCGCCGGACACCGCGGCCCGCCCGGCACCTGCCGGGCGGGCCGCGGTGCGGCGCCGTCGCCTGCGCACCGGGATTGATCATTTCCGCAGGTCAACTTAGGTATGCCTAAGTGATGAACCCCATCAGGCCATGATCGGGGGCCGGGTTGTCAGGCCCCGGTGAATTACGCAACAATGGCGTTGTGAAATACGTTGGCGAGGCTCCGCAGGAGGAACTCGCGACCGGCGAGCGCTCGACGCGCAACCGGGTCGCGCGCTCCATCCTGGATCACGGCCCGTCCACCGCCGCCGATCTGGCGAAGCGCGTCCGGCTCACCCAGGCCGCCGTCCGCCGTCACCTCGACGCCCTCGTCTCCGACGGTGTCGTCGAGGCCCGCGACCAGCGGGTGTACGGGGCACGGACCCGGGGGCGTCCCGCCAAGGTGTTCGCCCTGACCGACTGCGGCCGGGACGCCTTCGACCAGTCCTACGACAAGCTCGCCGCCGACGCCCTGCGCTGGATCGCCGAGACCTCGGGCGACGAAGCGGTCATCGCTTTCGCCCGCGCCCGCATGGCCTCCCAGGCCGAGGCGTACCGCGCCGCGGTCGAGGCTGCGGACCCCGAGGATCGCACGGAGGCCCTGGCCAGGGCCTTGTCCGCGGACGGGTACGCTGCTACGGCGCGAAGTGCGCCCGGCCCGCAGCAGGGCGAGCAGTTGTGCCAGCACCACTGCCCGGTCGCGCATGTCGCCGAGCAGTTCCCGCAGCTGTGCGAGGCGGAGACGGAGATCTTCTCCAGCCTGCTCGGGACCCATGTGCAGCGTCTGGCCACCCTCGCCCACGGCGACGGCGTGTGTACGACGTACGTGCCGCGCAGCGGCCACGCATCACCACAGACCGCCACATCAGTATCTGCAAGCACTGCCGGGAGGAACCCCGCATGACGCTCCCCACGGAGACTGCCCACCCTGAGCTCGAGGGTCTGGGCACGTACGAATTCGGTTGGGCCGACTCCGACGCGGCAGGCGCTGCGGCCAAGCGCGGTCTCTCCGAGGCTGTCGTCCGCGACATCTCGGAGAAGAAGAACGAACCCGAGTGGATGCTGAAGCTGCGCCTCAAGGGCCTGAAGCTCTTCGGTAAGAAGCCCATGCCGAACTGGGGCTCCGACCTCTCGGGCATCGACTTCGACAACATCAAGTACTTCGTGCGGTCCACGGAGAAGCAGGCGGAGTCCTGGGAGGACCTGCCCGAGGACATCAAGAACACGTACGACAAGCTCGGCATCCCCGAGGCGGAGAAGCAGCGCCTCGTCGCCGGTGTCGCGGCCCAGTACGAGTCCGAGGTCGTGTACCACCAGATCAACGAGGAGCTGGAGGCGCAGGGTGTCATCTTCATGGACACCGACACCGCGCTGAAGGAGCACCCGGAGCTCTTCAAGGAGTACTTCGGCACCGTCATCCCGGTCGGCGACAACAAGTTCGCCTCGCTGAACTCGGCCGTGTGGTCCGGCGGCTCGTTCATCTACGTGCCGAAGGGCGTGCACGTCGAGATCCCGCTCCAGGCCTACTTCCGTATCAACACGGAGAACATGGGTCAGTTCGAGCGGACGCTGATCATCGTCGACGAGGACGCCTACGTCCACTACGTCGAGGGCTGCACCGCCCCGATCTACTCCTCGGACTCGCTGCACTCCGCGGTCGTCGAGATCATCGTGAAGAAGGGCGGCCGCTGCCGCTACACGACCATCCAGAACTGGTCGAACAACGTCTACAACCTCGTCACCAAGCGCGCCGTGGCGTACGAGGGCGCGACCATGGAGTGGGTCGACGGCAACATCGGCTCCAAGGTCACCATGAAGTACCCGGCCATCTACCTGATGGGCGAGCACGCCAAGGGCGAGACCCTGTCCATCGCCTTCGCCGGCGAGGGCCAGCACCAGGACGCCGGCGCCAAGATGGTCCACATGGCCCCGAACACCTCGTCCAACATCGTCTCCAAGTCGGTGGCGCGAGGCGGCGGCCGTACCTCCTACCGCGGTCTCATCGAGATCGGCGAGGGTGCGCCGGGCGCCAAGTCCAACGTGCTCTGTGACGCGCTGCTGGTCGACACCATCTCGCGCTCCGACACCTACCCCTACGTCGACGTCCGCGAGGACGACGTGTCGATGGGCCACGAGGCGACCGTCTCCAAGGTCTCCGAGGACCAGCTCTTCTACCTCATGAGCCGCGGACTCACCGAGTTCGAGGCCATGGCGATGATCGTGCGCGGATTCGTCGAGCCGATCGCCAAGGAGCTGCCCATGGAGTACGCCCTGGAGCTCAACCGGCTGATCGAGCTGCAGATGGAGGGTTCGGTCGGCTAGTACGCCTGCCGACCGCGTCCCCCGACTTCTTGAATCAGAAAGCGAGCACTACGACAGCCATGGCTGAGGCTCAGAACATTCCGGCGGGGTCCACCACCGCCGGGTCCATCGCGGTGGCCGCCGAGTCGACCGTCGCCACGCGCATGAGCGCGCCCCCCTCCTTCGACGTCGCGGACTTCCCGGTCCCGCACGGCCGCGAGGAGGAGTGGCGGTTCACGCCGCTGGAGCGCCTTCGAGGGCTGCACGACGGCACCGCGGTCGCCGCCGGTGACGGCGTGAAGGTCGCGATCGAGGCCCCGGAAGGGGTCACCGTCGAGACCGTCGGCCGCGAGGACTCGCGGCTCGGCAAGGCCGGCACCCCGGTGGACCGTGTCGCCGCCCAGGCGTACACGTCCTTCGAGCAGGCGTCGGTCGTCACGGTCGCCAAGGAGGCCGTGCTCACCGAGCCGATCCGGATCGCCGTGCACGGCGAGGGCGGCGTCGCCTACGGTCACCAGCTCATCGAGCTGGGAGCCTTCGCCGAGGCCGTCGTCGTCATCGACCACACGGGCGACGCGGTGCTCGCCGCCAACGTCGACTACGTGCTGGGCGACGGTGCCAAGCTCACCGTCGTCTCGGTCCAGGACTGGGACGAGCGGGCCGTCCACGTCGGTCAGCACAACGCGCTGATCGGCCGGGACGCCTCGTTCAAGTCGATCGTCGTCACCTTCGGCGGCGACCTCGTCCGCATCCACCCGCGCATCAGCTACGCGGGCACCGGCGGCGAGGCCGAGCTCTTCGGTCTGTACTTCACCGACAAGGGCCAGCACCAGGAGCACCGTCTCCTCGTCGACCACAACACCCCGCACTGCAAGTCCAACGTGGCCTACAAGGGCGCGCTGCAGGGCGACGGCGCGCACGCCGTATGGATCGGGGACGTCCTCATCCAGGCCAAGGCCGAGGGCACCGACACGTACGAGATGAACCGCAACCTCGTCCTCACGGACGGCGCCCGGGTCGACTCCGTGCCGAACCTGGAGATCGAGACCGGCGAGATCGTCGGCGCGGGTCACGCCTCCGCGACCGGCCGTTTCGACGACGAGCAGCTCTTCTACCTCCAGTCGCGCGGTATCCCCGCCGAGGAGGCCCGCCGCCTCGTCGTGCGCGGCTTCTTCGCCGAGCTGGTCCAGCAGATCGGTCTGCCGGACGTCGAGGCGCGTCTGCTCGACAAGATCGAGACCGAGCTGAAGGCGTCCGTCTGATGGCCTTCGTCAAAGCCTGTGCGCTGAGCGAGCTGGAGGACGACACCCCCAGGCGGGTGGAGCTCGACGGCACGCCGGTGTCCGTGGTGCGCACCGAGGGCGAGGTGTTCGCGATCAACGACATCTGCTCGCACGCGAACGTGTCGCTGTCGGAGGGCGAGGTCGAGGACTGCATGATCGAGTGCTGGCTGCACGGGTCGAGTTTCGATCTGCGCACCGGCAAGCCGTCCGGCCTTCCCGCGACGCGCCCCGTTCCCGTTTACCCCGTAAAGATCGAAGGGGACGATGTGCTCGTCTCCGTCACCCAGGAGACCTGAGTCACCCATGGCAACGCTTGAAATCCGCGACCTGCACGTCACCGTCGAGGCCGACAACGCCACGAAGACGATCCTCAAGGGCGTCGACCTGACCGTGAAGCAGGGCGAGACCCACGCCATCATGGGCCCCAACGGGTCCGGCAAGTCCACCCTCGCGTACTCGCTGGCGGGGCACCCCAAGTACACGATCACGAGTGGCACGGTGACCCTGGACGGCGAGAACGTCCTGGACATGACCGTCGACGAGCGCGCCCGCGCCGGTCTGTTCCTGGCCATGCAGTACCCGGTCGAGATCCCCGGCGTCTCCGTCTCCAACTTCCTGCGCACCTCCGCCACCGCCGTCCGCGGCGAGGCGCCCAAGCTGCGTACGTGGGTGAAGGAGGTCAAGGAGACGATGGCCGGCCTCCAGATGGACCCGGCCTTCGCCGAGCGCAACGTCAACGAGGGCTTCTCCGGCGGCGAGAAGAAGCGCCACGAGATCCTTCAGCTGGAGCTCCTCAAGCCGAAGATCGCCATCCTCGACGAGACCGACTCCGGCCTCGACGTCGACGCCCTGCGCGTCGTCTCCGAGGGTGTCAACCGGGTCCGCGAGACCGGCGAGGTCGGCACCCTGCTGATCACGCACTACACGCGGATCCTCCGCTACATCAAGCCCGACTTCGTGCACGTCTTCGCCAACGGCCGTATCGCCGAGTCCGGCGGTGCCGAGCTCGCGGACAAGCTGGAGAACGAGGGCTACGAGGCATACGTGAAGGGTGGCGCTTCCGCGTGACTGACGCCCGACAGGGGCTCTCCGGCCTCCTCGACACCGAGGCGATCCGCAAGGACTTCCCGATCCTGGACCGCACGGTCCACGACGGCAAGAAGATCGTTTACCTGGACAGTGCGGCGACCTCGCAGAAGCCGCGCCAGGTCCTCGATGCGCTGAACGCGTACTACGAGCGGCACAACGCCAACGTCCACCGTGGTGTGTACACCATCGCGGAGGAGGCCACCGCGCTGTACGAGGGTGCTCGCGACAAGGTCGCGGCCTTCATCAACGCGCCGAGCCGCAACGAGGTGATCTTCACGAAGAACGCCTCCGAGTCGCTCAACCTCGTGGCCAACATGCTCGGCTGGGCCGACGAGCCCTATCGGGTGGACCGCGACACCGAGATCGTCACCACGGAGATGGAGCACCACTCCAACATCGTGCCGTGGCAGCTGCTCTCGCAGCGCACCGGCGCGAAGCTGAAGTGGTTCGGCATCACCGACGACGGCCGCCTCGACCTGTCCAACATCGACGAGATCATCACGGAGAAGACGAAGATCGTCTCCTTCACGCTGGTCTCGAACATCATGGGCACGATCAACCCGGTCGAGAAGATCATCCGCCGCGCCCAGCAGGTCGGCGCGCTGGTCTGCATCGACGCCTCGCAGGCGGCCCCGCACATGGTGCTCGACGTGCAGGCGCTGCAGGCCGACTTCGTGGCCTTCACCGGCCACAAGATGGTCGGCCCGACCGGTATCGGCGTGCTGTGGGGACGGCAGGAACTCCTGGAGGACCTGCCGCCCTTCCTCGGCGGCGGCGAGATGATCGAGACCGTGTCGATGCACTCGTCGACCTATGCTCCCGCGCCCCACAAGTTCGAGGCGGGTACGCCCCCGATCGCCCAGGCCGTCGGCCTCGGTGCGGCCGTGGACTACCTCTCGGCGATCGGCATGGAGAACATCTACCGCCACGAGCACGCGATCACCGAGTACGCGGTGAAGCGCCTCCTGGAGGTTCCGGACCTCAAGATCATCGGTCCGTCGACCGCCGTGGACCGCGGTGCGACGATCTCCTTCACGCTCGGTGACATCCACCCGCACGACGTGGGTCAGGTCCTGGACGAGCAGGGCATCGCCGTCCGGGTCGGTCACCACTGCGCGCGGCCGGTGTGCCTGCGGTACGGAATTCCTGCGACGACGCGAGCGTCGTTCTATCTGTACTCCACGCCCGCCGAGGTCGACGCCCTGGTGGACGGCCTGGAGCACGTCCGGAACTTTTTCGGTTAAATGCCACAACTGCTGAGGGTTGACTGGTGAAGCTTGATTCCATGTACCAGGAAGTGATCCTGGACCACTACAAGCACCCCCACGGGCGCGGCCTGCGGGACGGCGACGCCGAGGTGCATCACGTCAACCCGACGTGTGGCGACGAGATCACGCTCCGGGTGAAGTACGACGGCGAGACCATCGCCGACATCAGCTACGAGGGCCAGGGCTGCTCCATCAGCCAGGCCAGTGCCTCCGTGCTGAACGATCTGCTCGTCGGCAAGCAGCTCGCCGAGGCGCAGAAGATCCAGGCCGCGTTCCTGGAACTGATGCAGTCCAAGGGTCAGCTGGAGCCGGACGACGCGATGGAGGAGGTGCTGGAGGACGCGGTCGCGTTCGCCGGTGTCTCCAAGTACCCGGCCCGGGTCAAGTGCGCGCTGCTGAGCTGGATGGCGTGGAAGGACGCGACGGCGAAGGCGCTGTCCGAAGGGAAGACCGCATGAGTGATCAAGAGACAGTCGCACTGAAGCCGGCCTCCGAGGACGAGGTCCGCGAGGCGCTCTACGACGTAGTCGACCCCGAGCTGGGCATCGACGTCGTCAACCTGGGCCTCATCTACGGCATTCACATCGACGACGCCAACATCGCCACCCTCGACATGACCCTGACGTCCGCGGCCTGTCCGCTGACCGATGTCATCGAGGACCAGGCGAAGTCCGCGACCGACGGCATCGTCAACGAGTTGCGGATCAACTGGGTCTGGATGCCGCCGTGGGGCCCGGACAAGATCACGGACGACGGCCGGGAGCAGCTTCGCGCGCTCGGGTTCAACGTCTGACGCTGCCGGTCCGGCGCGTACGGTCGCTCGCTGCGGGGCGTCTTCCCTTGTCGTGGATACGGCAGGGGCAGGCGCCCCGCAGTGCTGTCCGCTACACGCCCAGCCGGTGCGAGGAGCGCACGAGCCTCTCGGCCTCGGATGCCTCCATGGGCTGGGCGAAGAGGAAGCCCTGCCCGAGCGGGCAGCCCAGGGACGCCAGCAGATCGCGCTGGGTCCGGTTCTCGATCCCTTCGGCGATCACCACGATGCCCAGGGTCTCGGCGATGTTGGCGATGCCCTCGATGAGCGCGTACTGCTGGGTGGACACCCCGAGGCCGTCGATGAAGGACTTGTCGATCTTCAGGATCTTGATGGGGAACTCGCGGAGGTAACTGAGCGAGGAGTAGCCCGTTCCGAAGTCGTCGATGGCGATGCGGATGCCGAGGTCGGTCAGTTCCTTCATGCCGTCCAGGACGTTGTCGCCGCGGGTCATCAGCACGCTCTCGGTCAGCTCCAGGACGAGTGACTCGGGACCGATCCCCGAGGTTTCGAGGGCCCGCAGGGCCATGTCCACGAAGCCCGCGTCGCGGAACTGCCGGGCGGAGACGTTCACGCTGACATAGAGGGGCACGTCCGGTCTGCGGGCCCCGTCCGGCCTGCGGGTGTTCTCCCTGCGCCACCGGGCGGCGTCGGACGCGGCCTGGCGCAGCACCCAGGCGCCGAGCGGGACGATCCGGCCGCTCTCCTCGGCCAGCGCGATGAACTGTTCGGGGAGCACGACGCCCCGGGTCTTGTGCGGCCAGCGCACCAGCGCCTCGAAGCCCACGAGTTCGCTGCTGGCCAGATCGACGATCGGCTGGTAGCGCACGGCGAACGAGGTCTCGACGACCGTGGCGTCCAGGGACTCCTGGAGCTCGTGACGCTCCAGCAGGTCGCTCTGCAGCTTCGGCCGGTACCGGCGCCACTGGCACTTCCCCGCGGTCTTGGCCGAGTACAGCGCCAGGTCGGCGTGGGCGAACAGCTCGTCCGCGTCGACACTGTCCTCGGTGGTCGCGACGCCCACGCTGATGGAGACGTTGACCATGCCCGAGGACAGCCTGAACGGCTCTCTGAACGCCTCGACGACGTGGTCGCTGAACGTCTCGACGTCGCTCGGGGACATCGAGTCCCCGGTGAGCATGGCGAATTCGTCCCCGCCGATGCGCGCCACGGTGTCGGAGGCCCGGATCGTGGTGGCCAGCCGCAGGGACACGGCGACGAGGAGTTCGTCGCCCACGCCGTGCCCCAGCGTGTCGTTGATGACCTTGAAGTCGTCCACGTCGACGAACAGCACCCCGACCACGGTGCCTTCGCGCTGACCGCGTGTCAGTGCGTGACCGGTCCTGTCCTGGAAGAGCACCCGGTTCGCCAGCCCCGTCAGGGAGTCGTGGAAGGCGCGGTGCGTGAGTTCGCGTTCGAGCCGGCGGCGTTCGGTGACGTCCTGGAGGGTCAGGACGAGGCCGCCGACGGTGGGATCGTCCCGCAGGTCGCTGCACCGCACCTCGACCTCGATGAGGGCCCCGTCGCGCCGCCGGACCCGCCAGTCCTCACGGCGGTCCGACCAGTCCCGGGTGCGCATGTCGGCCAGCATCCGGACCATGGTCGGGGTCTCTCCGGGCGCGACCAGATCGGTCAGCCGGCGCCCCTTCAGGGACCGGTAGCCGAGCACCGGCAGCGCCGAGGAGCTGGCGTAGCGGACCCGCCCGTCCGCGTCCAGGATCAGAATGACGTCCGAGGCGTTGTGCACGAGCGTCCGGAAGTACGCCTCGCTGTCCCGGCGGTTGATCTCCTCGGCCAGACCGATGCGCTCGACGGCCAGCACCGCCTGGGCGGCGAGGGTCGCCAGTGTGGTCCGTACGTCGAGCAGTTCGCTCTCGACACCCGCCACCGCCAGGACGCCGAGTGTCATCTCGCCGGCCGGACGGTCCAGGACCAGGGGGCACAGCAGCGCGCTGGGGGCGTCCGGCAGGCCCGCGACGACGCCCGGATCCAGATCGGAGAGGGGCAGGGGGCGCTGTTCGCGGACCGCGGGCAGCGCGAGCGCCTCGTCGAGGGGACGGAGCGGTGCCGTCGTGTCCTCGTCTGCGTCCTCGCGGACGATCCGCAGCTCCTCCTCACGGTCACGGACCGCGAGGACGGCGGTGCGCCGCGGGCTGCGCATCAGGGTCGTGGCCGTGCCCTCGACGGCCTCCGCGACCTCCTCGACACTGCGCGCCCAGGCCAGCGACTCGATGCCCGTCCGCAGGACACGTTCCCTGGCGATCGCCTTGCGATGGTTCGTCACCACGCCTGCCAGCCGTGCGAGCACGAGGAAGAAGAGGACGGCGGAGAACGCGCCGACGACCCGGGCATCGGCCCCGCCGCCCTGCCCCGCGTCGAGCAGCAGTATCAGGGGAGCGATCAGTGAGGCGAGCATCAGCAGGCCCACCCGCGCGGGCGCGAGCGTCGGCGGCTGGACGGGCGCCGGCCGGGTCAGCGTCACCATGGACGGATGCAGTGCCGCAGCGCCCCAGCAGGTGTAGAGGACCGCCCAGCCCAGGTCGACAGCGGTGCCGATGCGCCAGGTGCCGTCGAGCTGGATCAGTCCGAACAGGACGTCGGAGATGAGAATCCCGAGCGTCCCGATGGTCAGCAGCTGAAGGGAACGGCTTCCTCCGGTACGGGGTGCGAGCAGGCGCGCCAGCATCGCCAGGACGAGGAGGTCCCCTAGCGGATAGGCGATGGAGAACGCCTTCTGGACCCAGGTCAGTTCGGGGTTGCGCACATACGGGACGATCAGATAGCTCCAGGAGAGCAGCGCCAGACCGGCCGTCAGGATCAGCGCGTCGATCAGGCTGCCCCGGTCGCGGCTCGCCGTCCGCCAGCGGATGAAGCCCAGTACCCCCGCCGCGTAGAGCGGGTACTGCGCCAGGTAGAAGCCGTCGGCGATGGACGGGAACGGATTCACCTGGTGCAGGTACTGGGTGTAGACGACGTTCATCAGCTCGCCCGTGAGGAAGCTGAGATTCGCTGCGGCGAGCAGAAGCCAGGAAACGTAATGCGAGGGCCGGTTGAGGAGGACGCCCACCAGAATGGCGAGGACTCCGCTGAGGCCCATCACCCCCCACCAGACCACCCGGGAGTCGGGAAAGACGTAATAGAGGGAGATGAGGAGGGCCATCCACACGAAATAGCCAATGAGGTGACGCGGGCGCACCTTGGGTGGCAATTTGCTGGTCAACAACCCAGCCACCTCCTGATCGGCGTCTGTAGTCGCTTTATCGCAAGTGCCGCCATTTCAAGCGTTCCACAGGAATCCCGAACGGGCCAATTGTCGTTCTCCGGTGCCCGCAACAGTGCCCGCAACCGTCAATCCCGCGCGGCGCGCTCATTGCCACCGGATCGTGCATCATCGAAGTGCGTGACCATCACTGTTCAGGAGGTCCGGATGGTGAGCAACCGCCCCAGCCGCCTGCCGCAGGACGCCGCCTGCCAGGTCCTCGTGAACGAGGCCGAACAGTATGCGATCTGGCCCGCCGAACTCGGGATTCCGGCCGGCTGGTACCCCGTGGGCGATCCGGACTCCAGGGCCGGGTGCACGGCCGCCGTGGAGACCCTGTGGACGGACATGCGTCCGCGCGGTTCACGTCCGCGCGGAGCCGACGGGACCTGGTCCCCGCACCGGCGGGAGGAGGCCCCCGCCGCTCCCGGCGTCTCGGAGTCCCTGCGCAGGCACGCGGCCCGGCAGCCGGGCGCGATCGCGGTGGTGTCCGACGGACCCGAACTCGCCTACGGCCTGCTGGACCGTCGTGCCAGCGGACTCGCCCACCGGCTGAACTCACTCGGAGTGACCAGCGAGAGCGTGGTCACCCTCTGTATGGAGCGCAGTGCGGACCTGGTGACCGCGATGCTGGCGGTACTCAGGAGCGGCGGAGCCTTCCTGCCGGTCGACCCGGGATTCCCGGCGAGCCGCTCGGCGCGGCTGGCCGAGGAGGCGGGTTCCCGGGTGGTGCTCACCACCCGGGCATATGCCGGGATCTTCGGGAACGGGCCGGGCCGGATCCTCCTCATGGAGGACTTCCTCGCGGACGCCGCGTCCTGGTCCACCGAGCCGCCCCGGGCCGGCCCCAGGGCCGACGACCTCGCCTACATGATCCACACCTCGGGCTCGGCGGGCCTGCCCAAGGCGGTCATGGTCAGCCACGGCTCGTTGTGCGGTGTGCTGTCGGACGTGTCCGGAGCGTACGGGCTGTCCCCGGGCGACCGCGTACTGCAACTGGCGGCGCCGGGCTTCGACACCTCGATCGAGCAGATCCTCGCGACGCTCGTCAGCGGGGCGACGCTGGTCCTCGGCGGACGGCACACCTGGGCGCCGACCGAGCTGCTGCGCCGGCTGCCGGAGCACGGGGTCACCGTGGCGGACCTGACGCCCGCCTACTGGCACCAGTTGGTCAAGGCCGCGGAGGACGACAGCGAGGCGCTGCGCTCCCTGAGGCTGATGATCGTGGGCGGCGACACGGTGCTCCCGGACGACTGCCGCACCTCGTTCCGCAGGATGCCCGCCGCGCGCCTCGTCAACGCCTACGGGCTGACGGAGGCCACCATCACCTCGGCGCTGTGTGTCCTGACCGAGGAGACGCTGCCCCCGCACGCCCGCGGGCCGACCCCGGTGGGCAGAGCCCTGGGGGACACCCGCATCCACGTCCTGGACCGGGATCTGCGGCCGGTGCCGCCGGGCCGCAGGGGCGAGATCTACATCGGCGGTCGCGCGGTCGCCCGCGGCTACTGGCGACAGCCGGGCCTGACCGCCGAGCACTTCCTGCCGGACCCCTACGGCCCGGTCCCCGGCGAACGGATGTACCGCACGGGCGATCTCGGGCGGTGGCGTCCTGACGGGAACCTCGACTTCCTGGGACGGTCCGACCGCCAAGCGAAGGTCTCCGGATTCCGGGTCGACCTCGCCGAGGTCGAGTCCGCGGTCGCCGCCCATCCGGCGGTCGACCGCGTCGCCGTGGTGGTACACGACCGGGGCGACGGCGACCGGGCCCTCGCGGCGTACTACACGCCGGTGCTGCCACCCCCCGCCGAAGGAGCGGCCCCGGCCCGGATCAGGGAGTTCGTCGCCGGGACCGTCCCGGGACACATGGTTCCGGCGACCCTCACCGCCGTCGGTGAACTCCCCGTCACCCGCAACGGGAAGACCGACCACCGCGCCCTCACGCGCCGCGGGACGGCACCCGTCGGGCACGGCCCGGCGGAACACCCGTCCGTACAGACCGGAATGGCGCAGCTGTGGGCGCAGATCCTGGACATCGACCATGTGGGACCGGCCGACGACTTCTTCGAACTGGGCGGGAACTCCCTGCTCGCCATGGAGATGATGGCGCGCGCCCGCATCATGTTCGGGATCGGCGTGACGGAGATCCGGAACCTGACCCGCTCGCTCCTGCGCGACGCCCGTCTGCACGCCTTCGCCGACGTCGTCCTGGCGGCGCGGGCAGGCACCACGGACGGCACACCGGCCGTGCCCCCGGACTTCGACGCCGAGGCCGACCTGCTGACCGTGCCGGTCCGCCGCTCCACCGGCCGCGCCCCGCACCCGGAGCACCCGACGGAGATCCTCCTCACCGGCGCCACGGGGTTCTGCGGAACGCACCTGCTCGGCACGCTGCTGACGTCCACCCGGGCGAGGATCCACTGCCTGGTGCGTGCGGCGGACGAGGAGCACGCCCTGGAACGCATCCGCGGCGCACACCAGCGCTACCTCCTGCGGGACCTTCCCCCCGGCCGGGTCCTCCCCGTCGTCGGCGATCTGGCGAAGCCGCTCCTCGGGCTGCCGGAGGACCGGTTCGAGCACCTCGCGGCGACGATGGACCTCGTGTACCACTGCGGCGGCCAGGTCAACTTCATCTACCCGTACGCCGAGTTGAGGGACGCGAACGTCAGCGGCACCCGGGAGGTCATCCGGCTCGCCGGTGCGCTGCGCTCCATTCCCGTGCACTACATATCCAGCATGGCGGTGCTCGCCGGCCTCGGGGCGGCAGGCGTACGGCACGCCACGGAGGAGACGCCGCTGTCGCACGCCGGGCATCTGGGGGTCGGGTACGTGGAGTCCAAGTGGGCGGCCGAGAAGCTGCTCCACAATGCCGCGGCCCGGGGACTGCCGGTCGCCGTCTACCGTCCCAACGACGTGACGGGGGACCGGACCACGGGAGTGATGAACACCGGCACGGAGATGTGCGCGCTCATCAGGTTCATCGCCGATACGTCCTTCTTCCCGGACGTCGACCTGCCCCTGGACTTCATTCCGGCGGACTGTTTCGCCCGGGTGGTCGCCCATGTCTCCACCCGGCTGCCGGCCACCGGGAACGTCTACCACCTCACCAACCCCCGGGTCGCGATGATCGGCGATCTGGCGGAGCGGCTCGGGGCACGCGGCTATCCCGTGCGGAAGCTGCCCTACGACGCGTGGGTCCGCGAACTGGTGGGGTACGCGGCGGGTCATCCGACCCACCCCGTCACCCCGTTCGTCGCGTTGTTCGTCGACCGGAGTGCCCGCGCCGACATCACGGTCGCGGAGATGTACTTCCAGCGGAACTTCCCCTCCACGACGCGGTCCAACACCGAACGGGCCCTGCGCGGCACCGGTATCGGCATTCCCCCCGTGGACGCCGCACTGCTCGACACGTACATCGACTCGTTGCTGGACGACGGCTATCTCGCCCCGCCGCGGAGTGGCTGAGGAGAGGACCACGGGCATGGTGAACGGGTGCGGCTCCTGGGCGTCGCTCGACCTCGCGCACGCGCCCGCGGGCGGACCTGTCGCGTTCTGCGGAGACCTGAGTCCGGACACGGTGCTGGAGGCGTACCGTGCGGGGCTGTACCCCTTCCCCGCGCAGGACGCCTTCGCGTGCCAGATGAACGAGGCGCTGTTCGAGGCGGACGTCGCGTCAGGGGCGATCGCGATCCTCGGGGACGGGAAGCGCAACCCCTACGAGGTCGCCTGGTGGTCACCCGACCCGCGGCCCGTCGCGTCCCCCGGGGACGTCCACATCGGGCACGGTCTGACGCGCCGGCTCCGCAACCGTCTCGGCTGGACCACGACGGTCGACCGGGCGTTCCCCCAGGTGCTCGACGAGTGCCGGCGCGGGCGCAGCCCGCAGTGGCTGACCGAGGAACTGATGCAGAGTCTGACCCTGCTCAACGCAGGGCGGTCGGCGCACAGCGTGGAGGTCTGGGAGGGCGACACCCTCATCGGTGGGGCCTACGGCATGCAGACCGGGACGGTGTTCAGCCTGGACTCGATGTTCCACCGGCGCTCCGACGCCTCGAAAGTGGCGCTCGCCGATCTCGCGGACCGGGCCGGTGCCGTCGGCGTACACCTGCTCGACGCGCAGTGGGACAGCCCGCAGATCCGGGACATCGGATTCGCCCCGGTCTCCAGGGATCGGTATCTGGCCACGCTGCGGTCCGCCGGGGACGCGCCGTCTCCGCCCGAGGACCCACGGCCCGCCCGACGGCTGGTCCCGGCCCGCGGACTGCCCGGGGGAGGGTGAAGGGATCCGGCCCCGATCCCGGTACGGAATGGCGAACGGCCATGTCCGCCGACAGACTGATGGGCATGGCCGTTCGCTTGTACCACCACGTCGTCGACACCCACGATCTGCCCGCCCTCGCCTCCTTCTGGTGCGCGGTGCTGGACTGGCGGATCCTCTTCGAGGACAAGGACGAGATCGTCATCGGCGCCGACGAGTTCGCGATGCCCGGTATGTGCTTCGTCCCGGTGGAGGAGCCGAAGACCGTCAAGAACCGGCTGCACATCGACCTCGCACCCGACGACCAGACCACCGAGGTCGAGCGCATCATCGGGCTCGGCGCACGGCGGGTGGATGTCGGGCAGGGGGACGTGAACTGGGTGGTGCTGGCGGATCCCGAGGGGAACGAGTTCTGCGTCCTCAGCCCGAAGCGGTCCCTCGTGGACTGAGCGGGCCGGGTGGCGTCAGCCGCCGTACGGCGTGGTGCCGTACTGCGGAGCGCCGCCCTGCTGGGGTACGGCGGCGGCCTCGGCCAGGACCGGGCCCAGATTCTCCGTCCGGATGCGCCGGTCGACGTAGAGCAGACCGTTCACCAGCTGCGGGAACGTCGCCGAGACGATCTGGGCGACCATCTGCCCGAGCAGCGTCGCCACCAGATAGCCGCTCATCGCGATGATCACGGCGGTGGCGCTCGGGTCGGAGTCCAGGTCCGCGGTGCTGATCATGCCCGGGAACATGCCGAGGACGGAGAACGGCATCTGGATGATGTAGGCGGCGACGGCGGTCATGAGGCTCGCCAGCAGGGTGATCCCGAAAACCCGCCACCAGTCGCCGCGCACCAGCTGCGACGAGCGGCGCAGCGCCCCGACAGGGCCCTGCCCCTCGAAGACCACGGCCGCCGGGGCGAGGGAGAACTTCACCCAGAGCCAGAGCGCCGGCGGTGTCGTGAGCAGGGCGCACAGCGCGCCGAGCGACATGATGGTGAGGGCGCCGGAACCGCCGTCGAGGGTGATGAAGGCGGTCATCATGGCGATGAAGGCGACTATGGCGAGGCCGATCGGCACGGTCGCGATCAGAGCCGTGAGGAAGACGGTGCCGATGAGAGCGGGCACGCGCACCCACGCGCGCCGGAACACGGTGGCGAAGGTGACCCGCCGGCCCAGCACCGCGTCCTGGAGGATCGCCGGGACGGATCCGTACATCAGGGCGGACGCGAGGATCATGACGACGATGCCGAGCAGCGCGACGATGCCGAAGGCGGTCAGGAGCGGTACGTAGTCGGAGGAGGAGGGCTCCTCGCCCGACGAGAGCGCCACGAGGCGGTCCAGATGGTCGCTGACGGCGGAGTAGGCGACGGCCAGCGCCGCGGCCATCACGAGCACGGCTCCGCCGTACAGCGCGAGGCCCATGCCGAACAGCTGCTTCCAGTACCGGCCCATCGTGCTGAAGGCGCCCCCCAGCAGGTCCCCGAGCCGCAGGGGAGCGAGAGGTATCACTCCGGGCTTGGGCGGCGGCATCCAGCCGCCCCATCCCGGCGGGCCGGGAGGTCCGCCGTACGGTCCGCCGCCGTACGGCGAGCCCCCGAGATGTGCGCCCCCGTGTGCGCCGCCGCCCCACCCTGCGTCCTGCGACACTGCTTCTCCGTCGTGTTGTCGTTCGTACAGTCGTCCGATGTACCGGTCGGGACACCGTAGCGTCCCGCCGCCCGGGCTCCTGACGTTCGCCGGTTCACGGTCCGGCCGGGAGGTCCTCCGTCGCCGTACGGCCCGCGCCGTCGCGGACCACGGCCAGCGCCGTACGCACGCTCGCCTCGATGTCCGCGATCGGGTACAGCGCCTCGCGGACCGTCCGGTCCCGGTCCACGACCAGGGTCAGCCGCTTGAGCCGGCTGACCCCCGCCGCCCGGAACGTCGGCAGGCGCAGCGCCGCCGTGAGGGCCAGCCCGGCGTCGGAGAGCAGCGGGAACCGCAGCCCCTCCAGCTCCGCGAACGCCCGCTGTTCGTCCGGGCGTTGGGTGGAGACCCCGTGCACGGTCGCGCCGGCCGCGGTGAACTCGGCCAACTGGTCCCGGTACGTGCACGATTCGAGGGTGCAGCCGCGCGCGCCCGGGATCTCGCCCCAGCCGGGCGGGTAGGCGTCCGCACGGGCGTAGGCGCCCGGGAAGAAGTACAGGACGGTGTACGGGGTGGCGGCGACCGGATCGTGCGAGGCGCCGTCGTGGCCGAGGAGCCGCAGTTCCGGCAGACGCGTCCCCACCAGGGCGTGCACCCGGGCGGCCTCCTTGGACGTCTCGCTCGCTGTCGCCATCGTCTCTCCCTCTCCCGACACCCAGGCGTCGCCCCAGTCCTGGAGCGCGATGAGAACAGGCAGTAGTGCGCGCCCGCGCGGGGTGAGCCGGTACTCGTACCGCACCGGCCGTTCCTGGTAGGGCTCGCGGAACAGCACGTCCGCGTCGACGAGCAGCCTCAGCCGCTCGGTGAGCACCTTGCGGGACACGCCGAGTTCGTGCTGGAGCGCGTCGAAGCGGTGCACCCCGCGCGCGGTGTCGCGCACGATCAGCAGGGTCCACCAGTCGCCGACGACGTCGAGGGCCTGGGCGATCGCGCAGTCGGCGTCGGCCAGGCTGGTTCGCTGGGGCATGGCGTGCCTTCTTCCGTCCTGCTTCCTGCTTCACTTCCCGCGGTCATCTGTATGTGTACTCGGTTGACCTGCCAAAAGCATGCTGCCATAGTCCGTTCCCAAGGGGAACTCACTAGGAGTCCCGTGGGGAGGGCGGGCCGGGATGCGGATGCTGCGGGATGTGCCGAGGACCGTGCGGCTCCTGGCGTTCGGCGCGTTCCTCAACACGGTCGTCAGCTTCACGTTCGTCTACCTGTTCGTGTATCTGACCGGCCCCCGCGGACTGTCCGTCACCCAGGCCGGCGTGATCAGCGGCATCGGCGGAATCGGCCTCGTCGCGGGGAACTTCACCGGCGGCTGGTTCGGCGACCGATACGGTCACCGCCGGATGCTCCTCCTCGGGGCCTGCGTCGGCGGCACCGCGCTGGTCACCCTGCCCGTCCTGCCGGTCGCCGCCCTGTACGCGGTCCTGCCGCTCGCCCAGTACGCCTCCGGAGTCGTACGCGCCGCGAACGCCGCGCTCGTCGCGGTGTCCGTCCCCGAGGGGAGCCGCCGGCAGGGCTTCGCCCTCACCCGCTTCGCCTCGAACGGCGGTTTCACCGTCGGGCCGCCGCTCGGAGCCCTGGTCGCCGCCCGCTTCTCCTACGACTGGCTCTTCCTCGCCGACGGCCTCGGCACGCTCCTCTTCGCCGCGTACACGGCCGCGGTCCTGCCGGCCCGCGGGGCCGCCCACGACCGGCCCGCGCACGATCCCGCCGCCCCCGGGCTCCGGCACGCGCTGCTGGCCAGGCCCGCCGTCCTGGTGCTGCTCGCCGCGATCGTCTGCGTCGACCTCGTCTACCGCCAGATGTTCTCCACCCTCCCCGTCTTCCTCGCGGACCACGGCCGGAGCACCCAGTTCTACGGCTGGCTGCTCGCCGTCAACGGCGGCGTGATCCTCTGCCTCGAACTGCCGGCCGCCCACGCGCTGCGCAAGCGGGCGCCGCTGACCATCGTGGGAACCGGCCTGCTGCTCGTGGGAGTCGGCTACGCCGCGCTGATCCCCGGCGCCGGCGCGCTGTTCGCCGTCACGATGATGGTCTCGCTGACCGCGGGGGAGATCCTCTACAAGACCACGGCCACCGCGTACGTCGCCGACCAGGCGCCCGCCCACGCCCAGGGGACCTTCCAGAGCCTGTACGCGGGTGTCTCGATCAGCGGTCAGGTGCTGGCGCCGCCGCTGGGCGGCGCGCTGTACGCGACCGCGCCCGCACTCCTCTGGCCGGTCTGCGCGGTGCTCGCGGGCGGCGCGGGGGCGGCCGTGCTGGCGGCGAGGCGGCTGCGCGAACCCGGCAGACCGCCGCGGGCGGCGGGGGACGGCCGTGCGGCCGGCCCGGTCGTTGAGACCGGTTCGCCCGCGCGGCCCCCGGCCGGTTAGGTTTTGGTCATGACCGACACGACTTCCCAGGGTTCCCCCCGCACCACCGGCGCCGTCGCCGCCGGCCTCGCCACCATCGCCGGTGACGGCACCGTCCTCGACACCTGGTTCCCCGCCCCCGAGCTCGTGGCCGAGCCCGGCCCGGCCGGTACGCAGCGCCTCACGCCGGACGAGGCCGTGAACCGGCTCGGCGAGGCCGCGGCCAGGGCCATGGGCGTGGACGCCCGCCGTGGTGTGGAGGTCGTGGCCGTCGCCACGGTCATCTCCTCGCTGGACGACAAGCCGCTCGACGCGCACGACGCGTACCTGCGTCTGCACCTGCTCTCCCACCGCCTCGTCCAGCCGCACGGTCAGAACCTCGACGGCGTCTTCGGCCTCCTCGCCAACGTCGCCTGGACCTCGCTCGGTCCGGTCGCCGTCGACGAGCTGGAGAAGGTCCGGCTGAACGCCCGCGCCGACGGCCTGCACCTCCAGGTCACCTCGGTGGACAAGTTCCCGCGGATGACGGACTACGTCGCGCCCAAGGGTGTGCGGATCGCCGACGCCGACCGTGTCCGGCTCGGTGCGCACCTCGCCTCCGGCACGACCGTCATGCACGAGGGCTTCGTCAACTTCAACGCGGGCACGCTCGGCACCTCGATGGTCGAGGGCCGCATCTCCGCGGGCGTCGTCGTCGGCGACGGTTCCGACATCGGCGGCGGCGCGTCCACGATGGGCACGCTCTCCGGTGGCGGCAACGTCCGCATCACGATCGGCGAGCGCTGCCTGGTCGGCGCGGAGGCGGGCGTCGGTATCGCGCTGGGCGACGAGTGCGTCGTCGAGGCCGGGCTGTACGTCACGGCCGGCACGCGCGTCACGATGCCCGACGGCCAGGTCGTCAAGGCCCGCGAGCTCTCCGGCGCCTCGAACATCCTCTTCCGCCGCAACTCGGTGACCGGCACCGTCGAGGCCCGCCCGAACAACGCGGTGTGGGGCGGCCTCAACGAGATCCTGCACCACCACAACTAGCGTCTTTCGTTTGGATCAGGCCGGCATGATCCAAACGAGAGGCCCTGGGGTCATTCGTCACGCCCGACGGGACCGGAGCCGGTCCCGTCGGGTGTTACGGCGCCCCGAGCAGCCTGGCGTGCGCCCTTCGCAGGGCGTCCGCCGCTTCCTCCCCGGCGGGCTGGAGGGGTTCGCGCACCGGGCCCGCTGCCAGCAGGGCCTTGGCCGTCACGGTGCCCGGGAGTCCGGACGCCATCATCAACTCGACCAGTTCGATGGTGAGTTCGTTGAGCCGGGCAGCCCCCGCGGTGTCCCCGGCGTCGAACGCGTCCAGCACGGACCGCATCTGACGCGGTGCCACATTGGCGACCGTGCTCACATAGCCCGCACCGCCCAGGGCGTACAGCGGCAGATTCAGTTCCTCGCTTCCCGAGTAGTAGGCGAGCGAGGTCCTCGACATCACCTTCGTGGCGCCGAGCAGGTCGTAGCTGCAGTCCTTGACGGCCACGATGCGCGGGTGCTCCGCGAGCCGCAGCAGGGTCTCCGGCTCGATCCTGGTGCCCGTGCGGCCCGGGATGTCGTACAGCATCACGGGGATGCCCACGGCGTCGGCGACGCGGGTGAAGTACGCCTCCACGGCGGCCTGCGGCGGCCGGCTGTAGTACGGCGTCACCACCAGCAGGCCGTCGGCGCCCGCCTCTTCGGCCTCCCGCGCCAGCTCGACCGTACGGCGGGTGTCCGGGCTGCCGACACCGGCCAGGAGCGGGACCGCGTCACCGACCGCTTCCCGTACCGCCCTCAGCAGCGTGGTCTTCTCGGTGTCGGTGGTGGTCGGCGACTCACCCGTCGTGCCACTCAGGACGAGCCCGTCGCAGCCGTCGGCGACCAGCCGGGCGGCGTGCTGCCGTGCGGTGTCCAGGTCCAGCTCACCGGTGGCCGTGAACGGCGTGATCATGGCGCAGAGGGCGCGGCCGAAGGGTGCGGCGGCAGGGGTGTCGGCTGTCATATCCGCAGTCTCGGCCCTCGAACCATGAAGGTCCACTTAGTTCTTCTTGGGGTGAGGGTGTAGAGATGCTGAACCTTCACCGGGCGGTACGGCGTCTGGCATGATCGAACGTGCGAACGGCGGACCGACGTGGGGGCGGGCGGATGGCGGCACGGTCAGGCAGGCGGATACGGGGACCGGTCCCGGCGGTCCTGTTCACGGCAGGAGCGCTCGCGCTCTCCGGATGTGCCGGATTCCTCGTCCCGGCGGGCGAGGGCGAACCCGGACCGGAATCGAGTCCGGCGAGCACGACGGCCCCGCCCGTGAGCATCGAGCCGCTCGCCCCGCGGCCCACGGCCGACGTCCCCGCCCAGGGCCCGGACCCCACTCCCACCGCCCAGGGCGACTGCCCCGCCTCCGGTGCGCGCGTGGACATGGGGGAGGTGGAGACGGCCATGTTCCACCGGGCCGTCGTCCTGACCCTCACCAACTGCGGTGACAAGCCCTACCCCGTCAACGGCTATCCATCGGTCCAGGCCCTGGGTGAGGAAGGCGAGCGGCTCCCGGTGAAGGTCAACCCGGGCGGTTCGTACTTCGGCTCCGACCCCGGCGCCCGGGCGATCACGCTGAAGCCGGGCGGCACCGTGCGCTCGGTCCTCGCCTGGGTGTCCACGCAGGAGGGCGGCGACCTCATCGAGGGCGACGCGCTGGAGATCGCCGCCGCCCCGGACGCGGGTTCCCGTGTCTTCCCCCTGGTGGGGCACGACATCCGGCTGATGGACGAACTCAACATGACCGCCTGGCGCGTGCAGGACACCAACTGACCCCAGGAGGGGCACGGCATGACGGACAGACAGACCTTCACCCGGTACGTGGCCGTCGGCGACAGCCAGACCGAAGGGCTCGGTGACGGCGACGACCTCCTCGGGTATCGCGGTTTCGCCGACCGCCTCGCGGAGATCCTGGCCGCCGAGAGCCCGGAACTCCTCTACGCCAACCTCGCGGTACGGGGCAGGCTCGCGGCCGGGGTGAAGGCGGAACAGCTGGAGCCCGCGCTCGCGCTGCGGCCCGATCTCGTCACGGTCATGGCGGGGATGAACGATCTCGTACGTCCCGGCTTCGACGCCGCACGGGTCGCCGCCGACCTGGAGGAGATGTTCGCCGCGCTGACCGCGGCCGGCGCCACCGTGGTCACCGTCACCTTCCCCGACATCGGCCGCATCTCCCCGCTGGCCCGGCGGGCGGTTCCCCGGGTCCTCGACCTCAACGCCCGGATCAGGGAGGCAGCGGCCCGGCGCGGCGCCCTCGTCCTCGACACCTTCCCGCAGGCCGCCACGGTGGACCCCCGCCTCTGGAGCCAGGACCGTCTGCACGCCAGCCCGCTGGGCCATGCCCGCATCGCCTCCGGCATGGCCGACGTGCTCGGAGTGCCCGGACACAGCGGCTGGGCCGCGCCACTGCCGCCCCGGCCCGCCCGCTCCGCCGTGCGCAGGGCAGCCGCGGAGGTGGGCTGGGCGGCGACCTTCCTGGGGCCGTGGGCGGTCCGCCGGATCCGGGGACGCTCCTCGGGCGACGGACGTGTGGCGAAGCGCCCCTCGCCTGCCCGGGTGCGGACCGGCGCCGCCTCTTGACCTCAAGCGCGGTTGACCTACGAGGGTGGTGAACGCGGGGGCGCCGCAGGGGCGCCCCGAGAAGGGACCACCGCCATGACCGCGCAGTTCGTCTCCCGGCCCGACCTCACCCGTTCCGACGCCGGGATCGTCAAAGCGAGCACCTGGGACGTCGGCACCCCCGAACGGCAGCGCCGGACGGTCGACGCCATCCGCGAGGCGTGGGGCAGCCGCGACTGGCCCCACCCCGGTCTGCTCTCGTACACCGTCCACACCGGGGAGGACGGGAAGACCCTGCTGCACTACTCGCAGTGGTCGGAGGAGGAGAGCTACCACGCCTTCGTCGCGGGCGCCCGGGACGAGCGGAACGCGGACATCGACGCCGCCGTGCCCGGCATCGAGCGGCTCGCGCTCCACACGTTCGAGCGCTACCGCTCCACGGCGCCGCGGGCGGGCGAGGCACGCGAGCCGGGATGCGTCGTGACCGTGGACGTCGAGTTCGACGGGCCCGACCCGGCCCGCCAACGGGACTGGGTGGACACGGTGTTCGAGGCGCTGGGCGCCGACCCGGCCCCCGCCCCCGGCGGTATCGCCGGCCACTTCCACCTCGGGACGGACGGCACCCGTGTGCTCAACTACGCGGAATGGGAAAGCGCGCAGGCGCACATCGACGCACTCGCCGGGCCCGGTGACGGTATCGGTTCCCCGACCCCGCAGTGGACGAGGGTGCGGAACTACCCCGGTGTGACCGGCGGCGCGGTGAAGCGCTACACGCCCGCGTTGAGCCTTGTCCCGGGTGGCATGGGGTGAATTGCGTCTAGGCTTGGGCGGCCCGAGCCCCGTACCCGCCGGGTACGCCCCAGTACGTTCCTAGGAGAACCACCTGATGTCCGCAGAGCGCCCCTCCCTGCCGCCGGTGCGGCTGCACTCCGAGGCCGAGCTGGCACGGGACGCGCTCGCCGCTCCTCTGCTCGCCCGTGCCGTCAGGCTCGCCCGCTGGGCCGGACCCGGAACGCGGGTCGGTGCCGGTGGTGAGCTGGTCGAGGCGCAGCTGCCGGCGGCGGCCGAGCACCTGGGCCTGGACGCCGACGAGGACGGTGCCGCGTACGCCAGTGAGGCATGGCGCCTCGCGGTCGACACCGGGCTCCTGGACGTCGAGGATCCCGCGGACTCCGAGGACGGCGAAGGGGGCCCGGACGGCGGAGAGTCGGAAGGGACCGTCACCGTCGGCGAGAACCTGGCCCTGCTGACCGGCGGCTCCCCGCAGGACGTGCTGGCGATCTGGCTCGACGGTCTGGAGGCCGTGTACGCCGACGCCACCGCGCCGGCCTTCGACGACTTCGCCGATCTCGTCAACGAGGACGGTTCCATCGACTTCGACGCCCTGGACTGGGACCCGGAGGCGGAGGCCGAGTTCCTCGACGGAGTGCTCGGCAACCTCTATCTGCTCACCGTGTCGGAGGCCGGTCCCGGAGAGGACCCGCTGCCGCTGCCCGCCCTCGCCGCTTCGGTGATCGTCCCCGACGACATGGGTGAGCCCACCGACGACGTACTGGAGCAGGTGTCCGAGGCGATGATGCGCCTCGACGACCAGTTCCGGGTGCTCGAACCCATCGGGATCGTCGAGTACCGGCCGCTGGACGAGTCCTTGCTGATCGAGGCCGACGAGGACGGCACGCCGTCGGCCGACGAGGACGACGTCACTCGGTACGGCCTCGTCAAGCTCACCCCGCTCGGCCTGTACGGCATCCGCGCCCGGATGCTGGATGCCGGAGTGGACGCCCCCGCGGTCGGCGACCTCGCCGAGAAGGGGGCCGAGGAGCTCCTCGCGGGCATCGCCTACTACCCCGAGGACCTCGCCCGCGCCGAGATCCAGCTGTGGCTCGGCCACCACGGGAGCACCGGCGCGGTGACGGCCGCGCGCGAGCTGCTGAGCGCCTCGCGCGGCTCCGACGCGGGCGCGCCGCTGCGCCGCCTCCACTGCCAGCAGGCACTCGCCCTGGCAGGCGCCGAGGCGGAGCCCGCCGTGCGCGCGGTGCTCGACGACCCCGAACTGGGCGGTCTGGCGCGGGTCTGGCTCGCGGAGCGCGGTGCGGCGGACGTCCCCGCTCCCTCGGAGTCGATGATCTTCTGGCTGGCCGTCGACACGATCGCCGCCCAGCTGGACGCCGACGGCGACCTGGACGAACTCCAGGGTCTGGTCGAGGGGCTGGCGGGTCAGCACAGCGGCTTCTTCGACGAGGTGTGGCGGGTGGACCACCCCGGGACGGCCGAGGTCCTGGAGGCGATGGGGCGGCTGCACAGCGACAAGAAGGCTGCGAAGGAAGCGCGGAAGGCGGCGTTCAAGGCGCGTTCGCGGAAGAGCGGCTGACGGCGGAGGACTCTCCGGGCGGCATCCCGGCACCGGCGGGGTTCGGGGCCCCGGGAGCGCGGACCAGCAGGTCACGGGCACCCAGGGCCACAGCTTCACAGGAAGGATGCCGCTCGAAGTCGGGCTCCGTTCAACTTCTGTTGGTGCGGGGGAGGGAGCGTGGGCGCACACCAACCGGCCCGTCGCCTCACCAGGAGTCCGCGATGTCCATCACTCGCAGGGAATTCACCCGACAGTCCGCCCTCACCGGTGCGGGTATCGCCCTCACCGGCGCCGTGGGCACGCTGGCCACCGCGCCCGGCGCCCTCGCAGCCGAGGACACCGCGCAGGGCGCCGAGAACCACGGCCGCGGGCACGACCGGACGCCCGGATACGGTCCGCTGCTCCCCGACCCCGACGGCATTCTGGCGCTGCCCGCCGGATTCTCGTACCGCATCCTCACCCGCAGTGGAGTCACCACGCTGGAGTCCGGCGAGTCCACGCCCTCCAACCACGACGGCACGGCCGCCTTCGAGGGCCCGCGCGGCGTGACGCTGCTCGTCAACAACCACGAGCTCAAGGGCCCCCGCTCGAAGTGGCAGTACCCGGTCCCGCTCGTCGAGGGCCTGGTCTACGACCCCGCCGCGTCGGGCGGCTGCACGGTCGTCGAGACCCGCAAGGACGGCCGCACCGCCGAGTGGGTCGGCATCGCCGGCACCTCCACCAACTGCGCCGGCGGCTCCACCCCCTGGGGCACCTGGCTGACCTGCGAGGAGAACTCGGACCGGGCCGGCCAGAACGGCATGACCAAGGACCACGGATACGTCTTCGAGGTCGACCCCTCCGACCGGCGTGCCAACCGTGACCCCCGGCCCGTCAAGGCGTTCGGCCGGTACGACCACGAAGCGGTCGTGATCGACCCCAAGAGCGGTCACGCCTACCTCACCGAGGACGCCGCCGGCCCCAACGGACTGTTCTACCGCTGGGTCCCGCCGCAGGGCTTCAAGCACGGCCGCGGCAAGCTGCGCACGCTCGCCGACGACGCGGGTGTCCTCCAGGCCACCAAGTGCTTCGACCGGAACGGCGTGTTCGTCGACGACCTGTCCCGGGCCACGCAGATCGGCACGGTGTACGGCGTGGACTGGGTCGACGTTCCCGACCGCGACGCGGCGACCGTCCCGGTGCGCAAGCAGTTCGGCCAGCTGGACGTCACCCGGGCCCGCAAGCTCGAAGGCATGTGGTGGGGCGACGGCGGCACGTACCTCGTCTCCTCGTACGCCCGTGACGAGAGCCCCGTTCAGCACGACGGACAGGTCTGGTTCTACGACCCGAAGCGCCGCACGCTGACCCTCAAGGTGCTCCTCGGTGTCAACCCCGACCCCTCGGTGGACGGCGCCTTCGACAGCCCGGACAACATCACCGTCTCGCCGTACGGCGGTCTCGTCATCGCCGAGGACGGCGAGGGCATCTCGCACCTCTTCGGTGCGACGGACAGCGGCCGGACCTACCCGATCGCGCGCAACGACCTCAATGTCGGGACGGACGAGGACCCCTCGTACAGCGAGTTCGCCGGTGTCACCTTCTCGCCGGACGGGAAGACGCTCTTCGCCAACATCCAGACGCCCGGAATCCTGCTCGCCATCACCGGCCCCTGGAAGCGTCAGCCGAACCGGCCGCGCACCGCGGGCAGCGTCACGTCGGACTGATCGTCACCGAACGGCAGTGTGCGGGCACGGTAGGTGACAGGCCCTCGGGGGAGGGCTGTCGCCGGGCCGGCCACGCCCCGTCGGGAAGCGAGAACCGCCACACCTTCGGGGGGCGTTCCCGGGCGGCATTCCGCATGGCGCCCCTGGTGGCAGCGGGCGAGAGGGCCGGTCGGCACCGGAACGGCTGATTACGAATCCGGCACTACTGCGCCCCCAGGAGTGGTCGGGCATGGCGTCGGGCGCTCCGGAGGCGCATACTCAAGGTAATGAAACAGTCAGCCGGATCCCGGCGTCACCTGCCTTCCAGTCCCTTCAACCGCCCGGCCCAGGCGGCCCCACCGGTCGAATGTTTCGATGTGGGCGACAGGGTGTCGCACGACCAGTTCGGGCTCGGCAGAATCCTCGCTGTCGAGGGCGACAACGATGCAGTCCTCATCGACTTCTCTGGGCGACAGGGGAGGATCCTGAGCCCGTACTCCAAGCTGACCAAGCTCTGAGAAGGAGGACGAGCTCACACAGCGTCCGCCCGGAGAATCTCCGGACCCGGGGCACCTGAGAGTCATCAGGTGCCCCGGAAGCCGTTTCCGGGGCGGGAGGGCCCGCCGCCGAGTTACAGGGACTTGGCGGCGGGCTTCACCATGCCCCGGACGGTGCGGGACTTCACGAACTCGCCCATGCCCGTCATCTCCCACTCGCCGGAGAACTGCTTGATCAGCTTGGCCATCATCACGCCGGTCTGCGGCTCCGCGCCGGTCAGGTCGAAGCGGACCAGCTCCTCGCCGGTGGCCGCGTCGATCAGCCGGCAGTAAGCCTTGGCGACCTCGGTGAACTTCTGGCCGGTGAACGAGTTGACCGTGAAGACCAGGCCGGTCGCCTCGGCCGGGATGCGGCCCAGGTCCACGACGATCACCTCGTCGTCCCCGGCGCCCTCGCCCGTGAGGTTGTCGCCGGAGTGCTTGATCGCGCCGTTCAGGATGGAGAGCTTGCCGAAGTAGCAGCTGTCCAGGTGATTCCGGTTGGGGCCGTAGGCGATGACGGAGGCGTCGAGATCGATGTCCTTGCCCCGGAACGCGGGCTCCCAGCCGAGGCCCATCTTGACCTGGGAGAGCAGCGGCCTGCCGCCCTTGACCAGGGACACCGTCTGGTTCTTCTGGAGGCTGACGCGCCCCTTGTCGAGGTTGATCTTGCCGGAGCCGGCGGGCGCGGGTGCGGCGGCCGGCGGGGCGGGCGGAGCCACCGGGGCCGGGGGCGCGATGCGGGGGTCGACGGGGGCGGCCTGCGGGACCGGCGGGGCGACGGGAGCGGCCTGCGGGGCCGGAGCGGCGGGCTCCTCCACCGAGACGCCGAAGTCCGTGGCGATGCCGGCCAGCCCGTTCGCGTAGCCCTGGCCGACGGCGCGGGCCTTCCAGGCGCCGTTGCGCAGATAGATCTCGATGACCACGAGCGCTGTCTCGGCGCCCAGCCGGGGCGGGGTGAACGTGGCGAGCGCGGTGCCGTCGTCCGCGTTGCGCACGGTGGCGGTGGGCTCGATGCCCTGGAAGGTCTGGCCTGCCGCGTCCGGGCTCGCGGTGACGACGATCTTCTCGATGCCGGGCGGGACCGCCGTGGTGTCCACCACGATCGCGTCGGGCGCCGAGCCGCCGCCGGACCGGTAGGTCACGCCGGAGCCCGAGGGCTGGTTGTAGAAGATGAAGTCGTCGTCGGAGCGCACCTTGCCATCGGCGGTGAGCAGCAGGCCCGAGACGTCGAGCCGCACGGGAGCGGCGACGTCCACCGCCACGCGGGCGGCGGAGAGAGGGATGTTCGAGCCGGGGGTCATTGCGGTCATGCACGGGGTAACGAACGACCCCGCTTTGCCGTTCCCTTACCTTCGCGGCGCGTGCTCCGTACGGGTTCAGCGACCGCCCCGCTGGTTGCGCGGGTGGTTGCGCGCGGCGCGCTCGTTGCCGTGCTTGTACGCCCCCGTCCAGCGGGCCATGACCAGTTGGGAGTCGCCCGAGGCCACCTCTGCCAGGAACTTCTCGGCCCGGGCCCCGCGCAGCGTGCCCGCGGGGCGGCCGTGGTGGGTGAGGGTGACGCTCGTGTCGGCGTGCTGCTCGTACAGGAATCCGGAGGGTTTCGGCATGGTCCGAATGATGCACGCGCGTACGGCGGGCGTCACCGGATTTCTGCCCGCCCGGAGTCCGCTCAGCGGGGCCAGATGGGCGGGTCGGTGACGAAGTGGCCGCCGAGGTGGGCGTGCTCGGGGTTGTCGGGGTCCAGTTCGCCCTGTTCGGCGACGAGTTTGTCCGCGTACGGCTCGGAATCGTCCTGCGGCTCGTACCCCAGGGACCGGGCCGAGCTCAGGTCCCACCACAGGCGGGTGTTGTCCGAGGAGCCGTAGACGACGGTGTGCCCGACGTCCTCGGCGGTGAGGGCGGCGTGGAAGAGCCGGGCGGCGTCGGCGGGGCTCATCCAGACCGACAGCATCCTCACGGACGTCGGCTCCGGGAAGCACGAGCCGATGCGCACGGACACGGTCTCCATGCCGTGCCGGTCCCAGTAGAGCTGGGCGAGATCCTCGCCGAAGGACTTGGAGAGTCCGTAGAAGGTGTCGGGGCGGCGGGTGACGCCGACCGGGATCAGCGGGTCTCCGGGGAGCGGACGCGGGGTGTAGCCGATGGCGTGGTTGGACGAGGCGAACACCATGCGCCGCACGCCCTCCTCGCGCGCGGCCTCGTAGAGGTTGTACGTCCCCTCGATGTTCGCGCGCAGAATCTTGTCGAAAGAGGCTTCCAGGGAGATGCCCGCGAGGTGGATGATCGCGTCGACGCCCCGCACGGCCTCGCGCAGCGCGTCCTTGTCGCCGAGGTCGGCGACGATCGCGTCCGGTTCGCCCTCGACCGGCGCGATGTCCAGGAGCCGGAGCTCGTACCCGTACGCGGGCAGCAGGGCGCGCATCAGGGTGCCGAGGCCGCCGGCGGCGCCGGTGAGCAGGACGGTACGGGGAGCGGGCATTCGGGGATCTCCTCGGTGCGGTCGCGGACGTGACAGACACGCGCGACGCGTCAAATCCATGGATGACATTCACATGCATGGACAAGCTAAGAAGTCGCGGCGGATCGCGTCAAGTCTTTCGTGGAGTCGGTGAGTCCACCCCCTGCTCGGCACTCCTGTCTTGACCTGCGTCGGGAGGCTGCCTTAACGTGGCGCCGTTCATAAATATGGACGACGATCAGAATTGTGCACGCCTGAACCTGCTCAGGGAGCGCCAGTGACCTCAGCCCCCCTTGCCGCCCGGCTCACCCATGTCGCCGGGCCGCTCTTCTTCCCCGTCACCGCGTACGGGCCGGACGGTGCCATCGACCTCGATGTCTTCCGCGCGCATGTGCGCGCCGGCATCGACGCCGGTGCCGCCGCGGTCTTCGCGTGCTGCGGCACGGGCGAGTTCCACGCGCTGACCCCGGAGGAGTTCCGTCTCCTCGTCGGCGCGGCGGTCGAGGAGACGGCCGGGCGGGTGCCCGTCCTCGCGGGCGCCGGTTACGGCACCGCGCTCGCGATCCAGTACGCGAAGCTCGCCGAGGAGGCGGGCGCGGACGGGCTCCTCGCCATGCCCCCCTACCTCGTCGTCGCCGGCCAGGAGGGGCTGCTGCGCCACTACACGGCGCTCGCCTCCGCCAGCGCCCTGGAGACGATCGTCTACCAGCGCGACAACGCCGTCTTCACTCCGGAGACCGTCGTCGCCCTCGCCCGGACGCCCGGGATCATCGGGCTCAAGGACGGCTTCGGCGACCTCGACCTGATGCAGCGCATCGTCAGCGCCGTACGCACCGGGCTGCCCGGCCAGGACTTCCTGTACTTCAACGGGCTGCCCACCGCCGAACTCACCGGCCTCGCCTACCGGGGCATCGGCGTCACGCTCTACTCCTCGGCCGTCTTCGCCTTCGCCCCGGACATCGCCCTCGCCTTCTACCGGGCCCTGGACTCCGGCGACGACGAGCTGGTCAACGCGCTGCTCGACCACTTCTACCGGCCGCTGGTCGAACTGCGAGCCAAGGGCCACGGCTACGCCGTCGCGCTCGTGAAGGCGGCCGTCCGGCTCGGCGGACTGGACGTCGGCGAGGTGCGCACCCCGCTCACCGAGCCGCCCGCCGCCCACATCAAGGAACTCACCGGGATCATCGAGAGCGGACGCGCCCTGCTGGCGGAGCGCGAGGCCGAGGGGCCCGGGGCGGGGGCGCGCGGGTGAAGACCTCCGCCTTCCTCTACCCGTGGGACGTCGTCGGTGACCCGGACGCGGCGGCGCGCGTCGCCGGCCTCGGCGTCCAGCAGGTGACCCTCGCCTCGGCCTACCACTCGACCCGGGCACTGACCCCGCGTCACCCGGGCAGCCGGATCGTCACCGCCGAGTACGCCGCGGTGCTCTACCCGCCGGACGCGGCACGCTGGGCGGGCCGTGCGCTGAGGCCCCGCGAGCAGTCCTGGGTGCCGGGCACCGACCCGTACGCGGAGGCGGCGCGGGCGCTCACCGAGGCCGGGATCGAGGTGCACAGCTGGGTCGTCCTCGCCCACAACTCCCGGCTGGGCGCCGAACACCCCGGCACCTCGGTGGTCAACGCCTACGGCGACCGCTACCCGTGGGCGCCCTGTATCGCGCAGCCGGACGTCCGCGCCTATCTGGTGGACCTGGCCGCAGAGGCCGCCGTACGCGAAGGGACCCTCGGTACCGAGCTGGAGTCCTGCGGCTGGTACGGCTTCGCCCATCTGCACGCCCATGACAAGACGGCGGGCGTCGGGCTCGGGGAGGCGGCGCAGTACCTGATGTCGCTCTGCTTCTGCCCGGACTGCCGGGCCGGGTACGGCGAACAGGGCCTGGACGCAGACGAGCTGAGCGCCTCGGTGCGCCGCGCCCTGGAACCGGTCTGGAGCGGCTCGGCCACCGCCGGGGCGGGCTGGTCCGGAGTCGGCGAGCTCCTGGGTGCCGACCTCGCCGATGCCACCTTCCGGTGGCGCGGCCGGGTCGCCCGTACGCTCCAGGAGTCCGCGGTCGCCGCCGTGCGGGAGGCGGCCGGGGCCGGGTTCCAGGTGCTCCTGCACGCCGACCCCGCCGCGTACCGCACGGGTGCCAACGTGGGTGTCGACGCGGGGCACATCCTCTCCGTCGCGGACGGGGTGGTGCTGCCCTGCACCGGTGGTGACGGGGCGCGCGAGGCGGTACTCGGACCGTTCGCGGGCGGTGGCGGTGTGCTGGCCGCCAACTTCGGGGTCGTCTCCGGAATGGGCGGCAGCCCCGGCACGCTCGCCCGGGACGCCGCGCACGCGGCCTCCCTCGGTGCCAACGAACTGCGGCTCTACCACGCCGGGCTGGCCTCGGGCCCGGACCTCGAAGCCGTCGCCGACGCGCTCTCACGCATCGGGCGATGACGGGACCGGGCCGGTGGGGGTGCCCGTCAGCCTTCCCCGCCGGCCCGTGACCAGCCGGGCAGCGGTCAGCAGCCCGCCCACCGCGACCAGGGCCAGCGCCACCCGTACGTCGGCCACCGCGACCAGACCCGCGCCGAACGCCAGCGCCACCGCGTTCGGCGCCGTCATCAGCGCGCCGGCGGTGGCCGCCGTACGCCCCAGGACCCCGGCGGGCGTCTCCCGCTGCACCGCCGTCGTCGCGGCGACGAGGACACAGGGCAGCCCCGCCCCGATGGCCGCGCTCGCCGCCAGGGCCACCGCGTCGTACGGCAGCGCCCGCGCGCCCGCCCCCGCGGCGAACAGCGCGATCCCGCCCGCCGCGAACACCCGCTCGGGCAGCCGTCGCAGGAGCGGCCCCGCCAGCAGCCCCACGGCCACCGAACCGGCGCCCTGCGCCGCGTACAGCACCCCCGTGTACGCGGGGGAGTGGCCCAGCCCGTCGTCCACCACCGCGTAGATCGCCGCCCCGTTGAGTCCGGCGAGCAGCATCGTCACGGCCGCGGCGAGCACCAGGGGCCGCAGGACGGGCGAACCCCGCAGTACGCGTGCCCCGGCCGCCAGGTCGCCCCGCCGCCACGTCGTCGCCGCCGGGGCCGACTCCCGTACCCGCAACCGCGTGAGGACCAGTGCGGCCAGGACGAACGTCACCGCGTCCAGCGCCACCACCACCTCGCCGCCGAAGCGCGCGAACAGTCCCGCGCCCGCCAGCGGTGCGAGGAGCTTCATGCCCTCGTTCGCCGTCATGCGCAGCCCGTTGAAGTCGCCGAGCAGCCGGGCGTCGACGGTGCGGGCGACCAGCGAGGACTCGGCCGCGTCGAGCAGCACGCCGCCGATCCCGTAGAGGACGAGCACGGCGAAGAGCAGGGGGACCCGGTAGGCCGCGTCGACCAGCAGCAGAAGGGCCAGCACCCCCGCCAGGGCCAGATTCACCCGGATCAGCAACGGCTTCCCGGGCATCCGGTCGGCGAGCGCGCCGAGGGCGGGCCCGGCGAGCACCGGTGCCCACATCGCGCACACCGTCAGGGCCGCCAGACTGTCCGAGCCCGTCAGGGACTTGACCCAGATACCGGCGGTGAGCCACATCGCGGAGGTCCCGAATCCGGACACCAGGACCCCGGCCAGGCAGAGCGCCGCAGTGCGGTCGCGCAGTACGTTCTTCACCGCTGCGATGCTGGCCACTAAGGGGGGTCGGGGACATCGGGCGTATGCCCTAAATCCCCTCGTCCGGATCACGCGGAGGTCCCCGGCCACCGAACGGGCTTGATTTTTCAGCCACTTCTTTTGTCAGAAGCGTTGACGAAACATTCGGGACAGCTCTAGCTTCATCGCGTCGTACTTCGTACGTCATATATGAGACGCGATACGCGAGATGCGAGAGCCCTTCACCCATGACTTTTGCGCCCACCCCGATTCCGTCCCGCACCCAGTACGTGCTGGAGGCGATCAAGCACGCGATCCTCACCGCGCAGCTGAGACCCGGGCAGGCTTTGGTGGAGACCGAACTCGCCGCACAGTTCGGGGTGTCGAAGACCCCGGTGCGCGAGGCGCTGAAGACACTGGCCGGTACCGGGCTCGTCGTCATGAGCCAGTACAAGGGCGCCACCGTACGGCTCGTCGACGCGACCATGGCCCGTGAGGTCTACGACGTCCGTCTGCTCCTGGAGCCGGAGGCGCTGCGGCGCTCCATCACCCGCAGGGCCTCGCTCGACGAGGCGCAGGAGGCCCTGGAACGGGCCGACTCGGCACAGGACAAGGCCGAACGCTCGCTGGCCAACCGGGACTTCCACCGGGCGCTGTACCTGCCCTGCGGAAACCCGCTGCTCGCCCGGATGCTCGACGAGATCCGCGATCAGGCCGCCCTCGTGTCGACCGTCGCCTGGTCGGCCATTCCGAGCTGGGAGCGGGAGGCGGCCGAGCACCGGGAGATCCTGCGGCTCGCGCTCGCCGACGACGCGGCGGCGGCTGCCGGGGCTCTGCACGACCACATCGCGTCGTTCGTGCGCCGCGCGTTCCCCGACGACGTCGACGGGGGCGACGCGGCGTGAACCACCAGCACACCGACGAAAGGCGTGTCCGCATGGACCTCACTCCGCTGAAGGCGGCCCTCGCAGATGTCGTGGCGATCCCGGTGACTCCGTTCGCCGAGGACGGGACCATCGACACGACGGCGCACCGCGCCCTCCTGCGACGACTGCTCGACGGCGGCGTCCGCATCGTCACCCCGAACGGCAACACCGGGGAGTTCTATGCGCTCACGCCCGACGAGCGGCGGGCCGTCACCGAGCTGACCATCGACGAGGCGGCAGGTCGCGCCACGGTCCTGGTCGGCGTCGGCCACGACGTGCCGACCGCCGTGGACGCGGCCCGGCACGCCAGGGACGCCGGCGCCGAGATGGTGATGGTGCACCAGCCGGTGCACCCGTACGTCTCGCAGGACGGCTGGACCGACTACCACCGCGCCATCGCCGAGGCCGTCCCGGAGCTCGGGGTCGTCCCGTACATCCGTAACCCGCTGCTCGGCGGCGAGGCGCTGACCGCGCTCGCCGACAGCTGCCCCAACGTCATCGGCGTGAAGTACGCCGTGCCGGACGCGGCCCGCTTCGGCGCCTTCGCCCGGGACGCCGGACTGGAGCGCTTCGTCTGGATCGCCGGCCTCGCCGAGCTCTACGCGCCCTCCTACTTCGCCACCGGAGCCACCGGCTTCACCTCCGGCCTCGTCAACGTCGCCCCCGGCGTCTCGCTGGCCATGCTGGAGGCGCTGCGGGCCGGCGACTACGCGGCGGCGATGAAGGTCTGGGAGCAGATCCGCCGCTTCGAGGAACTGCGCGCCGACCGGCAGTCCGCCAACAACGTGACGGTCGTCAAGGAGGCCCTGGCCTCGCTCGGGCTCTGCCGCCGCGACGTCCGCGCGCCCAGCAGGGTGCTGCCGGACGCACAGCGCGCCGAGGTCGCCGACCAGATCGCCGGGTGGTCCATATGACCGCTCGCCTCACCTCCGAGGGGCTGCGCAGCCACCAGTGGTACGGCACGGACGGGCTCCGCTCGTTCAGCCACCGCGCCCGCACCCGTCAGCTCGGCTACCTCCCCGAGGAGCACCTGGGCAAGCCGGTCGTCGCGATCCTCAACACCTGGTCCGACATCAATCCCTGCCACGTCCATCTGCGCGACCGTGCGCAGGCGGTCAAGCGGGGTGTCTGGCAGGCGGGCGGCTTCCCGCTCGAATTCCCGGTCTCCACCCTCTCGGAGACCTTCCAGAAGCCGACCCCCATGCTCTACCGCAACATGCTCGCGATGGAGACCGAGGAGCTGCTGCGCTCGTACCCGGTCGACGGGGCCGTGCTGCTCGGCGGCTGCGACAAGTCGACGCCCGCCCTGCTCATGGGCGCCGCGTCCGTCGACCTGCCGACCGTGTTCGTCCCCGCGGGGCCGATGCTGCCGGGCCACTGGCGCAACGAGGTCCTGGGTTCCGGTACGGACATGTGGAAGTACTGGGACGACAAGCGGGCAGGGCTCATCGGTGACTGCGAGATGGCCGAGCTGGAGAACGGGCTCGCCCGTTCGCCCGGCCACTGCATGACGATGGGCACGGCGTCGACCCTGACGGCCGCCGCCGAGGCGCTGGGCGTCACGGTGCCGGGCGCCTCGTCCATCCCGGCCGTCGACTCCGGGCACGACCGGATGGCGGCGCAGTCGGGCATCCGGATCGTCGAACTGGTCTGGCAGCAGCTGACCTTGTCGAAGATCCTCACGGCCGAGGCGTACGAGGACGCCGTCGCCACGGTCCTCGCGCTCGGCGGTTCCACCAACGCCGTCATCCATCTGATCGCCATGGCGGGCCGGTCCGGGGTGAAGCTCACCCTGGACGACTTCGACCGCATCGCCCGGACCGTGCCGGTCCTCGCCAACCTCCGGCCCGGCGGGAAGTACCTGATGGAGGACTTCCACTTCGCCGGAGGGCTGCCCGGTTTCCTGGCCCGCCTCACCGACGTACTGCATCTGGACCGTCCCACCGTCTCGCACACCTCGATGCGCGAGCAGTTGGACGGGGCGCTCGTGCACGACGCGGACGTCATCCGGGAGCGGGACAACCCGCTCGCCCAGGAGGGCGGCGTGGCGGTGCTGCGCGGCAACCTCTGCCCGGACGGCGCGGTCATCAAGCACATCGCCGCCGAGCCGCACCTGCTGCGTCACACCGGTCCCGCGGTCGTCTTCGACGACTACAAGGAGATGCAGCGCACCATCAACGACCCGGACCTGGCGCTCACCGCCGACCACGTGCTGGTGCTCCGCAACGCCGGACCCAAGGGCGGTCCCGGAATGCCCGAGTACGGGATGCTGCCGATCCCCGACTACCTGCTGAAGCAGGGCGTACGGGACATGGTGCGGATCTCCGACGCCCGGATGAGCGGCACGAGTTACGGGGCGTGCGTGCTGCACATCGCACCCGAGTCGTACGTCGGCGGGCCGCTCGCCCTCGTCCGGACCGGTGACGCGATCACCCTGGACGTCGAGGCGCGCCTGCTCCACCTCGACGTCTCCGAGGAGGAGCTGGAGCTCCGCCGCGCCGCGTGGACGCCGCCGCCGGACCGGTACGGGCGCGGTTACGGGGCGCTCTACCAGGACCAGATCACCCAGGCCGACACCGGCTGCGACTTCGCCTTCCTGGCCCGCCAGGGAGACGTGCCCGACCCGTACGCCGGCTGAACCGGGCCGATGAGAATTCTGCGCGCCGCCCCGTTCGGCATACCGAACGACATGCGGTAAGCGCTTGCGCACTACACGCACCACACCCGCACACCGGAGAGAACGGAGACGTGTCATGGCCCAAGCCGCAGCCGTGGCCACACCGCCCAAGGTGCCCCGGCGCCGCTCGGCGAGCCCGCGCCGACTGCCCTACCTGCTGATCGCGCCCGCCGGGCTGCTGATGCTGGGCTTCATCGCCTACCCGGTGATCAGCGTCTTCTATTACAGCCTGCAGAACTACAACGTCACCAAGCCGTGGCGGAACGGCTTCGCCGGCTTCGACAACTTCACCCGCATCTTCACCGAGGACGACCAGTTCTGGACGACGCTCGGCTTCAGCGCCCAGTGGGTCGGTGTCCAGGTCTCGCTCCAGCTCGCGCTGGGCCTCGCCCTCGCGCTGATCGTGAACCAGAGCTTCATCGGCCGCGGCATCTCCCGCGCGATGGTCTTCTCGCCCTGGGCCGTCTCCGGCGTGCTCACCAGCACCATCTGGATCCTGCTCTACAACTCCTCGACCGGCTTCAGCCGTTACCTCGCGGACGCCGGAATCGGTGAGTACGGCACCTCGGTGCTCTCGGACACCGGAACCGTCTTCTGGGCCGCCACGGTCGCCGAACTCTGGCGCGGAGTCCCCTTCTTCGCCATCCTCATCCTCGCCGACCTCCAGTCCGTGTCGAAGGAGCTGTACGAGGCGGCATCGGTCGACGGCGCCGGCCGGATGCGGCAGTTCTTCCACATCACCCTGCCGCACCTGCGCGACGCGATCATCCTCTCCACCCTGCTGCGCGGGGTCTGGGAGTTCAACAACGTCGACCTGCTGTACACCCTCACCGGCGGCGGGCCGGCGGGCGAGACCACCACCCTGCCGCTCTACGTCGCCAACACCGGCATCGAGGGCCACGACTTCGGCTACGCCTCCGCGCTCACCACCGTCGCCTTCGTGATCCTCCTCTTCTGCTCGATCGTCTATCTGCGCCTGAGCAAGTTCGGAGGCGACCACAAGTGACTGCCGCACTCGCCGAGAAGCACACGGGCACGGCCCCGGAAACCGTACGCACCCCTCCGCCGCCCCCCGCGCGGCGCCGCCGCGGGCGTGAACGCGCCTTCGACGACGTACCGCGCTGGCAGATCTACGTGCCCCTGGGCATCTATCTGCTCTTCACCCTCATCCCGTTCTACTGGATGTTCCTCTTCGCCGTACGCCCCGCGGGCTCCACCTCGCTGGTGCCCTGGCCGATGACGGGCGAGCACTTCTCCAAGGTCTGGAACGAGCGCAGCTTCGCGGTCTTCTTCCAGAACAGCATGATCGTCGGGATCGCCACCCTGTTCACCACGACCCTGGTGGCCCTGGCCGGCGGCTACGCCCTGGCGCGCTTCGACTTCAAGATCAAGAACGCGTTCATGCTGGCGCTCCTCTGCTCCCAGTTCATCCCGGGCGCGCTGATGCTCGTACCGCTCTTCGAGATCTTCAAGAACCTCCAGATGATCAACTCCCTCGGGAGCGTCATCATCGCCGAGACGGTCTTCCAGCTGCCGCTCTCGATCATTCTGATCAGCGGCTTCATCAAGAACGTGCCCATGACGCTGGAGGAAGCCGCCTGGGTCGACGGCTGCTCGCGCTTCCGTGCCTTCTGCGCGGTCGTGCTCCCGCTGCTCAGGCCCGGACTGATCGCCGTCGGTTCCTTCGCCTTCGTCCACAGCTGGAACCACTTCCTGTTCGCCCTGATGTTCCTCAGCGAGCAGGACAAGCAGACGATCCCGGTCGGCCTGAACACGCTCATCGGCGCCGACAGCGTCGACCTGGGCGCGCTCGCCGCGGGCGGCGTCATCGCCGCCGTGCCCGTGGTGATCGTCTTCGCCTTCATCCAGAAGTGGCTGATCACCGGCTTCAGCGCCGGCGCAGTGAAGGGCTGACGCACATGACCGCATCCCCCAAGACCGCGGCGCAGCCGCGCACCGGACGCCGCGCCGTCGCCGCGCTCGTCCTGCTCGTCGGCTGCCTGGCCCTCCAGCCCGGAGCCGAGGCGGCCACCCCGGCCACGCCCGCGGCCCTCGCACCGGACCTGGGCCGGGAGGTCCTCGCGGCCGATGACGGCTGGGCCGCCGAGGGCGCGGGAACCACCGGCGGCTCGGCCGCCGACGACGCCCACGTCTTCACCGTGCGCAACCGGGCCCAGCTCGTCGCGGCCCTGGACGGCGGCAGCGCCGTACCGAAGATCATCCGCATCGCGGGGACCATCGACGCCAACACGGACGACCGGGGCCGCGAGCTCGGCTGCGCGGACTACGCCACCGACGGCTACGAGCTGCCGGCCTACCTCGCCGCGTACGACCCCCGCACCTGGGGCGGCGCGAAGCCCTCCGGACCGCAGGAGGAGGCCCGCCAGGCGTCCGCCGCCCGGCAGGCCGAACGCGTCGAACTGCGCATCGGCTCCAACACGACGCTCGTCGGCCTCGGCCGCACCGCCGTGCTCAGGGGCGCGAGCCTCCAGGTCAGGGACGCCGACAACGTCATCGTCCGCAATCTCGAACTCCGCGACGCCTACGACTGCTTCCCCGTCTGGCAGCCCAACACCGGTGGTCTCGGCGACTGGAAGACCGCGTACGACACCCTCTGGCTGCGCGGCGCCACCCATGTCTGGGTCGATCACGTCACCGCGAGCGACCGGGGCCATCCGGACGAGAAGGAACCCACCTACTTCGGCCGCAACTACCTGCGCCACGACGGGCTGCTGGACATCACCAACGGCTCCGACCTGGTCACCGTCTCCTGGAGCCGGTTCCAGGAGCACGACAAGGCCATCCTGATCGGCAACGGCGACACCGTCACCACCGACCGGGGCAAGCTGCGGGTCACCCTGCACCACAACGAGTTCGACGCCGTCGTGCAGCGTGCGCCGCGCGTCCGCTTCGGGCAGGTCCACCTCTACAACAACCGGTACGTCGTCCCGGAGGGCGCCGCCTACCGGTACTCCGTCGGCGTCTCCACCGAGTCCCGGATCGTCGCCGAGAACAACTCCTTCACCACCCCCGGTCACGTCGAGGCCGCCGATCTGCTGAAGAGCTGGAACGGCAGCGCGCTGGCGCAGAGCGGCAACGAGTTCAACGGCTTCCCCGTCGACCTGCTGGCCATCTACAACGCCTACAACTCCGGCAGCGAACGCGACCTCACCGCCGACGTCGGCTGGACTCCCGCCCTGCACGGACCGGTCGACAGCGCCGCCCGCGCCGCCACCGACGTGGCACGCGGCGCCGGAGCGGGGAGGGCCGGATGAGCACCGCCACCCCCCTCCCGATCGTCCTCGCGGGAGCCCGCGGCCACGGGCGCTGGCACCTCGCCAACATCCGCAGCCTCCAGGACCAGGGCCTCGTCAGGCTCGCCGGGATCTGCGAGCTGAGCCCGCTCGGCCCTGCCGAACTCGACGCCTTCGCCGGGGAACTCCCGGAGCAGTCGGCCGACTTCGGGGCACTCCTCGACTCCACCGGTGCCCGCGCCGCCGTCATCTGCACCCCGATCCAGACCCACACCGAGCTGGCACTCACCGCCGCGGCCCGCGGCGTCCACCTCCTCCTGGAGAAGCCGCCCGCCGCCACGTACGCCGACTACACACGGATGGCCGACGGCGTACGGGAAGCCGGCGTCGCCTGCCAGATCGGCTTCCAGTCCTTCGGCTCGCACGCCGTCCCCGCCATCCGGGAACTCGTCCGCACGGGCGCGATCGGCACCGTCCAGGGCTTCGGCGCCGCCGGTGCCTGGGTCCGTGACGACGCCTACTACCGGCGGGCGCCCTGGGCCGGACGTCGCAGGATCGGTGACACCGACGTGGTCGACGGGGTCCTCACTAACCCCCTCGCCCACGCCGTCGCCACCGCGCTCGCCCTCGCGGGCGACGGGACCGCCGAGGAGGTGGCGGCCATCGAGACCCAGCTGTTCCGGGCCAACGACATCGAGGCCGACGACACCTCCTGCCTCCGCATCACCACCACGGGGGGAGTGCCGGTCACCGTCGCCGTCACCCTCTGCGCCGAACGGGCCGACGAACCGTATGTGATCGTCCACGGCGACCGCGGGCGGATCACCTTCTGGTACAAGCAGGACCGCGTCCTCGTCCAGCGCGCGGGCCGCGGCCCCGAGGAAGTCGTGCACGGAAGGACCGACCTCCTGCGGAACCTGGTCGACCACCTCGCCCACGGCACCGCGCTCCTCGTCCCCCCGCACCGCACCGGCGCGTTCATGCGCGTCGTGGAGGCCGTGCGCACCGCCCCCGAACCCACCGCGCTGCCCGCCGACGCCTGGTACACCGAACCGGCCACGGCCGCCACGGGCCGACGGCGGATCGTGCGCGGCATCGACGCACTGGTCGCCGCGGGCGCCGACACCCTCACCCTCTTCTCCGAACTCGGCGCCCCCTGGGCGCAACCCAGCGAGGTGAGTACACCGTGACCACCGCACTCCTCAGCTGCGCCGGCCGGCCCGTCGGCCGCTACAGCCACCTGCCCGCCGCCCACGACGGCCGCCCCTACCTCCACCCCGTCACCACCCTGTCCGGCACCCCCGTCACCGAGGAACGGCCCGCCGACCACATCCACCACCTCGGCGCCTCCGTCGCCGTGCCCGACGTGGCGGGCTACAACTTCTGGGGCGGACGTACCTTCGTCCGCGACCAGGGACCCACCGAACTCGACAACCACGGGGTGCAGCGCCACCTCGGCTGGAAACTCCGCGACCCGGACGGCTTCGTGGAGGAGCTCAGCTGGGAGGCCGACGGCACCGAACTGCTGCGCGAGCACCGCACGGTCGCCGTCACCGAGCTCTCCGACACCGCCTGGGCGCTGGACTTCTCCTTCTCCCTCACCAACCGGGGGACCACCGGTCTCTCCATCGGCAGCCCCGCGACCAACGGCCGCCCCGGTGCCGGATACGGCGGCTTCTTCTGGCGCGCGCCCAAGGAGCCCGCCGCCCCCGCCGTGTTCAGCGCCGACCGGGACGGCGAGGAAGCCGTGCACGGCAGCACCTCCGACTGGCTGGCCCTCGCGGGGGACGGCTGGACCCTGGTCTTCGCCGGGGCGACCGAGGAGACCCGGCGCGACCCCTGGTTCGTCCGGAGCACCGAGTACCCCGGGGTGGGCTCCTCCCTCGCCGCCGACCGGCGGCTGACCGTCGCCGCGGGAGCCACCGTCGTACGCCGGGTCGTCACCGTCGTCGCCGACGGGACCCTCGACCGCGACACCGCCGAGGCGTACGTCCGCAAGGTCGTGACGGCATGAGCGGCCCGTCGAGGCTCCGCTCCGCCGACCTCGGCGACGGCACGTACCGCAACCCCGTGCTGCACGCCGACTGGTCCGACCCGGATGTCGTGCGCGACGGGGAGGACTACTACCTGACCGCGTCCAGCTTCGGCCGGGCCCCCGGGCTGCCCCTCCTGCACTCCCGTGACCTGGTCAACTGGACCCTCATCGGGCACGCCCTGGAGCACCTCGAACCGGCCGCCGAATTCGCCGTACCGCGCCACGACTGCGGAGTGTGGGCGCCCTCCCTGCGCCACCACGCGGGTCGGTTCTGGATCTTCTGGGGCGACCCCGACCACGGCATCCAGCAGATCAGTGCCGAGGACATCCGGGGGCCGTGGACCGCACCGCACCTCCTCAAGGCCGGCAAGGGGCTGATCGACGCCTGCCCGCTGTGGGACGAGGAGACCGGCGAGGCGTACCTCGTGCACGCCTGGGCCAAGTCCCGGTCCGGGATCAAGAACCGGCTCACCGGCCACCGGATGAGCCCCGACGGGCGCGAACTGCTCGACGAGGGCAAGACGCTGGTGGACGCCGACCGGATTCCCGGCTGGTTCACCCTCGAGGGCCCCAAGCTCTACCGCCACGACGGACACTTCTGGATCTTCGCCCCGGCCGGCGGGGTGGAGACCGGCTGGCAGGGCGCGTTCCGGTCGCGGGACTTCTTCGGCCCGTACGAGGAGCGCGTCGTCCTCGCCCAGGGCCGTACCCCGGTCAACGGACCGCACCAGGGCGGCTGGGTGCGTACGGCGCAGGGCGAGGACTGGTTCCTGCACTTCCAGGCCAAGGGAGCGTACGGGCGCGTCGTCCACCTCCAGCCGATGGGCTGGGACGACGAGGGCTGGCCCGTCATCGGGGACGCGGGCGAACCCGTCTCCGTGCACACCAAGCCCCTCGCCCCCGCACAGCCGCCCGAAGCACCCGCCTTCGACGACGACTTCCCCGGCGGGCGCTTCGGCCGCCAGTGGCAGTGGACGGCAGCCCCCCGGTCGGGCTGGACGGTCGAGCACGCCGACGACGGACTGCGCCTCAGCTGCGTACGGACCGCGTACGCCCACGACCTGCGGGCCCTGCCCAACGTGCTGGTCCAGCGCCTGCCCGCCGAGACGTTCACCGTCGAGACGGGTCTCGCGCTGAACAGCGACGAGCCGGGCACCAAGGCCGGACTCGCCGTACTGGGCGACGCGTTCAGCTGGATCGGCCTGGAGGCGGGGGCCGACGGTGCGCCGCGGCTGGTGCACCGGTACGCCGAGACCGTCGCCGAACACGAACGCGACGCCGAGCACCCCCGCCCCGCCCCGGAGGGCCGCGTCCGCCTCCGTGTCGAGGTCACGGCCGGCGCCCGCTGCCGCTTCTTCGCGGACACCGGCGACGGCGAGGGCTTCCGCCCCTCCGGGCAGGTCTTCGCGGCGACGCCCTGGCGCTGGGTCGGCGCCCTCCTCGGACTGTTCGCCACCGCGCCGGCCGGGTCGGGACCCGCCGGAACGGCCGACTTCACCGCCTTCCGCACCGCGGACTGAACCTCCGCCCACACATCTGCCACCGCCTGTATGGGAGCCGCAACGATGCACCTCCGTACCAAGCGCACCAGAGCCGGTACCTTCGCCACGGGCGTCGCCCTGGCCGCCGCCCTCCTCGTGCCGAGCGCACCGGGACCGGCCGCCGCGGCGGCCGTCACCGGTGCGCGGGACTCCGCGGACCACCGCACCTGGTCCGACACCCCGCACGGCTTCGCCTCCCTCGCGGGCGGGACCACCGGGGGACTCGGCGGCAAGGTGGTCACCGTCTCCACCCAGTCGGACCTGGTGAGGTACGCCGGGGCCGAGGGGCCCTACATCATCCGGGTCGCGGGCTCCATCGCCGTCGAGCCCTTCGGCGGCGACATCGACGTGACCTCCGACAAGACCATCGTCGGTGTCGGCGACACGGCCGAGATCGTCCACGGCGAGCTGCATCTGAACCCCGGCACCAGCAACGTCGTCATCCGCAACCTCACCATCCGCGACTCGTACGTCGAGGGCGACTGGGACGGCAAGACCACCGACTTCGACGCCATCCAGATGGACTCGGTCGACCACGTCTGGATCGACCACAACCGCCTCACGCACATGGGCGACGGGCTCCTCGACATCCGCAAGGACAGCGAGTACGTCACCGTCTCCTACAACCACTTCGACACCCACAACAAGGCGCTCGGCATCGGCTGGACCACGAACGTCAAGACGCAGATCACCATCGACCACAACTGGTTCAGCGGGACCAAGCAGCGCAACCCGTCGGCCGACAACTGCGCCTACGCCCACCTCTACAACAACTACCTCTCCGCGCAGGTCGCGGACGGGGACCCGGTGTGGACGTACGGCAACTGGGCCCGCGGCGCCACGAAGATGGTCATCGAGAACAGCTACTACGAGGACGTCCAGCACCCCTACCAGGCCGACGCCACCGCCGAACTGGTCCAGCGGGGCTCGATCCTGGAGAACACCACCGGGCGCACCGACGCCTGGGGCGCCGCCTTCGAGCCGCGCGACTTCTACCCGTACACCCTGGACCCTGCCGCCGACGTCCCGAAGCTGGTCACCCGCTACTCGGGGCCGCAGAAGAACATCGGCACCGACACGCTCCTGCGGGTCCCGGCCCACTACCCGACGGTGCAGGCGGCCGTCGACGCGGTGCCCGCGGGCAACGACGGACGGATCACGGTCCGGCTCGCCCCCGGCACGTACCGCGAGCACGTGAGGATCGGGAGGAACCAGCCGTACGTCTCCCTCGTCGGCACCGGTGCGCGCCGCTCCGACACCCTCGTCGTCTTCAATACCCCGGCCGGTGAGCTCAAGCCCGACGGCACCACCCAGGGCTCGTGGGGCAGCGCGACCCTGGTCGTCGAAGGGCACGACTTCACCGCCCGCAACCTCACCTTCTCCAACGACTTCGACGAGGCGGCCGTCGAGCTGAACGGCGAGCAGGCCCTCGCCGTGAAGACCACGGGAGACCGGCTGACCTTCACGGACACCGGCTTCCTGGGCAACCAGGACACCCTGATGACCGACACGCCCACCCTCACCCAGAAGGCCCGCGTCTACATCCGGGACTCCTACATCGAGGGCGACGTCGACTTCGTCTACGGGCGCGCCACCACCGTGGTCGAACGCTCCGTGATCAAGGCGCTCAGCCGCGGCTCGGACACCAACAACGGCTACATCACGGCCGCTTCGACCTGGAAGGAGAACCCGTACGGCTTCCTGATCGTCCGGAGCCGGATCATCAGCGACGCCCCCGCGGACTCCTTCCACCTCGGCCGGCCCTGGCACCCGGGCGGCAACCCCGACGCGATCGGCCAGGTCCTCGTCCGCGAGACGCTGCTGCCCGCCGCGATCAAGGCGAGCCCCTGGACCGACATGAGCGGCTTCCCCTGGCAGGAGGCGCGGTTCGCCGAGTACCGGACGTACGGCCCGGGCGCCGCCGTCACCGCGGACCGTCCGCAGCTTCCGGCGCAGGACGCCGCACACCACGACGTGGCCGACTACCTCGCGGGCGAGGACGGTTGGACCCCCCACCGCACGCAGTACTGACACTCCCTTCCCCCCGAACGACAGCACAACGACCGAACCGAGAGAGAAGAGCCGACCATGAACATCTCGAAGACGTACCGGGGGCGCGCCGCGGCAGCGGTCTCCCTCACGGCAGTGCTCGCGCTGACGGCCACGGCCTGCGGTGACGACGGCAGCACCTCCGGGAAAGAGGGCAGCGGCAAGGGCGAGATCACTTTCTGGGACAACAACGGTGGCCCGCGTACCGCCGTCTGGACCGAGATCATCAAGGACTTCGAGAAGAAGTACCCGGACATCGACGTCAAGTACGTCCCGATCCCGATCGCGGACGTGCAGTCCAAGTACGACACGGCGATAGCGGGCGGCGGGCTGCCGGACGTCGGTGGCGTCGGCACCGCGTACCTCTCCAACATCGTCTCGCAGGAGGCGCTGGAGCCGGTCCAGGACCGGATCAAGGAATCCGCCCTGGACGGCAAGCTCGTCGAGTCCATGGTCGCCAGCGTCAAGGTCGCGGGCGGCCGGGGCGAGGACATGTACTCCGTGCCGACCTCCGCGAACAACGGAACGACCTGGTACCGCACCGACCTCTTCAAGGCAGCCGGCCTGGAGGCGCCCACCACCTGGGCGAAGTTCTACGAGGCGGCCGAGGCGCTGACCGACTCCAAGGACAACAAGTTCGGCTACACCATCCGCGGCGGCGCGGGCTCCATCGCCCAGGCCATCGACGCATCGTACGGACAGTCGGGCATCACGGAGTTCTGGGACGGCGACAAGACGACCCTGAACGACCCGAAGAACGTCGCCGCGCTGGAGAAGTACGCCGGCCTCTTCAAGAAGACGACACCGTCGGCCGACGTCAACAACGACTTCACCAAGATGGTCGCGCAGTGGGACACCGGCACCATCGGGATGCTCAGCCACAACCTCGGCTCCTACCAGGACCACCTGAAGGCGCTGGGTCCGGACAAGTTCGCCGGTATCCCCAACCCGCTGGGTGACAGCGGCCAGCGGGTGCAGGTCTCCAACCCCGTCGACGGGCTGGGCCTGTTCCGGGCGAGCAAGAACAAGACGGCGGCCTGGAAGTTCATCGAGTTCGCGGCCTCGCACGAGTCCAACAGCAAGTGGAACGAGGCGGCCGGCGCCATCCCCGCCAACACCGAGGCGGCGAAGGACCCCTGGATCGCCGCTTCCGAGCCGACCGCGCTCGGCGCGAAGGCCCTGACCGACGGCTCGACCACGATCGTGCAGCTGCCGTACTACCTGCCCGACTGGAACAACATCAGCAAGGCCGACAACGAGCCGGAGTTCCAGAAGCTGCTCCTCGGCAAGGTCACGGCCAAGGCGTTCCTCGACAAGATCGCCGATGAGCTGAACGCCGCCCAGAAGGAGTGGAAGGAGCTGGGCAACGGCTGACCGGGCCGCCCCTGTTCCCCCTGACCCGGGACCGGCGGTGGTACGGGTCGCGCCCCGCCGCCGGTCCCGCTCCAACCGGAACCACCCTCCCCCGAGAGAGGCAGTCCCCCCATGTCCCTCACCCGCCGACGTACGGCAGCCGCGCTCCTCGCGCTGCCCGTCGCCTTCGCCGCCACCCCCGCCTTCGCCGAGAGCAGCAGCGGCGGCGGCCGGCCCAGGCCGCGGACCCTGCACATCGCGGGCGACTCCACCGCCGCCCAGAAGTACGCCGACGCCGCACCCGAGACCGGCTGGGGCATGGCCCTGCCCTTCTTCCTCGGCCACGGCGTCGACATCGCCAACCACGCGGTGAACGGCCGTAGTTCGAAGAGCTTCATCGACGAGGGGCGCCTCGCCGTGCTTCTGGAGGGCGTCCGCGAGGGCGACCTCGTGCTCATCCAGTTCGGGCACAACGACGAGAAGAGCGCCGACCCGACCCGGTACACGGAGCCCTGGTCGACGTATCAGGAGTACCTGCGGCAGTACATCGAGGGCGCGCGGGCCCGTGGCGGGCTGCCCGTCCTCGCGACCCCCGTCGAGCGCCGGAAGTTCGACGCGAGCGGTACGGCCCTGCCCAGCCACGGCGAGTATCCCGCGGCGATGCGGGCGCTGGCCGAGGAGGAGGACGTGGCGCTGCTCGACGTCCAGGCCCTGTCGATCGCCCTCTGGCAGAAGCTCGGCGTCGAAGAGACCAAGACGTACTTCAACTGGACCGCGACCGAGCAGGACAACACCCACTTCAACCCGCCGGGCGCGATCGCCGTGGCCCGCCTCGTCGCGACCGGGCTGCTGGACCACCGCGCGCTCGACGCGCGCGAGGTACGCCGCCTGGACGACGAGATCCCCGAGTCCTGGATCACCTGGCCCCAAGCCTGAACCGCACGAAGGAGAGCCGCACAATGAGAACCCCGACATGTCATGGGCGCGTCATAACTACGCTCGTCGGCTGCACCGCCCTGGTCCTGGCCGCCACCGGAACCGCCCAGGCGGCGAGCCACCCCGACCTCGGCCGCCAGACCCTCGCCGCCCACGACGGCTGGGCCTCCGAGGGCACCGGCACCACCGGCGGCTCCGCCGCCGACGCCGACCACGTCTTCACCGTGACCACCTGGGACGAGTTCAGGGCCGCGCTCACCGCCGCCGCCGGCGCCCCGTCCGTCATCAAGGTCAAGGGCACCATCGACGCCACCTCGCAGGGCTGCGCGTCCTTCGAGGCACCGGGCTACGACTTCGACCAGTACCTCGCCGACTACGACCCGGCGGTCTGGGGCCTCGACGCCCCCCTCACCGGCGAGCAGGAGGAGCTGCGGGCCGCGTCCGCGGACAACCAGAAGCTGGGCATCATGGCGTTCGTCCCCGCCGACACCACCATCGTGGGCGTGGGCAGGGACGCCGGGATCAGGGGCGCCAGCCTCCAGATCAAGGGCGTCGAGAACGTCATCGTCCGCAACCTCACCATCGAGGCCCCGCTGGACTGCTTCCCCGCCTGGGACCCGACCGACGGGGAGACCGGCGCCTGGAACTCCGAGTACGACGCGGTGGTGGTCTACGGCTCCCGGCACGTCTGGGTCGACCACAACACCCTCACCGACGGCCGCTACCCGGACTCCACGCTCCCCTCGTACTTCGGCGAGATCTACCAGCAGCACGACGGCCTCCTGGACATCGTCCGCGGCGCCGACCTGGTGACCGCCTCGTGGAACGTCCTCGCCGACCACGACAAGACCCTCATGATCGGCAACAGCGACAGCGCGGGCGCCGACGACCGGGACAAGCTGCGCGTCACCCTCCACCACAACCACTTCGACGGAGTCGTCGAGCGCGCCCCGCGCGTCCGCTTCGGCAAGGTCGACGCCTACAACAACCACTTCACGGTCACCGCGGGCCAGAAGTACGGCTACTCCTTCGGCATCGGCATCGAGTCCCGACTGGTGGCGGAGAAGAACTCCTTCACCCTGCCCGCCTCGGTGCAGGCGGGCACGATCCTCAAGAAGTGGAAGGAGGCCCCCCTGACGGCCTCCGGCAACTACGTCAACGGGGCCGCCACCGACCTCGTCGCCGTCCACAACGCGCAGTACCCCGCCGAGCAGCTCGCCTCCGGCGCCGGCTGGACGCCCGAACTCCGCACCAAGGTCAACGACCCGCGCGCCCTGCCCGGTCTCGTCGGCAGGAACGCCGGAGCAGGCAACCTCTGCTGACCCGCTCGTCCACGCCGGGGCGGACCGGCCCTGCCACCTGCGCCGCCCGCCCCGGCCCCTCCCGTTCCAGCGCAGCAACGGAGGTACCTCCCGCATGACCTCGTACGCCCCCCTCGCCCGCCGCTCCTTCCTCGCGGGCGCGCTCGCCACCGCCGGAATCGCCCTCGCTCCCCGGGCGTTCGCCGCGGAAGCGGCCCCCTTCGGCCGGTACGGATCGCCGTCCGCCCGTCCCACCGCGCGGACCCGCTACGTCGATCCGCTCGGCCGCGGCGACCACACCACCGTCCAGGCGGCGGTCGACGCGGTCTCGGGCACCGGCGCCACGCTCGTCCTGGCCCCCGCCGTGTACCGCGAGACCGTCTCCGTGACCGAGGCCCGCGCCGGCCTGACCCTGATCGGGGCGAGCGAGGACCCGCGCGACACGGTCATCGTGTACGACAACGCGGCCGGCACCCCGCGGCCCGACGGCTCCGGCACGTACGGGACCAGCGGATCGGCCACCACCACGGTCCGGGCCGCGGACTTCACCGCCCACCGGATCACCTTCGCCAACGACTGGCTGCGCGCGGACCACCCGGAGATCTCCGGCACCCAGGCCGTCGCCATCAAGGTCATGGGCGACCGCTCGGCGTTCCACCACTGCCGCTTCCTCGGCCACCAGGACACCCTGTACTCCGACACCCTCTCGCTGTCCGTCTTCGCCCGGCACTACTTCGCGCACTGCTACGCCGAGGGCGACGTCGACTTCGTCTTCGGCCGCGCGACCAGCGTCTTCGAGCACTGCCGCTTCCACGCCCTGGACCGGGACGTCGACTTCACCCCGGAAGGCATGGTCTTCGCCCCGTCCACCGCCCGCGCCAACCCCTACGGCTATCTGGCGGTGCGCTCCCGCTTCACCAGTGGCGCGGAGGACGCGGCCTACAAACTGGCCAGGCCATGGGTGCCGAGTTCCGACCCCACCGCCTGGCCGTCCCTCGTCGTACGCGATTCGGTCATCGGGGCGGGCACCGACGCCGCCGCCCCGTACACCAACATGTCGTCCGGCTACCCGTGGCAGGACCAGCGCTTCGCCGAGTACGCCAACACCGGCCCCGGGGCCCGCGTCCCGGTCCCCGAGAACCGTCCCCAGCTCACCCCGGAACAGGCGGGCCTGCACACCCGCGCCGCGTACCTGGGGGACTGGCGCCCGTACTGCTGAGCGCCGGCGGGCGCGCGAAAGTCCAAGAGTTCCCCCTCACGCGGGTGATCACAGGGGAACGGCCGCCGCGTACTGTGCTGCGCGACTCACCCGTCACCCAACACCCGTTACGAGGGGGACTCTTCGTGCGCACGATCGCTACCACCGCGCTTGTCTTCGCCGGTGTCATATCCGCGGCCACCGCCGTGCCCGCCACTGCCGCACCCGACACCGGGACGGCCTCCGCTCCCGCCTCCTCCTCCTCGGTGCAGAGCACCGACATCAGGGAGCAGCTGGAGGCGACCCCCGGGCTGACCGTCACCTCGGTCGCCGACAAGGGCGGATACCCCCTCTACTCGCTCACCATCACGCAGCCCGTCGACCACACCGACCCGGCCCGCGGCACCTTCGAGCAGCGCTTCACGCTCTGGCACAAGGACGCGACGAGACCGATGGTCCACTACACCGGCGGCTACGGCCTCTCCTCCGGCACGCGCGAGATCACGAACATCCTCGACGCCAACCAGGTCAGCGTCGAGCACCGCTACTTCAACGTCTCGCGCCCTGCCGCCTACGACTGGGACGACGTCACCGTCTGGCAGGAGGCCAGCGACGAGCACGCCATCGTCGAGGCGCTGAAGCCGATCTACCGGGCCAAGTGGCTGGGTACCGGCGCCAGCAAGGGCGGCATGACCCAGACGTACCACGAGCGCTACTACCCGCAGGACCTGGACGCCGTCGTCGCGTACGTCGCGCCCAACGACGCCAACAACCGTGACGACAGCGGCTACGAGAACTTCTTCGCCACCGTCGGCACCCCGGAGTGCCGGGCCCGCCTCAACGCCGTACAGCGCGAGATGCTGGTGCGGCGCGAGGCGATGCTGGCGAGGTTCGAGGCCACCGCCCGCGAGGAGGGCTACACCTTCGAGTATCTCGGCGGCGCCGACCGCGCCTTCGAGTTCTCCGTCCTCGACCAGGTGTGGAACTTCTGGCAGAGCGGCAGCTACACCAACTGCCCCACCATCCCCGACGCGAAGACGGCCGGTGACGACGAGCTGTACGCCTGGTCGCTCGCCAACGGCCTTTCCGTCTACTCCGACCAGGGGCAGGGCGCCGAGGGCAGCGGACCGTACTACCGGCAGGCGGCCTCCCAGCTCGGCTGGGCGGACCTGAAGTTCAAGCACCTCAAGGACGTGCGCGACTACCCGGACATCTACCAGCCGAACTCGGTCCTGCCCTCGGACATGGAGACCTCCTACGACGGCCGGACGATGCGGGACGTCGACAGCTGGGTCAGGACGCGCGGCGAGCGGATGATGTTCGTCTACGGCCAGAACGACCCGTGGAGCGCCGAACGCTTCAAGCCCAGCAAGCACGACTCGCACCTCTACGTGGCGCCCAACTCCAACCACGGCGCGCTGATCTCGAAGCTGACGCCCGAGGAGCGCGACGAGGCGACGGCCACCGTCAAGCGCTGGGCCGCCCCCTCGGCGTAACCCGGACCGCTCAGTGGGCGGGGGCGAAGTCCCCGCCCACCACGGCCCGCCCGCCGGACGCGCGGGCGCGGGCCGTGTAGTCGTCGTCCCCGGCGTCCCGGGCGCCCTCGGCGTGGTTGTACTGGCCCGCGAACGTGTGCGTACCGGCACGCACGGTCCGCCCCGGCTTCAGGGACCAGCGGTAGACGAGGAAACCGCCCTCCTCCCGTGCCGAGGCGGCGAAGTCCTCCTCCGGGAGGGAACGCCAGGAACCGGTGGTGTTCACCCCGCCCGTCAGCGCGATCCGGAGTTCGACCGTGAGCTCCGAGAGCGGCTCCCCGGTCTTCACCGTCACCTCGCTCTGCGCCCAGAAGCGGTTGCTGTGCGGGTCCACCGAGCCGTCCGACCAGAGAGGCCCGTCCCCGGCCGGCAGCGCACGGCCCCGCTCGGGCGCGTTCGACGGGGCGGCCGGCGCCGGCGGTCCCGCCACCCGCTGCGCGTTCCCCTCCTCGCGGACCGCGGAGGTGACCGCGAGCGTGCCCGCGGCGAGCACCCCGCACACCGCCACCGTCGCTCCCACGACCCGCAGCCAGGGCATCGGGGCACCCGCGGTACGCCGGGTCCGTCCGGCGCGGGCCGGAGCTTCCCGCACCATCCCGCGCTCCACCCGGGCCAGCATGCGTTCCCTGTCCGGCTGGTGGGCCAGTGCCGCGTCCCGAAGCCGTTGTCGCAGCTCGTCGTCCATCAGATCCTTCCTTCGCCGCGCTGCGCCGCAACGGCCACCCGCACCTGCTCGGCGCCGCCGTCCGGGCCGAGCACCTTCTGCAGCTCCGCGACACCGCGCGAGGTCTGGCTCTTCACCGTGCCGACGGATATCCCGAGGACCAGCGAGGTGTCGCGCTCCGACAGGTCGAAGGCGTGCCGCAGCACCACGCACGCCCTTTTGCGGAACGGCAGTCGGCGCAGCGCTTCCTGGACGTCGACGACCGCCGGCACATCGGGGTCGTCCACCGCCTGCCCGTCCCCGCGCGGCGACCAGAACAGGGCGACCCTGCGGCGCTCCCGCACCGCGCTGCGTATCCGGGTGCGGGCCAGGTTGGCGACGACTCCCCGCGCGTACGCCGCCGGGTGGTCGGCGGCCCTCACCCGGTCCCAGCGGTGCCAGAGCGCCATCAGCGCGTCCGCCGCCAGATCGTCCGCGGCATCGGCCTCGCCGGTCAACAGATGGGCCAGCCGGGCCAGTTCGGCGTAGTGCGCCTCGAAGAACTCATGGAACTCGGCGGCAGCGGCATCGTCGACGGATGTGCCCACGGGTACCTCTCTCTGCGGTCGAATCCCGGTCGGTGCGGCTTCCGGTCGTGTACGTTCCCCGGACCACCCGCGGGGAGCAGGCGGGGCGAGAGCGTACCAGCGCACGCCGGAAGCGCTTCGACGCGGGTGTACGACCCCAGTAAGGCGTAACACCGCGAAAACGTGAACCCCGGGGACGGAGACCGGCCGCCCGCGGGCGCCGCCGCTCAGTGGGCGGGCGGGAACTTCGACCAGAAGTGGTCCAGGATCTCCTCCAGGTAGCGCAGACCCGCCTCGCCGGAGGCGGACGAGCCGCCCGCCCTGCTCAGGGTCGCCGTCATCAGGGCCTGGTACTCCTGGTGCATCTCGCGCAACGGGCCCGACAGTGCGCGGCGGTCCGCGGACAGCAGCCGGGCGATCGCGCGGGTGTGGGCCTGCCAGCGGGTACCGACGGCGTCGTGCAGCAGCTGCGACAGTTCCCCGTCCAGTCCGGTCACGGTGATGAAGTCCCTAGGGCTCAGGGAGAGGACCGCCGCGAGTGCCGCGGTCTGGCGGCTGGTGCCGGTCCACTCCCCGGTCGACTCCATGTGCTGGTAGGCGTGGACGTCCAGGCCCGTGGAGCGGGCCATGTCCTCAAGGGCGAGCCCGCGTGCGAGGCGGTGCTCCCGCAAGGTCCGTGGAGCCCCGATGAGTTCGCTCGGCGAACACCACAACGCCCCTGCTAACGCCGCGAGTTCGGGAGCGGAGGGGAGCGCGGTGCCGCGCTCCCAGGCGCTGATGTGGTCCGAGGTGATGTGGGTCATCCCGTAGGAGGCCCGCATGCCGTGGGCCACGTGCCCGGGAGCCATTCCCAGGCTTTCGCGCAGCACCCGGGCGGCGCGGGAGTTGAAGGGGGGTGCTGGTTCCGCTGAGGAGGGCTGATGCACCGCCACAGGGTAGGGCGTGGATTTCATGTGTGCGATCGCACGTATGGGCAGTTTCCGGATTTCATCGGAATGGCTCGCTCAATTCTGTAGGAAGCGACAGGACAAGGCTCTGGAGTGCGGCATCCCGAAGTGTCTTGATCGCTTTGAACTGGTAACGCGAGCAGGGGAGTTTACGAATCTTCCGCGCGTATGATCCGCACACGCCTGTCGCGTGTGTGTTCGTTTCCGACGCCCGCCGTGCGGCAATCGGCGTATCCCACAAGGGTGTCGACCCCTCCGTGCCGTGCGACGGCGCAGGGGGTACGCGCCCTCCCCTCATCCGTCAACACAGGAGAAACCATGCAGACCAGCGCGACCGGCAAGGCGGATTCTGTAAGACCGCCCGCCGTGGGATCCGGATCGGCGGTGGACCGCTTCTTCCGTATATCGGAGCGCGGTTCGACGTACGCGACGGAGATACGCGGCGGCTTCGCCACGTTCTTCACGATGGCGTACATCCTCGTCCTCAACCCGATCATTCTGGGCAGCGCCAAGGACAAGTTCGGCGACCAGCTCGATCCGGTCCAACTCGTCACGGCCACGGCTCTGGTGGCCGCCGTGATGACAGTGATCATGGGCGTGGGCGGCAATCTGCCGCTGGCTCTGGCGGCCGGACTCGGACTCAACGCCGTCGTCGCCTTCCAGATCGCGCCGCTCATGAGCTGGGACGACGCGATGGGTCTCATCGTGCTCGAGGGCCTGCTGATCTGCGTGCTCGTCCTGACGGGTCTGCGCGAGGCGGTGATGCACGCCATTCCGCAGCCGCTCAAGCAAGCCATCAGCGTCGGGATCGGCCTGTTCATCGCCTTCATCGGCTTCGTCGACGCCGGATTCGTCACCCGTATCCCGGACATCGCCCAGACCACCGTGCCGGTCCAGCTCGGCACCGGCACGCTGACCGGCTGGCCCATGCTGGTCTTCTGCGCCGGGTTGCTTCTGACGATCGTGCTGCTCGCGCGCAAGGTCAAGGGCGCGATCCTCATCAGCATCGTCCTGATGACCGTGGTCGCCGTGATCGTCAACGAGCTCGCCGACGTCAAGTCCTGGGGCCTGACCGTGCCCCAGATGCCGGACGAGATCGTCGCCTCGCCGGACTTCGGGCTCCTCGGCAACTTCGACCTGTTCGGCTCCTTCGGGCAGGTGAGCGTGCTGACCGTGGTGCTCCTGGTCTTCACCCTGATCCTGTCGGACTTCTTCGACACCATGGGCACCGTCGTCGGCGTCACGGCCGAGGCCGGCCTGCTCGACGAGCGTGGCCAGGTCCCGGGCCTGGGCCGGGTGCTGCTCATCGACGGCGCGGCTGCCGTCGCGGGCGGTGCGGCCTCCGCCTCGTCCGCCACGACCTACATCGAGTCCGCCGCGGGCGTCGGCGAGGGCGCGCGCACCGGATTCGCCAACCTGATCACCGGCGGTCTGTTCGCGCTCGCCCTCTTCCTCACCCCGGTCCTGACCATGGTGCCGATGCAGGCCGCGGCGCCGGCGCTGATCGCGGTCGGCTTCCTGATGATGACCCAGGTCAAGCACATCGACTGGGACCGCTTCGACGTGGCCATCCCGGCCTTCCTGACCATCGCCGTGATGCCGTTCACGTACTCCATCACCAATGGCATCGGCGCCGGCTTCATCGCCTACGTCGTCATCAAGGCGTTCCTCGGCAAGGCGCGCGAGGTGCACTGGCTGCTGTGGGGCACCTCGGTGCTCTTCGCGGTGTACTTCGCCATCGACCCGATCGAGCAGCTGCTCGGTGTGAAGTAGCGAACCGGCTCCGGCACCGCCCGTGGGGTGGTGCCGGAGCCGCTTCAGTCCTGGAGCGCCGCCTTCATCATCTTCTGGGCGATCGGCGCCGCGAGCCCGTTGCCGCTGACCTCGGACCTGGCCGAGCCCGAGTCCTCGACGATCACGGCGACCGCGACCTCCTTGCCGCTGGACTTGTCCTTGGCGTACGAGGTGAACCAGGCGTACGGGGTGTTGCTGTTGTCCACCCCGTTCTGCGCGGTTCCCGTCTTGCCGCCGACCTCGGCCCCCGCGATCCGGGCGTTGGTACCGGTGCCCTCCTCGACGACGGTGACCATCGCGCTGCGCAGCTGCTCGGCCGTCGACTCCGACACCACCCGCTCGGTGTCCCCGTCCGGGAACTCCTCCAGTGCGGCGCCGTCGGCGTCCGTCACCGCGGAGACCATGTGCGGGGCGGCCAGCTCGCCGCCGTTGGCGATCGCCGCCGAGACCATCGCCATCTGCATCGGGGTGGCGGTCACCTCGAACTGGCCGATGCCCGTCAGCGCCGTCTGCGCCTTGTCCATGCCGGTCGGGTAGACGCTCTCCGAAGCCCGCACCGGTACGTCCAGTTCCTTGGTGTCGAAACCGAAGGCGTCCGCCGTCGCCTTCACCTTGTCCTGGCCCAGATCCGCGGCCGTCTTGGCGAACACGTTGTTGCAGGAGTACTTGAGCGCCGTGCGCAGGGTGGCGTTCTCGCAGGGGGCCGCCGTGTTCTCGTTCTTCAGGACGGTGGTGGTCCCGGGCAGGGTGTACGGGTCGGGGCTGTCCGTCGGCACGTCGACCGAGTCGTACAGACCGTTTTCCAGCGCCGCCGCGGCGACGACCAGCTTGAACGTCGAGCCCGGGGCGAGGGGCTGTCGCAGCGCCCGGTTGACCAGCGGCTTGTCCTTGTCGTCCAGCAGCTTCTGCCAGGTGTCGCCGTCCGTCGTCCCGCTGATGTCGGAGGGGTCGTACGAGGGGGAGGAGACCATGCCCAGGATCCGGCCGGTCTCCGGGTCCATCGCGACGGCGGCGCCCTTGTCGTCGCCCAGGGCCTCGTAGGCGGCCTTCTGGACGTCCGGGTCGATCGTCGTCAGTACGTTGCCCGGCGTGGTCTGCCTGCCGGTGATCACGTCGGCGGGGTTCTTCAGCCGGTCGTCGGTGCCGTCGAGGACGTCGCTGTAGATGCCTTCGAGCTGGGTGGCCCCGTACGCCTGCGAGCTGTAGCCGGTGACGGCCGCGTACAGCTCGCCCTGCGTGTAGGTGCGCTTGTACTGGAGATCGCCGCCACTCGTCCTCTTCGATCCGGTGACCGGGGAACCGGCCACGATGATGTCACCGAGCGGCTGCGCGTACTGCGCGATCGTGTTCCGCCGGTTGTGTTCGTCGTCTGCGAGCGCCCGGCCCTCGTACGCCTGCACCCAGGTCGCCCGCACCAGCAGGGCGAGAACCATCAGCAGACAGAAGACCGAAGCATGCCTGATCGTCTTGTTCATCTGCTGGGGGGACGAGCGGGACCGTGCGGGACGTTCCCGTCTGTGCCCCTTCTCACCCTTTTCTCACCGGCCCCCGGCGGGTGGCCCCGCGGTCCGGCCGGGGGCGACGAAACCGGATTCGTACGCCACGATCACCGCCTGTGTTCGGTCCCGGGCACCCGTCTTCGCGAGCACGGCCGCCACATGCGTCTTCACCGTCGCCACCCCCACGCCCATACGTCCGGCGATCTCCGCGTTGGCCAGGCCCGCCACCATCAGCCGCAGCACCGCCGCCTCCCGGTCGGTGAGCCGCGCCACCCACGGCGCGGCCGGGGCCTGCCGCGCCCCGTACCGGTCCGCCAGCCCACGGACCGCGGCGGGGAAGAGCAGCGAGTCGCTGCGGGCGACCAGCCGCACCGCCTGGACCAGGTCCTCGGCGGCGGCCCGCTTCAGCAGGAAGCCCGCGGCTCCGGCGCGCAGCGCTTCGTACACGTAGGAGTCGTTCTCGAAGGTGGTGACGACGACGATCCGCGGGGGAGTGCCGGGCGCGCCGAGAATCTGTTCGGTGGCCCGGATGCCGTCGATCTCCGGCATCCGTACGTCCATGAGCACCACGTCGGGGCGCAGCTGCCGCACGAGGGAGACCGCTTCGGCGCCGGTGGCCGCTTCGCCGACGACCTCCAGGCCGTCCTCGGCGTCCAGGATCACGCGCAGCGCCGTACGGACCATGCGCTCGTCGTCGGCGAGGACGATCCGGACCGTGTCGCTCATCGACTCTCCTGTTCGGGACGGTGGCCGGGGAGGCGGGCGGTCAGCCGCCACACCCCTCCTTCGCTCGGCCCGGCCCCCGTACCGCCGCCGAGCAGCATGGCCCGTTCCTCGATGCCGCGCAGCCCGCGGCCTCCGCCGGGCCGCACCACCGGGGGCCGTTCGGGCAGCGGGTTCTCCATCGTGATCTCCACGCCCTCGTCGCGCACCGCGATCCGCAGTTCCACCGGAGCGCCGGCCGCGCCGTGCCGCAGCGCGTTGCTCAGTCCCTCCTGCACGATCCTGTACGCCTCTCTCGACACGGTCTCCTCGACCGCGCCCGGATCGCCCTGCGCCACGTACGAGACGGGGACCCCGCAGTGCGCCAGCAGCCCGTCGAGCGCGTCCAGTCCGGGACCCGCCGCACCCGCCGGGCCGTCCTCGCCCTGCCGCAACAGGCCGAGCACGGAGTCGAGTTCACCGACCGTGCGCCGGGTGGTCTCCTCGATGGCGGTCAGTGCCTCCCGTACGAACTCGACATCGCTGTCCAGGACCCTGCGTGCGGCACCGGCCTGGAGGGTGACCGCGCTGAGCGCATGGCCGACGGAGTCGTGCAGTTCCCGGGCGAGCCGGTTGCGTACCGCCAGATCGGCGGCCCGGCGCTCGGCGGCGGCCAGCCGGTCGTCGGGCGTGGGCCCCAGCAACGCCGGTGCCCGACGGGCCAGCAGCGCCCCGGCCGCCGCCGCGCAGCCCGCCATCGCGACCAGCAGCGCGATGCCGACGGCCGGAGCCAGGGCCAGGAACCACGGCCGGTCCAGCGCCTCGGGCAGGCGGAGCGCCTGGGAGGTGCGTACCGTCGCGAAGAAGGGCGCCACCGTCACGGCCACCGCGTACGGCGTCAGTGCCAGCGTCAGCCCGCTGATGACGCCGCCGAGTCCCAGGTGCAGCGTGTACCAGCCCGCCGCCCGGACCTTCGCCTGCCCGGTCCTGGCCGGCCCGTCGGCGAGCAGGTCCGCCCGGATGCCGCACAGTGCGCGGGCCGCCGCCACCGACAGGGGGCGCACGAGCGGGAAGAAACCGGTGACCGCGGCCAGCGGCAGGGCGATCGCGAACGCGGTCAGCTGGGCGGCGGGGGAGGAGAAGAGATCGCTGTCCCCGCTGTACGAGCCGACGACCACCGAACCGACGAGGAAGTACGGCATGAGCAGCGCGCCGCCGATGATCAGGTGCAGCCAGCGCAGCCGGGCCCGCCGCCCGATGAGCAGGGTCACCGGCGCGGTCCTGACGGCCGCGCCGCCGCGGCGGACCGCTCCGCGAAGAAGTACGCGCCCTGGGTGACCACCAGCGCTCCGACCAGCATCCGCACAGCGTAGAGCAGGACCATGCCGGTGGTCGGCTGGTCGCCGATCTCCTGGACCTCGGTCAGCGAGGCGATGCTCATCCAGCCGCCCCAGCAGGCCAGCGCGGCCGAACCGCCCCAGGCCAGGGCGAGCGGCACCCGGAGCGGGAGTCTTCCGCCGCGGCGGAAGGCGAGCAGCAGCACTCCGGCGACGGTCGCGGCGACGAACAGCACGTCGACCGCCTGGAGGGCGTAGAAGCCGCTGGTGCGTTCCTCGATCCGGGTCGCGTTGAGAGCGGCCGTGCTGCCGGCGGCCCACAGCAGATGCATCGTGCCGGGCACCAGGGCGAGCACGGTCACCACCACGGCGCCGAGACGCAGGACCGGGGTGGTGGGACTGTCCGGGAGGTCACGCAGGGCGCCCTGCCAGAGATGGCCCCAGCGGTCCGTGGCGTAGAGCACGAACAGGGCGCCGAGCGCGAGGCCCTGGACGATGAAGCCGGTGTAGACGACGCCGAAGACCCAGTCGTCGAGGAAGGGGCGCCGGCCGGCGTTCGCGGTCGATGGTGTCCCGCCGCCGAGGAGCGCGACCAGGAGCTGCACCGGGAAGCCGGTCATGATCGGCAGGAGCAGCCCGGTCGCGACCCACATCGGCAGAGCCATCAGCCAGGCGGGGACGCGCAGCCCACGGGCCTGGGTGAGGAGCAGGGCGATCAGGACGACCGATCCGTCCATCAGCATGGTCGCGCCGTTGGCGACGACCATCGTGGTGCGCTGGTCGAGGAGCGAGCTGCCGTCCGGGATGCCCACGTGACTGCCCGCGATCCAGGCCGTCTTGAGCGCGAGGTACGGCAGACAGGACGCGATCGCGATGTTCCTGAGCACGGTGCGGGCACGGCCGGGGCCGACGGGTGGTGCGACGGGGGAGTGGGAGCGGGATTCGAGCGGTGTCTTCGTCATGACGCCCACGCTTCCGGGCCGGGCGCTCCGGCACGTCCTGCTCCACGACGATCCGTCTCCGCCGCGCGGCGGAGACGGCCCTACGGCCTGTCGTCCTAGCTCCCGGGTATGCCGCTCAGGCGTCCAGGGTCAGCAGCAGCTCGGGTACTTCCTCGCCGCGGGCCTGGGCGAAGCCCCGGTCCCGGCCCGTCACGACGAATCCGCACTTCTGCAGGACCCGGACCGAGCCGAGGTTGTCGGCGGCGGCCCGTGCGTGCAGCGGGCGCTCGGGCACGAGACCGAGCAGTGCGCCCAGCGCGGCGGTCGCGAGACCGCGCCCCCAGTGCGCGCGGCCGATCCAGTACGTGACCTGGCGGTCGTCCGGCGGTCCGTACACCCCGGTGTTGCCCACCACGACGCCGTCGGCGAGCACGGTCCGCATCAGTATGTGCTCGGCCGCGCGGATGCGGGCCCAGTGGGCGTCGAACGCGGCCCGGTCGGTGGGGTCCTTGCTGGTGAAGGCCGCGACCCGGGTCGCCTCCGGGTCACTCATGTACGAGAAGAAGAGGGGCAGGTCCCCGTCCCGCACCTCGCGCAGTGTCACGTCCACGGGTTCAGAGCCTCCGCGTCGCGAGGGTGAGCCGGTCGCGGGCGTCGAACAGGGCGTCCTTGACCATCTGTTCGTGCGCGGGCGTGAGCCTGGCCACCGGAACGGAGCAGCTGATCGCGTCACGGGCGGGGGTCCGGTAGGGGATCGCGACGCCGAAGCAGCGCAGCCCGAGGGTGTTCTCCTCGCGGTCCACCGCGTATCCCTGCTCCCGGATGAGGTGCAGCTCCTCGATCAGCTTCTCGCGGTCGGTGAGGGTGTGCTCGGTCAGCGCGGGCAGCGTCTCGGGGAGCATCTTGCGGACCTGCTCGTCGCTGTGCGTGGCCAGCAGCGCCTTGCCGAGCGAGGTGGAGTGGGCGGGCAGGCGGCGGCCGACGCGGGTGAAGGGCCGCAGATAGTGCTGGGACTGCCGGGTGGCGAGGTAGACGACGTTCGTCCCGTCGAGGCGGGCCAGGTGGATCGTCTCCGTGGTGTCGTCGGAGAGCCGGTCCAGGGTGGGGCGGGCGGCGGCGACGACCTCGTCCCCGTCGATGTACGAGGTGCCGACGAGCAGGGCCCGTACGCCGATCCCGTACCGCGTGCCCGTGGCGTCGGTCTCCACCCAGCCGAGCTCCACGAGCGTCCGCAGCAGCATGTAGAGGCTGGACTTGGGGTAGCCGACGGCCTCCTGCACCGAGGCCAGCGAGTGCATGCCGGGGCGCCCCGCGAAGTATTCGAGCAGTTCAACCGTCCGTACCGCGGACTTGACCTGCGCCCCACCAGACTCGGCAACCGACATGCCCTACGCCCCTTCCAGCCATCACGCCAAAACCCTGCGACTTCTTGCCAACACTGATCGCCCGGAAATAGAGTCCCCATAAGTTCACGACCAGGAACGCTGTTCAGAATACCGAACAACTCGTGGTTGTGCGGCAGAGGAGCGGGAAGGAAACACGGTGGCAGCAGCACCAGTCTGGAGCGTCGACCCCCGAACCGGGAACCCGCGTGAGCAGGTTGCGGTGGAGGCTACAGCGGAGGAGGTCGACCGAGTGGTCCGGGCCGCCCACGCCGTACGCGGCTCGCTCGCCGACCGCACGGTGCGCGCCGCGTTCCTGCGTACCGCCGCCGATCTGCTCGCCGAGGCCGGGGAGCACGTCATCGAGGCCGCGGACGCCGAGACGGCGCTCGGCCCGGCCCGGCTCACCGGCGAACTCGCGCGCACGGCAGCCCAGTTGAGGGCCTTCGCCGAGGTCGTCGACGAGGGCGCCTTCCTCGACATCCACATCGACCACGAGGACGCGACGCAGACCCCGCCCTGGCCGGACCTGCGCCGCTACAAGATCCCGCTCGGCGTCGTCGCCGTCTACGCGGCGAGCAACTTCCCGCTCGCCTTCTCCGTCCCCGGCGGCGACACGGCCAGCGCGCTCGCCGCCGGCTGCCCCGTCGTCGTCAAGGCGCACCCGGACCATCCGGCCACCTCCGAGCTCTGCGCCTCCGTGCTGCGCCGGGCCGCCGCGCAGAACGGCCTGCCCGAGGACGTGGTGACCCTGGTGCACGGCTTCCAGGCGGGCGTCGAGCTGGTCAGGCACCCGCTCGTCGCCGCGGCCGGCTTCACCGGCTCGATCCGTGGCGGGCGCGCCCTGTTCGACGCGGCGGCGGCCCGGCCCACCCCGATCCCGTTCCACGGCGAGCTCGGCTCCCTCAACCCCGTGGTCGTCACCGAGGCCGCCGCCGCCGAGCGCGGCGAGCAGATCGGTGCCGGGCTCGCGGGCTCGATGACCCTGGGCGCGGGTCAGTTCTGCACGAAGCCCGGCTTCGTCCTCGTCCCCTCCGGCGGGACCGGCGACCAGCTGCTGAAGTCCCTGACCGACGCGGTCAGCGACAGCGCGTCCGCGGTCATGCTCGACCACCGCATGCGCGACGCCTTCGTCGAGGGCGTACGGGAACGGGCCGGACTCCCGGACGTGACGGCCCCCGTCACCCCCGGCGCAGGCGGCGAACACACCGTCTCCGCGGGCTTCCTGACCGTACCGGCGCAGCGGCTGGCGGCCGACGGACCGCACGACGCGCTGCTGGAGGAGTGCTTCGGCCCGGTCACCGTCGTCGCGCGCTACGAGAGCGAGGACGAGATCACCTCGGTTCTCTCCCGCCTCCCGGGCAACCTCACCGCCACGCTCCAGACGGCCACCGAGGAGACCGACGACAGCGCCGCACGCCTGCTCGCCGAGCTGACCCCGCTGGCCGGGCGCATCCTGGTCAACGGCTGGTCGACCGGCGTCGCCGTCGCCCCCGCCCAGCACCACGGCGGCCCGTACCCGGCGACCACCTCGACCTCCACCTCGGTCGGCGCGACGGCGATCGAACGCTGGCTGCGCCCGGTCACCTACCAGACGACCCCCGACGCCCTGCTGCCCCCGGAACTGCGCGAGGCCAACCCGATGGGCCTGCCCCGCCGGGTGGACGGGCACCGCTCGTAGCGGTCCTCCCGCCTCCGGGAAACCCGGAGGCGGGTACGTCGTACTCCCACGCTCGCGCGAACCGAGCGGTAGCGCCCAGAAAGGCCGAGGACCTGTGCCCAGGGCGTCACGGTTCGATCAGCGAGCGGTCGCGCTCGTGGAACTGCGGGGAACCCGTACCGAGTGCGAGATGTTCGAGAAGGCGCTGACGGACCGTGACTGGCCGGTCCTGGAAAAGCGCGGCGGTACGGCGAGCGTGGTCACCGAGAGCAGGTTCTGGTACACGATCGAGGCGCGGTTTCCCGGGAGCAGCATCAACGCGGTCAGGGGAGCGCGCGAGAGGATCGAGCTCATATCCGACGAACTGCTGCTGGACCTCAACGTCGAGGTGGTCGACCGCGTCGTCCGAGATCCGGTCGACCGGCCCTACTGGTACGCGTACGACCGGCCGGAGGTGCACCCGCACACGGTGCGGCTGCCGCGCAGGACCCGTTGGGTGGAGCGGTGGCACCGCCGGCGTGCCGAGACGCTCGGACTCCGGGACACCGGGAGGCTGATCACGGCCACCACCTCGGCCACCGCGCAGAACCACGCCGCCCGCCCCCTGCCCGGCGCCGTGCCGCAGCCGCCGCGGGTCGCGGCACGGAGGTCGGGGGGAGCGGGGCAGCCGGCGTCGGCGGCCTTCGGCACGCGACGCCGTTCGAGGCAGCAACTCGCCTGGCTGCTCGCCTTCATGGCGGTGTGGGCCTGGGCGGGAGCGCGCATCGCCGACCTGTGGACGCACGGACCGGGATCCTGGTGGGGGTTCGCGGTGATCGCGTGCGGACTCGTTCCGGCCGCGGTTCCGGTGATCCGCCGGGGATTTCCGCAGGCATCGGTGGAGAAGGCGTTCGGCGGGGCGGGCGTCCTGGGGGCGATCGCCGTCGGCCTCGGCGTGAACGTGGTGCGCACGGAACCCGGGGCGGGGGACGGCTCGCAGGTCATCACGTACCTGATGGCGGGCTTCGTCGTCTTCAACGGAATCCGGCTCCTCGTCCGCCAGTGGAGCTGGCGGGCCGTGGCCCCCTGGCTGATCCCCACCCTCCTGCCGATCGCCTTCGGCCTGGTGCCCTCCCTCGGTTTCGGTCTCCACTCCTTCTACCTGGACGCCTTCGGCCTCAACGCCGAGGACGTCGACGTGCCGCGCTTCTGGCAGCTCATCGCCTCGGCCAGGTTCGGGGCCGTGATGAACCTGTGGCTCCTCGCGGTGTCCGCGCTCGGATACCTGCAGCACCTGCACTGGCATGTGCGGGACCGGTGGCTGGTGTACGTGTTCCTGCTCGGCTTCACGACCGTGCTGTTCCTCCAGGGAACGTGGGGTCTCGGGCTGGGGCCGGCCAGCCGGACCGGGAAGGAAGCCGTCGCGGCGGCGAAGACCGGCCGCGCTCCGGAGCCGTACTTCGGCATCACGCCGGAGTGGGTGTGCGCCCACCCCATCGGAAAGGTGGAGGCGATCCCGGTCGACGGCGGCCGGTTCGTACCCACCCGGCCGTACCTCAAGGTGGGCGACGCGGGCGGCACGGCCGTGCTGTGGGATGCCGACAGGGAGCGGGCGCTCAAGGTACCGATGAGCAAGCTCCGTATCGTTCCCGCGGACGAACGCCCGACCACCTGCGGCTAGGTCGTGTCCGCACCCTGGCGCCCGTCCGAACGACGGGCCCTAGGGTGCGGTCGTGGTGGCCGCCGCGGTCCGCAGCGCGTCGAGCAGTCCGCGCAGTGCGGGGTGCCCGGCCGGTGCCGACTCCCGCACCGCCGCGTGGATCGATCTGACCGGCTCCGGGGTGCGGACCGTGCGTACGACCACGGCGGGGTGGCGGTTGCCGAGCCCCAGCTCCGGGATCAGGGCGATGCCGAGCCCGGCGGCGACGAACGCCTGCGCCGTGGCATGGTCCTCGCTCTCCACCACGAAGCCCGGGGTGAAGCCGGCCGAGGCACAGGCGTCGAGCACGGGGTCCAGACAGGGGCCCGGCCGGTCGCTGCTGATCCACGCCTCGTCGGCGAGGTCGGTCAGCTCGATCTCCGGCTTCGCGGCGAGCCGGTGCCCCTCGGGCAGGACGGCGAGATACCGGTCGTCGAGCAGGTGCACGAACCGGATGCCGTCGACGGGCAGCTGGTCCCGCGGCCGGACCACCAGGGCCAAGTCGGCCCGGCCTTGCTGCACTTCCGGCAGCGGGTCCTCGGGGTCGCTCATCTTCAGGTTGACCTGGACCCCGGGCTGCTCGCGGCGGAGCCGCGCCAGCGCCGGCGCCACCAGGGTGGCCCCCGCCGTGGCGAAGTAGCGGACCGCGACCCGCCCCGTGCGCCCGGCCCGCAGGTCGGCCAGCGCGGTCTCGGCCTCGGCGACGTGCCGGCCGATGACGGTCGCGTACTCGTTGAGCAGCCGTCCGGCATCCGTCGGCCGCACACCCCGCCCGGTCCGTTCGAGGAGGGCGATCCCGGCCTCCTTCTCCAGCGTCGCCATCTGCTGGCTGACCGCCGAGGGGGTGTAGCCGAGGTTCCGTGCCGCGGCGGTGACCGATCCGCTCGTGACCACCGCTCGCAGGATCTGCATGCGCCGCATATCAAGCATGTAGAACAGCTTAACGCTGCATGCAAACTTTTTCGCTTGTCTTACGGTGGACGCCAAGGCACTGTACGAATCCGGACCCTTTCAGGAGGCGAACAGTGCTCAGTGGCCAACGAGGAGCCCTCATCCGCATGGCTGTCCTCGCCCTGTTGTGGGGATCGGGCTTTCTCTGGATCAAGATCGCTCTGAACGGCGGCCTGCCCCCGCTCCACATCACGGTCATCCGCTGCGCGCTCGGCGCGGCCGTCCTCCTGGCGCTCGCCCGCGCGGCCGGCCAGCGTCTCCCGCGCGACCGCAGGACATGGGGTCACCTCCTCGTGGCGGCGTTCCTCTGCAACGCCCTGCCGTTCTTCCTCTTCAGCGTCGGCGAGCAGACCGTCGACTCCGGTGTGGCCGGTGTCCTCAACGCGACAACTCCCCTGTGGTCCATGGGGATGGGGCTCGCACTCGGGACGGAGCGCGACCGGCGCCCGGTCCGCCTGGCCGGCCTGCTCCTCGGCTTCGTGGGGGTGCTGCTCATCTTCGCCCCCTGGCAGCAGAGCGGTCTGACCAGCTGGGGCGCGCTGCTCCTCCTCGCCGCCGCCATGAGTTACGCCGTCGCCTTCGTCTACATGGCCCGCCACCTCATCGGCCGGGAGAACGGCCCGCTCGCGCTCTCGGCGGCCCAGCTCGTCGCCGCGACGGGCCTGACCACGTTCGCTCTGCCCGCAGGCCCCGCGGCCCCGGTGGACGCCACGCTCACCGCGGTGGTCGCCGTCGCCGCGCTGGGCGTCCTGGGCACGGGGGTCACCTTCCACCTGAACTCCCGGCTCATCGCCGAGGAGGGCCCCACAGCCGCCGCCACCGTCGGCTATCTGCTGCCGGTCGTCTCGGTACTGCTGGGGGCCGTCGTCCTCGGCGAGCAGCTGAGCGTCCGCGTGGTCACGGGCCTGGCCGTCGTGCTCGTCGGCGTCGGCCTGACGCGCGGCCGCAAGCCCGGAGGCCCGGCCGGCAGGGCCGGGGCAGCCGCACCACGACGCGCCGGATCAACCGCCGGCTGAACGGATCGCGAAGCCCGGCCCGGCAACCGCGGACCGACACGGCGCGTCCCTTCCACCATGATCAGAACCGCCACCCCGGACGACCTCGACGCCGTCGTCCGGCTGCACACCGAGGCCCGGGCCACCTACTACCGCGACCACCTTCCGGCCGAGGAGTACGAGGGGGCGGCCGAGGTCGGCCGCAGCCGGGACGGCTGGGCGCGGGCCATCGGGCGTTCCGACGCCACCGTGCTCTGTGCCGAGCGCGACGGGGTCGTCGCGGGCATCGCGGCGTACGCGGAGCGCGACGGATTCATCTATCTCTCCCAACTGCATGTCTCGCCCTCCCTGTGGCGTACGGGTATCGGCACCGCCCTCCATACCGCCTGCACCGACGCCTGGCGGCGTGCCGGAGTGCGGACGGCCCGGCTGGAGGTCTTCGTGCACAACACCCGCGCCCAGTCCTTCTACGCCCGCCACGGGTGGATCCCCGATCCGGAGGGGCCACGTGGCGGCAGTCATCTGACGCTCTGCCTGGACGTGGGGAATCAGCCGGGGCGGTTGAACGTTGAACCGGGCTAGCGGAGGGTACCTCCGTGGTGCCCGAGATCCTGGAGAGAAGAAGAGACATGCGCGTCGAGATCTGGAGCGACATCGCCTGCCCGTGGTGCTACATCGGGAAGGCCCGTTTCGAGAAGGGCCTGGCCGAGTTCGCACACCGTGACGAGGTCGAGGTGGTGCACCGCTCCTTCGAGCTCGACCCGGGACGGGCCAAGGGCGACACCGCGCAGGTGATCGACATGCTGGCCCAGAAGTACGGGCGTACGCGCGAGGAGGCCCGGGCCATGGAGGCCAACGTCGCGGCCAACGCGCAGTCCGAGGGGCTCGGCTACCGCACCGAGGGGCGCGACCACGGCAACACCTTCGACATCCACCGGCTGCTCCACCTGGCCAAGGCGCGCGGACGGCAGGACGAGCTGCTGACCCTCGCCTACCGGGCGAACTTCGCCGAGGAGCGCTCGGTCTTCGACGCGGACGTACTCCTGGACCTCGCCGTCGAGGCGGGGCTCGACAAGGACGAGGCCGGCGCGGTGCTCGCCGACCCCGGCGCGTACGCGGACGAGGTGCGGGCCGACGAGCGCGAGGCGTCCGAGCTGGGCGCCAACGGTGTGCCGTTCTTCGTGCTCGACCGGCGGTACGGAATCTCCGGCGGCCAGCCGTCCGAGGTGTTCCTCAAGGCGCTGGAGCAGGCATGGAAGGACCGTCCCGTCACCGCGCTCACCGCGATCGGCGACGACGCGGCGGCCTGCGGTCCCGAGGGTGCGTGCGAGGTCCCGCAGGCGGGCGGCACCGTCTGAGGCCGGTCCGACCTGCGGTGATAAGCGTTGCTTAGGGGTTCCCCTTAACTTTGGTCAATTGACTATGAGTTGAGGGGGCTCCAGGGTGGGCCCATGGAGATCTCTTCGCTCACACGCGCCGCGCACGCCGAGTTCGCGCCGGAGACCACGTATCTCAACACGTCCACCTGCGGGCTGCTGCCCCGCCGCACCGTCGAGGCGGTGCGGGCACTCGCCGAGGGCAGCGCCTCGGGTCGCAGAGTCGGTTCGGGCGACTCCGAGCTCGTGGACGCGGCCAGGGCCGGCTTCGCGCGGCTGGCCGGTGTCGGACCGGACCGGGTGGCCGTCGGCAGCTCGGTCGCCGTGCACGTCGGGCTGATCGCGGCCTCGCTGCCCTCGGGGGCCGAAATCCTCTTCCCCGAGGGCGAGTTCAGCTCGGTCGTCAGCCCGCTCGCGCTCCGCGGTGACCTCAAGGTGCGCTACGCCCCGCTGGAGGGGCTGGCCGAAGCGGTGCGGCCCGGCACCGCGCTCGTCGCCTTCTCCTCGGTGCAGTCCGCCGACGGCAGGATCGCCGATCTGGACGCGGTGCGGACGGCGGCCGGCGCCCATGGCGCCCGTACGCTGCTCGACGCCTCCCAGTCCGCGGGCTGGCTTCCCCTGGACGCCGGGGCCTACGACTACACCGTCACCGGTGCCTTCAAGTTCCTGCTCTGCCCGCGGGGTACGTCGTTCCTCACCGTCACCGAGGGGGCTCAGCAGACCCTGCCGCCCCTCTTCGCCGGAATGGCCGCGGCGGAGGATCCCTGGGGCAGTACGTACGGGCCGGTCGCCCGGCTCGCGCCCGACGCCCGACGGTTCGACGCACCGCCCTCGTTCCTGTCGTACCACGGGGCCGAACGCTCCCTCGCCCTGCTGGGGGAGGTCGGCATCGACGCCATCCACGGCCACGTCACCGGGCTCGCGGAGCGGTTCCGGTCGGGCCTGGCGGGGCTGGGGCACGACGCGGTCCCGGGCCGGTCGGCGATCGTCGCCGTGCCCGGGCTCGGCGACCGGGAGCCGGATCTGGCGCGGGCCGGGGTCATGGTCTCCAACCGGGCCGGAAATCTGCGGGCGGCCTTCCACCTGTACAACACCGAGGCCGATGTGGACCGGGCGCTGGACGTCCTGAGCGGCTGAGGACGAAGTGGGCCGGGCCTCTAGGGCCTGTCGTCAGACTGCCGTCGTTCGGCCGAAGGCCGGGCCGCGCGACAGGCGCTAAGCCTGGTCGATGCAGTCGGCGGTCTCCTGGCAGAGGTTCTCCTCGACCTTGGCCAGCAGCCGGGCGAACTCCGTGCGCTCGGCAGGGGCCAGGCCCACGAGCGTGTGCTCCTCCAGCGTCGCCCAGGCGGACCGTACGTCCGCGAGCAGGGCGCAGCTGTCGTCCGTGGCCTCGACCAGGACGGCCCGGCGGTCGTCCGGGTCGGGGCGGCGCCGGACGTGCCCGGTCTGTTCGAGGCGCTGGAGCATCTTCGTGACCGTGGACGGGTCGAGCTCCATGGCCCTGATCAGGTCCGACTGGCGTACGGCCCCGGAGTCCCACAGGTGCATCATCAGATGCTCCTGGCCGGGGTAGAGGCCGGCCCCCTTGAGCAGCTTGCCCGCCGCGATCCGGTGCAGCCGTGCGACCCGCGAGAGGGCATGGCTGACGGGCCCGCCGCGCGCGGCTTCGGGCAGCAGGCCCTCGGTACAGGCGGGATCTGCGGAGACTTCGGAACCGGCCTTCATCGGGACTCCTCGGGGGCGGTGCTCGGGTGCTGCCCGGCCGGTTCGTGTCGTTCCCGGCCGCTTACCGCAAACTTTACCTTGGTCGGCCAAGCATTGCGCTACAGTGGCGAACGGCGCGATTGATTGGCCGACCCAATATTGGTCGGCCACGTATTCCTGGGAGCTCTCATGACCACCGTGTTCGACCCCATCGACCTTGCCGGCACGCAGCTTGCCAACCGGATCGCCATGGCGCCGATGACCCGCAGTCGGGCCGGTGAGGGCGGCACGGCCACCGCTCTCACCGTCGAGTACTACACGCAGCGCGCCTCGGCCGGGCTCATCATCACCGAGGGCGTCCAGCCCTCGCCCGTCGGTCAGGGCTACCCCTCCACGCCCGGGCTGCACAGCTCCGAGCAGGTCGCCTCCTGGCGTGCGGTCACCGACTCCGTCCACGCGGCGGGCGGCCGGATCTTCGCCCAGCTCATGCACGCCGGCCGGATCGGCCACCCGGTGCTTCTCCCGGACGGGCTGGTGCCCGTGGGGCCGTCCCCGGTCGCCGCCGAGGGGCAGGTCTACACGCACGAGGGCCCGAAGGACTTCGTGGAGCCCCACGCGCTGACCGACGCCGAGATCCGGGCCACGATCGCGGACTTCGCCACCGCCGCGCGCAACGCGGTCGAGGCCGGTTTCGACGGTGTGGAGCTGCACGGCGCCAACGGCTATCTGATCCACCAGTTCCTCGCGCCCAACACCAACCTGCGCGACGACGCCTGGGGCGGCTCGGAGGAGGCCCGCATCCGCTTCGCCGTCGAGGTGGTCAAGGCCGTGGCCGCCGAGATCGGCCCGGAGCGGACCGCGCTGCGGATCTCGCCCTCCAACCCGTACAACGGCATCGAGGAGCCCGCGCCGGACGCCGTCTACACCGCGCTGGTCCGCGAGATCGAGCCGCTCGGCCTCGCCTACCTGCACGTGCTGGAAGGCGTGGACATCCGCGAACTGACCCTCGCGCTGCGCAAGCAGTTCACCGGCACCTTCGTCCTCAACGCGCTGACCGAGGGGCCGACCGGTCCCGAGGACCACACGGTGATCGACGACGGCATCGCGGACGTCATCTCCTACGGCGCGCTGTTCCTCGCCAACCCGGACCTGCCGGCCCGGCTGAAGGCCGGCGGCCCCTTCAACACCCCCGACGCCGCAACCTTCTTCGGCGGGGACGCGAAGGGGTACACGGACTACGCGGCGCTGGACGCGTAAGCCCTGGGTCGCCGAACTCCCGGCCCTAGGGCCTGTCGTTTGGATCATGCCGGGCTCGCGTGCCCTGGCGCGAGCTCCCCCGAGCTCTCGGCTTCGCTCGAGCAGGGAGGGGCCCCCTCCGGCGTTGTCGTCGGTCGCCGACGCTCCGCGTCGACTCCCTCCTCCGCCTTGCAGCTGCCCACACCAGACCCCGCTCCCTGATCCGGCCTGATCCAAACGAAAGACCCTAGGCCGATTCGCGGCGCACCAGTTCGGTCGGGAGTATCACGGCAGCCGGGTCCTCCCCGCCTATCCGGGCGAGGAGGACCCGTACCATCTCGGCGCTGATCCGGTCCCAGGGCTGCCGGATCGTCGTCAGCGCGGGGCGGGAGGCGAGGGCCGCGGGGGAGTCGTCGAAGCCGCCGACCGCGACGTCCTGCGGCACCCGCCGCCCCGCCTTCTCCAGTGCGGCGAGCACCCCCTGCGCCATCAGGTCGGACGCCACGAACACCGCGTCCAGGTCGGGGGCCCGTTCCAGGAGCAGCGAGGCGGCGGCCTGGCCGCCGGCCCGGCTGTAGTCGCCCGGGACGATCAGCGAGTCGTCGGCCGGCAGACCGCACTCGGCGATCATCTCGCGGTAGCCCGCGAGCCGTTCCACCCCGCCCGGGGTGTCCAGGGGGCCGCTCACCGTACCGATGCGGCGGCGCCCCGACTCGTACAGGAACCGCACCATGTCGCGGGCGCCGTCGCGGTCGGCCGCCGCCACGTAGCTGACCTTCGAACCCTGCCCGAGCGGCTTCCCGCAGGCCACCAGCGGCACTCCGGCCTCATGGAGCTGCGCGGTCACCGGGTCGCCGGAGTGGCTGGAGACCAGCAGCACCCCGTCCACATGACCGGCGATGTACCGCATGTTCCTGCGGCGTTCCGCCTCCGTGCCCGCGATCATCAGCAGCAGCGGAATGTCGTGCGCGGCCAGCGCGGTGGTGCAGCCGCGCAGCAGCACGTTGAAGTTCGGGTCCTCGAAGAACCGTTCCTGGGGCTCGGTCAGCAGGAACGCCACCGAGTCGGACCGGCCGGTGATCAGCGAGCGGGCATGCCGGTTCACCGTGTACCCGGTCTTCCGGATCGCGGCGTTGACCGCGTCCAGGGCGGCCGGGCTGACGTTGTGACCGCCGTTGAGCACCCGCGAGACCGTTCCCCGGGAGACGCCGGCCTCGCGCGCCACGTCGTGGATCGTCGGAGGCCGGCGGCGTCCCGTACCGGACTGTGCGGACTGTCCGGAGCGGCTGGTCCGGCCGGACTGTTCTGAGCGGCTCATGGTGCATGATCTTTCATCAGGTGAAGCCCTGGTGAGGAGCTGTCAGGACTTTACGGCGCCGGAGAGCAGGTCGAGGCTCCAGAAGCGCTGGATGACCAGGAACAGCGCGATCAGCGGAATGATCGCCAGTAGTGCTCCCGTGATCACCAGCGTATAGAGGGCAGGGGTGCTCGCCCCCTGCTGGAGCAGGGTGAAGAGCCCGAGCGTGACCGGGAACTTCTCGTCGTCGCCGAGCATGATGTACGGGAGCAGGAAGTTGTTCCAGACCGCGACGAACTGGAACAGGAACACGGTCACCAGACCCGGCAGCATCATCGGCAGTGCGATGGTGCGGAAGATCCGCCATTCGCCGCCGCCGTCCATGCGCCCCGCCTCGATCACATCGGCGGGCACCGCGGCGCTCGCGTAGATCCGGGCGAGGTAGACGCCGTAGGGCGACAGGATCACCGGCAGCAGGACCGAGAGGTAGGAGTCGGTCATGTCGGCCTTCGCCAGCAGCAGGTACTGCGGCACGGCGAGGATCACCGGCGGCATCAGCACACCGGCCATCAGGACGTTGAAGATGCTCTCGCGCCCCCGGAAGCGGTACACGGCCAGGGCGTAGCCCGTGATCGCGGACACGGCAGTGGAGAGCAGGGCGCCGGCCCCCGTGTAGAAGGCCGAGTTGGCCATCCACTTCCAGTACACGCCGTCCCGGTACGCCGACAGATCGGCGACGTTGTCGGCGAGGCCGGTGCCCGGCAGGAAGGTGAACGTGGAGAAGAGCTCGCTGCCGGACTTCGTGGAGGCGACGAGGATCCAGACGACGGGCAGCAGGCAGTAGGCGGCTCCGATCAGTAGCACGGCCGTGGGGACGAGGGCGGGGCGGCGCCGGACCGGCGGGCCCTGGGCGGTGCCGGGGGTGGTTCCGGCGGCGGGCGCCGCCTTGTCGATGCGCCGGGTGGCCAGGTCACTCATCGGGAATCTCCCTGCTTCGTACGGGAGTTGGCTGCACGGAGGAAGCCGAAGGAAAGGGCCAGGGTGGCCACGGCGATGATGACGGCCTGCGCCGCCGCCGCGTAGATGTCGTTGTTGACGAAGGCGTCCTGGTAGACCTTCATCAGCGGACTCCAGGTGGTGGAGAGCGAGTTGGTCAGCGGCTTCAGGGTCGTCGGCTCGCTGAACACCTGGAGCGTGGCGATGATCGAGAAGAAGAACGTCAGCACCAGGGAGGGCGCCACCATCGGGATCTTGATCCGGAGCGCGATCTGCAGCTGCGAGCAGCCGTCGAGACGCGCCGCCTCGAACACCTCGACGGGGATCGCCCGCAGCGAGGTGTAGATCACGATCATGTTGAAGCCGGTGCCGCCCCAGACCGCGATGTTGGCCAGGGCGAGATACAGCGGCCCGCCGTCGAGCAGATCGGGCTGCGGCAGCCCCGCCTTGTCCAGCAGGTAGTAGAACGGGCTGACGTCCGGCAGGTACAGGAAGCCCCACATCAGCGCGGCGACGACGCCCGGAATCGCGTAGGGGAGGAAGATCGCCAGCCGCGAGAACCCCTGGAGGCGGATCCGCTCGGTGTCCAGGAGCAGCGCGAACAGCAGGGCGAGGCCCAGCATCACGGGGACGACGATCACGCCGTACCCGAGGATGCGCAGCGCTCCGTGCAGCAGCTCGGAGTCGGTGAGCGCGTCGGTGTAGTTGGTGAGGCCGGCCCAGATCTCCGTGCGTGCGCCCTTGCCCAGACCGAGGCCGGAGACCTCGGTCCTGCGGAAGCTGAGGTAGAGCGCGTAGCCGATGGGGAGGGCGAAGAAGAGCAGGAAGAGCAGGGTGGCGGGGATCAGGAACGCGTACGGGGCGCTCTTGACCCCGTACGGCGTCCTGCGGCGTGCGCGTGTCACTCGGAGACTCCGAAGCCCTGCTTCTTGAGGTCGGCGACGGTCGCGTCCTGCATGGCGGTCAGGGCGTCCCCGAAGCCGGACTTCTCCTTGGCGGCCCGGGCGAAGTTGTCCTTGAAGGCGGTGTACGCGACGTTCACGTTCGGGCCCCACGCGGCCGGGGCGGTGCCCTTGGCGATCTCGGCGGCCGTGGCGTAGAAGTCCGGCTGGTTGGGGAAGAAGCCGGGCGCCTGGGAGAGCGCGCCGCCGGTCTGCGCGGCCGTGGCGGCCGGGTAGATGCCGCTCTCCTTCACCAGGGCGGTGAGGGCCGTCGGGTCGGTGTTCAGCCACTTCGCGAAGGTCGCGGCGGCTTCCTTGTGCTTCGAGTCGTTGGTGACGGCGGTGGAGGAGCCGCCCCAGCTGCCCGTCGCGTTCTGTCCGGCCGTCCACTGGGGGAGCGGGGCCATGGCCCACTTGCCCTTGGTGTCGGGGGCGGCCGTGGTCAGGGTGCCGGGTGCCCAGACCGCGCTGACCCAGGCGACTTGCTTGCCGGTGTTGAGCGCCTTGTTCCAGGCCGGGGTGTACATCGGCTGGTTGTCGATGGCGCCCTCCTCGACCAGTCCGCCCCAGAAGTCGGCGACCTTCCGCGTGGCCGGGTCGTCGATCGCGACCTTCCACTTGTCGCCGCCGGTGGTCCACCACTGGGCGCCGGCCTGCTGGGAGAGTCCGGCGAAGAGGCCGGAGTCGTTGGACGAGAAGGTGGTGAGGTCCTTGTCCGGAGCCTTCTTCTTCAGGGCGCGGGCCGTCTCGGCGAACTCGTCCCAGGTGGTCGGCACGGACAGGCCGTACTGCTTGAACAGGTCCTGGCGGTAGTAGAACATCAGCGGGCCCGAGTCCTGCGGCAGCGCGTACAGGGCGTCCGAGCCCAGCGTCGCCTGCTGCCAGATGCCCGCGGCGAACTCGTCCTCGACGTCACCGGCCTCCTTGGATATGTCGGCCAGCACGTCGTTGGAGACCAGGGTGGGGAGCGCCTGGTACTCGGCCTGGACCAGGTCGGGGGCCTTGTGCGCCTTGGCCGCCGTGATGATCTTGGTGACCAGGTCGTCGCCCGACGCCTGCTTCTTCACCGTGACCTTGATGCCGGCCTTCTTGCCCTCGCCCGCGTTCCAGATGTCCGCGACCTTGTCCAGGCCGGGCGCCCACGCCCAGTAGGTCAGGTCGGCCGGGCCGGACGCGGCCGGAGTGTCGTCGTCCGCCTCCGTCGAGCCGCAGCCCGAGAGCAGAGCGGTGGCGGCGAGCACGGCGGCCGTGGACGCCGCGGCGATGCGGTACTTCATGGATTTCTCCCCTGACGAGAAAGCGGGCTGCCAGCGTCGACATGCGCTGTGAGCGTTCACAGTAGAGAAACGAAACCGACACTTGTCAATGGTTGTTGCTGTGCGGTTATGTTGGCTCCGCGCCACCGAGAGGGTGTGTGCACGTTCCCAGAAGTTGTACCAAGAGCCCAGGAGACACCCATGCCGCACCCCGCCAGCGCGAGCACCCCGCTCGGCCTGCACAAGCTGGCCTTCGGCGGTGACTACAACCCCGAGCAGTGGCCGGAGGAGGTCTGGCACGAGGACGTGCGGCTGATGCGGGAGGCCGGCGTGACCATGGTCAGCGTCGGGATCTTCTCCTGGGCGCTCCTGGAACCCGAACCGGGCGTCCACGACTTCGGCTGGCTCGACCGGCTCCTGGACCTCCTGCACGTCAACGGCATCCGCGCCGACCTCGGCACCCCCACCGTCGTCCCGCCCGCCTGGTTCTACCGCGCCCACCCCGACGCACTGCCCGTCGGCCGGGACGGCGTGCGGTACGCCTTCGGGTCACGCGGCGCGATCTGCCACAGCTCCGCCGACTACCGTGCGGCGGCGGCGGACATCACCGAACAGCTCGCCCGCCGGTACGGGAAGCACCCGGCCGTCGCGATGTGGCACGTCCACAACGAGTACGGCGTCCCCGTCAGCGCCTGCTACTGCGACCACTGCGCCGCCCACTTCCGCCGCTGGCTCGCCGAGCGGCACGGCTCCGTCGAGGCCGTCAACGATGCCTGGGGCACCGCCTTCTGGGGGCAGCACTACCGCAGCCTCGACGAGATCGACCCGCCCCGCGCCACCCCGACGGTCGGCAACCCGGCCCAGCAGCTGGATTACGCCCGCTTCGCCGACGCCACCATGCGGGAGAACTTCTGCGCCGAGCGCGACATCATCCACCGGCTGGCCCCCGGGGCCCCCGTCACCACCAACTTCATGACGGCGCTCAGCCAGTGCGACTCCGTCGACTACTGGGCCTGGGGCCGCGAGGTCGACCTCGTCAGCAACGACCACTACCTGATCACCGACGGCCGCCGGACCCATGTGAACCTCGCGATGGCCGCCGACCTCACCCGCTCCGTGGCGGGCGGCGCCCCCTGGCTGCTGCTGGAACACTCCACGAGCGGCGTCAACTGGCAGCCCCGCAACCCCGCCAAACGCCCCGGCGAGATGGCCCGCAACAGCCTCGCGCACGTCGCCCGCGGCTCCGAGGGCGCGATGTTCTTCCAGTGGCGCCAGTCCCGCAGCGGCGCGGAGAAGTTCCACTCGGCGATGATTCCGCACGCCGGCACGGACTCCCGGATCTGGCGCGAGGTCACCGCCCTCGGCGCCGGTCTCGGCCTGCTGGAGGACATCCGCGGGACCCGGACCGTCGCGGACGTCGCGATGGTGTGGGACTGGCAGTCCTGGTGGGCGCAGTCCCTGGAGTGGCGCCCCAGCGAGGAGCACGACGCCCGCGAGCGCGCCGACGCCTTCTACGCCTCGCTCTACGACCGCCACCTGACCGTCGACTTCGCCCACCCCGGGGCCGACCTCTCCGCCTACCCGCTGGTCGTCGTCCCGGCCCTCTACCTCGCCACCGAGGAGACCGGCCGCAATCTGCGCCGCTACGTCGAGGGCGGCGGCACCCTCGTCGTCTCGTACTTCTCGGGCATCGTCGACACCAACGACGCCGTGCACCCCGGGCCGTACCCGGGCGTCCTGCGCGACGTACTGGGCCTCCACATCGAGGAGTTCGCGCCGCTCGGCGAGGGCGGCACGGTGCGTCTGATCACCCCGGAGGGTGCGCCCGAGGGGCCCGTACTGACCGGCGACCTCTGGTCGGACGTCGTGATCCCGCGCGGCGCCGAGACCGTCTGGTCCTACGCCGACGGCATCCCCGCGGGCCGCCCCGCCGTCACCCGCAACCGCCTCGGCGAGGGCACCGCCTGGTACGTCTCCACCCGGCTCTCCGGCCCCGGACTGGACACCGTCCTGGACCGGGCTTGCGCGGACGCGGGCATCGCCGCCCGCACCGGGCTTCCGCACGACGTCGAGGTCGTACGCCGCACCGGCGAGAGCGGCACGTACCTCTTCGTGATCAACCACACCGAGGGCGACACCGAAGTACCGCTGGACGCCCCCGGCACCGAACTCCTCACCGGAGAGCCCGCCAAGGACCACCTCGCCGTTCCGGCGGGCGCGGTCCGCGTCGTACGGCTCGACGCCTGAGGCAGCCAGAAAACCTCCCGCACCGCACAACTGTCGAAGGGACATCGACGATGTACGGAACGTCGCACGGAAAGCTGAGGGCCGCCGCAACGGCGGCCCTCGGGGGGCTGCTGTTCGCCGCCCTCCCCGCCCAGACCGCCCACGCGGCCACCACCCCCGCCAACCCGGGCTTCGAGTCCGCGGCCACCGGCTGGTCCACCTACTCCGCGGGCGGCCAGAACACCGCCTCCTTCACCGAGGCGGGAGGGCACGGCGGAAGCACCCGGCTCAGCCACTGGGCCTCGTCGGCCTACAAGGTGGAGACCTACCAGTACCTCTCCGGCCTCACCGGCGGCACGTACACCCTGAGCGCCTGGGTGCGTTCCAGCGGCGGGCAGAACTCGGCGTACATCGCCCTGCGCAACTGCGGCGGCGCCGAGCAGCGCACCGACCTGCCGCCGACCGCGAACGGCGCCTGGGTACGCCTGGTCACCTCCGTCAAGGTGACCGGAGGTTCCTGCACCATCAGCCTCAACTCCGACGCGCACGCGGGGGAGTGGGCCAACTTCGACGACATCACCTTCACCGCGGGCACGACCGGACTCGGTGTCAGGGGCGGCGACCTCTCCACCCTCCCGAAGAACGAGGCGCACGGCGCGACCTACCGCGACGCCTCCGGCGCGGCCGGTGACGCCATGGGCATCCTGAAGAACTCGGGCATGAACTACGTACGCCTCAAGGTGTGGGTGAATCCGGCCGACGGCTACAACGACAAGGCACACGTCCTGGCCATGGCCAAGCGCGCCAAGGCGCTCGGCATGAAGGTGCTCGTCGACTTCCACTACTCCGACGCGTGGGCCGACCCGGGCAAGCAGATCAAGCCCGCGGCATGGGCCGGTCACAGCTACACCCAGCTGAAGTCCGACGTCTACAACCACACGTACGACGTCCTGAACGCCCTCAAGGCGCAGGGCACCACCGCCGACATGGTGCAGATCGGCAACGAGACCAACGCCGGGATGCTCTGGCCCGAGGGCTCCACCGACAACTGGTCCCAGCTGGCCGGCCTGCTCACCTCCGGGGCCGACGCGGCGAAGGCCGTCTCCTCCGGTACGAAGGTGGCCCTGCACCTCGCCAAGGGCGGCGACAACGCGGGCACCCGCTGGTGGTTCGACAACGCGGTCGCGCGCAACGTGCCGTTCGACGTGATCGCGCTCTCGTACTACGGGTACTGGCACGGCTCCCTGGCCGACCTCCAGACCAACCTGGACGACGCCGCCGCACGGTACGGAAAGCCCGTCCTGGTCGCCGAGACGGCCTACGCCCACACCCTCGCCGACGCCGACGGCCTGGAGAACAACGTGGCCACGGCCGACCAGCTCGTCACCGGCTACCCGGCGACCCCGGCCGGCCAGGCCGCCAACCTGCGGGACGTCATGAACGTCGTCGAGGCCGTGCCGAACGGCCGTGGCCTGGGCGCCGTCTACTGGGAGCCCGCCTGGACGGCCGCCACCGGCAGCGGCTGGGACCCGGCCGACCCGTCCTCGGGCAACGCCTGGGAGAACCAGGCGGTGTTCGACTACAACGGGAAGCTGCTCCCGGCGGCGAGCTGGTTCTCCCACCGCTAGGGCCTCTCGTTTGGATCATGCCGGGCTCGCGTGCCCTGGCGCGCGCTCCCCCGAGCTCTCGGCTTCGCTCGAGCAGGGAGGGGCCCCCTCCGGCGTTGTCGTCGGTCGCCGACGCTCCGCGTCGACTCCCTCCTCCGCCTTGCAGCTGCCCACACCAGACCCCGCTCCCTGATCCGGCCTGATCCAAACGAAAGACCCTAGGTCGTTCCCGGCCTGATCAGCCGAGCGGCGCGCCCTGCCACCGCCAGGACGTCACCCGCTCGCGGCCGGGCAGTTCGGCGCGGCCGGTGGACCAGAGCAGGACGGTCCACCGGTCCTCGTCGGCCGGGGCGTCGGGGAAGAGCCGGGCCAGGACCCGGTCGCACAGGTCGGCGGGCGGCGCCCAGGTGATGCCGAGCCCCTCGGCGAGGTCGTGGGTGTGCACCAGCGTCTCCACGACGCCCATGGCCGCGAATCCCTCCGCGTCGGAGATCCCGTACCCGTGGTACGAGCGGACCTCCGGAGCGGTCGTGCGGACCATCGCCGACAGCAGCGCGCCGCACGCCTCCAGGGTCTGGAGCAGCCCGGCGGTTCCGGACGAGGGGTCGGCGAAGACCGCGTTCGCGGGACCTCCCTCGCGCCGCCGGTCCCAGTGGAAGGAGACCTCGCCGTCCAGCGGGGGCGTCCGGGGCCCCAGTTGGGCCGCGTACGCGAAGAGGTCGTCGTTCAGGTGTTCCACCGTCTCCCAGCAGGTCCACGTGAGCGTCCCCGCCGGAATGTGCCAGTCCGCCGCCGGGGACTCCTGGAGCGCGTCCACCGCGAGACGCACCGCCGCGGTCACGTCGTCCGCGGTGACCGGCAGCCGGGTCCCGGACAGCCGGGCCCGTTCGGCGGCACTGCACTCCACACAGAACTCGTTGCCCTCGGGGTCGGCCAGGGTCGCCCAGCCGCGCCCGTTCGGCCTGCGGTGATCGCCGACCAGCGTGGCGCCGAGCGCCAGCAGCCGCTCCACCTCCTCGTCCCGCGTGCGGTCGGTGGGCTGGATGTCGAGGTGGATCCGGTTCTTGGTGCTCTTCGCCTCGGGCACGGACACGAACAGCAGGGCGGCGCCCGGGGCCTCGACAAGCGCCTCGGGATCACCGGGCACGTCGTCGTCGGACAGCGGAGCACGCAGCACCTCGGACCAGAAGGTCGCCAGCTTGTAGGCGTCGGCGCAGTCGATGGTGATGTGGCGTACGAGTGAAGTCATGGGCGCCACTGTCGCCTCTCGGATGTCCCGGGTCCAATCGGTTTCGGGCGGGAGCGCCGCCCCCGCCCGAAACAGTGCCGGTGCGTCACTTCACCGGGGTGAAGTCCCGTGCCCCGATGAACTCCGGGCGGCGGACCGGCGCCGCGAAGGGCTCCCGCGCCGCGTTCTCCACGCTGTTGAAGACGATGAAGACGTTGCTGCGCGGGTACGGGGTGATGTTGTCCCCCGAGCCGTGCATGCAGTTGCAGTCGAACCAGGTCGCCGAACCGGCCGCGCCCGTGAAGAGCTTGATGCCGTGCCGGTCGGCCATCTTCGTCAGCGCCTCGTCGGACGGGGTCCCCGCGTCCTGCATCTGCAGCGACTTCTTGTAGTTGTCCCGCGGTGTCTCGCCGGCGCACGCGAGGAACGACTTGTGCGAACCGGGCATGATCATCAGCCCGCCGTTGGTGTCGTGGTTCTCGGTCAGCGCGATCGAGACGGAGACGGTCCGCATGTTCGGCAGGCCGTCCTCGGCGTGCCAGGTCTCGAAGTCCGAGTGCCAGTAGAAGCCCGAAGCCCCGAAGCCGGGCTTGACGTTGATCCGTGACTGGTGGACGTACACGTCCGAGCCGAGGATCTGGCGGGCCCGGCCCACCACCCGCTCGTCGCTGACCAGCCGCGCGAAGACCTCGCTGAGCCGGTGCACCTCGAAGACCGAACGCACCTTCTGCGACGTCGGCTCGATGATGGAGCGTTCGTCGGCCCGCACCGCGGGATCGGCGATCAGCCGCTCCAGTTCGGCGTGGTGGACGGCTACCTCGTCCGGCGTGAGCAACTGGTCGACGGTGAGGAATCCGTCCCGTTCGAACCCCTGGAGGTCCTTCACGGTGACCGGCCCGGGTGCGCCGGGCGCGGACCAGATGACCGGGTCCTGGCGGGGAGTGGTCATCTCGGCGGCGCCGCGCGATGGGTACAGGTCTGCGCGAACATCGGTGGTCATGGTTCAGCCCTCCTCGGTCAGCAGCGGATAGACACCGTTCTCGTCGTGGTCCTCCCGTCCGGTGACGGGAGGGTTGAAGACGCAGACGCAGCGGAAGTCGGTCTTGGGGCGCAGCGTGTGGTGCTCGTGCCCGTTCAGCAGGTACATCGTGCCGGGGGCGATCCAGTGCTTCTCGCCGGTCTCGTCGTTGGTGAGCTCGGCCTCGCCCTCGGTGCACAGCACGGCCTCGATGTGGTTCGCGTACCACATCGACGTCTCCGTGCCCGCGTACAGCACGGTCTCGTGGAGCGAGAAGCCCACCTTCTCCTTGGCGAGCACGATGCGCTTGCTCTCCCAGGTGCCGGAGGCGGCCTTCACATGCCGGTCGGTGTTCTCGATGTCACTGAACGATCGGACGATCACGGTGGGTTGGTGCCTTTCTCTCTGCGGTGGTGCTTCTTCGGGCCCGGCCCGGAGTCGGTCCGGGTCAGGCGGTCTCACGGACGGAGCGGGCCAGCGTGCGCAGGCCCTCGTCCAGCTCGTCGGGGGTGACGGTCAGCGGCGGCAGCAGCTTCACGACCTCGCTCTGCGGACCCGAGGTCTCCAGGAGCAGCCCCAGCTCGAACGCGCGGGCGCAGACCGCGGTGGCGCGGGCGGGGTCGGGGAACTCCAGGCCCCAGACGAGGCCGCGGCCACGGAAGTGCCCGCCCGCCGAGGGGTTCTCGTCGCAGATCGCCAGCAGCGCCTGCTCGACCTGCTCGCCGCGGGCCAGGGTCTGCTTCTCCATCTGGCCGTCCGCCCAGTAGGCGTCGAGCGCGGCGGCGGCCGTCACGAAGGCCGGGTTGTTGCCGCGGAAGGTGCCGTTGTGCTCGCCCGGCTCCCAGATGTCCAGCTCCGGCTTGAACAGGCAGAGGGACATGGGCAGTCCGTAGCCGCTGATCGACTTGGACAGCGTGACGATGTCCGGCGTGATCCCGGCCTCCTCGAAGGAGAAGAAGCCGCCGGTACGGCCGCAGCCCATCTGGATGTCGTCGACGATCAGCAGCATGTCCTGGCGGTGGCACAGCTCCTGGAGCGCGCGCAGCCACTCGGCGCGGGCCACGTTGATGCCGCCCTCGCCCTGGACGGTCTCCACGATCACGGCGGCGGGCTTGTTGAGCCCGGATCCCTGGTCCTCCAGGAGCCGCTCGAACCAGAGGAAGTCCGGCACCTGGCCGTCGAAGTAGTTGTCGAACGGCATCGGCGTGCCGTGCACCAGCGGGATGCCGGCGCCGGCCCGCTTGAACGCGTTGCCGGTGACGGCGAGCGAACCGAGCGACATGCCGTGGAAGGCGTTGGTGAACGAGACGACGGACTCGCGGCCCTTGACCTTACGGGCCAGCTTCAGCGCCGACTCGACGGCGTTGGTGCCGGTCGGGCCGGGGAACATCACCTTGTACGGCAGGTCGCGCGGGCGCAGGATCACGTTCTGGAAGGTCTCCAGGAAGGCGCGCTTGGCCGTGGTCGCCATGTCCAGGCCGTGGGTGATGCCGTCGCGCTCGATGTAGTCGATCAGCGCGCGTTTCAGCACCGGGTTGTTGTGGCCGTAGTTGAGCGAGCCGGCACCGGCGAAGAAGTCGAGGTAGGAGTGGCCGTCCTCGTCCGTCAGCCGGGCGCCCTGCGCACGGTCGAAGACCGCGGGCCAGCTGCGGCAGTAGCTCCGTACCTCCGATTCCAGGGTTTCGAAGACACTGAGGGCGGGCGGGGTGATGGTCACGGCGGATCTCCTGCGTGTGAGGGGGGTGGTGTGACGGGCTGCGCCCGGCACGGTGCTCGGCGGTGCCGCGGGGATGCTCGGTCCGGCGCTCAGACGTGGAACGGGCCGATGCGGTACAGCACCTCCGGCAGGTGCGTTCCCTCGGGGAACAGCCCGCCGTCGAAGAGCACCTCGCGTTCCAGGGCCACGTCGTGGCGGAGCGCGTAGGAGGTGAACAGCCGGTCGGACGCGGTGTTGTCCGGGGTGACGGTCGTCTCGACCCCGGCCAGGCCCTGGTCGGCCGCGACCCGCGTGGTCAGCGCGTCCAGCAGGGTGGCTGCCAGTCCCTTCCCGCGGTGCCCCTGGTCGACGGCCACCTGCCAGACGACGAGCGTCTGCGGGCGGTCGGGGCGGATGTATCCCGTCACGAAGGCGATGGCGTCGCCGTTCTCGTCGCGGGCCACCACGGAGGTCGCCGCGAAGTCACGGCACCACAGCAGGTAGCTGTACGAGGAGTTGAGGTCCAGGACCTCGGAGTCGCGGGCAATGCGCCAGATCGCGGCTCCGTCCTCCACTCGCGGGGTGTCGATACTGATGAATTCGCTTCGGGCACGTGCAAAATCTGCTGGTGCTGCGGTCATGCGAATTGAATTTACCCAGCAAAAATCAAAATTGCATCGAGGGAAGGGGTTGGGTGAATGACCTCGTTGTGTTATCACGCGGGCGCGTGCCTTCGCGCGAATCGCTGGCAACTTCTCACCATTTGACCGGAATTTATCCGGCATAACGCCTGCCGTGTGGAGTCGGTCACAGCGCTGTAACTCCGCGGAGACCTGCCCGAATTACGAAGATCGGGCTTGTTGAAGCTCTAACGTTTAGGGTCGGGGAAAGCGGGCAGAAGAATGCGGGGAGCTGCTCTCGATAAAGCAGCTCCCCGCATTCGTGAATTCTTGTGGATTTATTCGTTCGGCCAGGTTTCCGACACGGCCTTGCGGGCAGCCTCGAAATCGACCTGCCGGCCCGTGCCGGCGAGCGCCGACCCCAGAGCCGCGAGCGAGGACAGCACCGCACCCCGCGTCGCGTCCACACCGTAGTGATTGACCCGGATCATCTCCTTGGACAGCGCCCCGCCACCCGCGATCAGCGGCAGCGAGGGGTCGGCCGCGAGCGCCCGTGCGACCAGCGAGGCGGCGTCGACTCCCGCCGGGGCGCGCAGCGTCGTGGCGACCGGCGCCGCCTCACGGGCGTCCGCGACATACGGCTCCAGGCCCCCGCCGAGCGCCGTGGCGCCCGCCCGGGTCGCCGCGGCGGCCCGGGCGTGCCGGCTGATCAGCGCGTCGAGGCCCTCGTTCTCGATCCGCTCCACGCACGCTTCGAGCGCCAGCATCTCCAGCTGCGCGGGCGCGTGCAGCAGCGTGGTGCGGCCACCGTCGATCCAGCGCTCCTTCCAGTCCAGGAGGGAGAGGTAGGAGCGGCGCGGAGCCTGCGGGTTGGCGGCGATGCGCTCCCAGGCGCGCTCGCTCACCGACACCGCCGACACCCCGGCGGGCCCGCCCATCGCCTTCTGCGCGCCGATCACGCACAGGTCGACGCCCCAGGCGTCGGGCAGCAGCGGCTCGGCGCCCACCGAGGCGACGGCGTCCAGCATGAACAGCGCGCCGTGCGCCCGGACCACCTCACCGATCTCGGCGACCGGGTTGGTGTTGCCGGTCGCCGCCTCGGCGTGGACCAGGGAGACGAAGTCGATCTCCGGGTGCTCGGCCAGCGCCTGCGCGACCTGGTCGGCTGTGACCGCCGTGTGGAAGGGCACCGTCAGGTCGACGACCGCGGCACCGCAGTCCCGCAGCCAGTTCCCGAAGGTCTGCCCGTAGGGCCCCGTGACGACGTTCAGCGCGGTCGAGCCGGGCCGCGCGCCGCCCCGGATGCAGCCTTCGAGGGGCAGCAGCGCCTCGCCCTGCATGATGACGACGTCCGCCTGCGTGGCGAGGAGACCGGCCACCCGCCGCTCGACGGCCGCGAAGTGCGCGGCGGTGAGCGGGGCGAGGTCGAGGAAGGGGTGCGTCACGGTGGTGCTCTCTTCGGATCGGTCGGTGGTTCGGTGTGCGGTCAGCCGTCCGCGTACGAACAGTGCTTGGTCGAGGGTACCGAGGGCCTCGTACAGTGCCGCGTATGAGCGATCACGAAGAGCCGCAGGTGCTGCGGGTGAAGGGGCGGGTGCTCGTCGGTCCGGACGAGGTCCGGGACGAACTGTGGGCCGTCGGCGGGCGGATCACCTACGAGCGGCCACCGGGCGCCGACGACGCGGTGACCGTCACCGGCTGGGCGCTGCCGGGCCTGGTGGACGCGCACTGCCATGTCGGCCTGGACCACCACGGCCCCGTCGACGAGGCGACCAGCGAGAAGCAGGCCCTCACCGACCGGGAGGCCGGCACGCTGCTCATCCGGGACGCCGGATCACCGTCCGACACCCGGTGGATCGACGACCGCGAGGACCTGCCGAAGATCATCAGGGCCGGCCGCCACATCGCCAGGACCCGCCGGTACATCCGCAACTACGCCCATGAGATCGAGCCCGGCGACCTGGTCGCCTACGTGGCCCGCGAGGCCCGGCGCGGCGACGGCTGGGTGAAGCTGGTCGGTGACTGGATCGACCGGGACGCCGGGGACCTGACGGCGTGCTGGCCGCGCGCCGAGGTCGAGGCGGCTATCGCCGAGGCGCACCGGCTGGGCGCCCGGGTCACCGCCCACTGTTTCGCCGAGGCGGCGCTGCGCGACCTCGTGGAGGCCGGGATCGACTGCATCGAGCACGCGACCGGGCTGACCGAGGACACCATCCCGCTCTTCGCCGAGCGCGGCGTGGCGATCGTCCCGACCCTGGTCAACATCGCCACGTTCCCGGAACTGGCGGCGGGCGGCGAGGCGAAGTTCCCCCGGTGGTCGGCCCATATGCGCCGGCTCCACGAGCGCCGCTACGAGACCGTGCGCTCCGCGTACGACGCGGGCATCCCGGTCTTCGTCGGCACCGACGCGGGCGGCTCGCTGGCCCACGGTCTGGTGGCGGCCGAGGTCGCCGAACTGGTCAGGGCCGGCATCCCGCCCGTCGAGGCCCTGTCGGCGACGGCCTGGGGCGCCCGGCAGTGGCTCGGCCGCCCGGTCCTGGAGGAGGGCGCCCCGGCCGACCTGGTGGTGTACGACGAGGACCCGCGCGCCGACGTACGGGTGCTGGCGGCGCCCCGCAGGATCGTGCTGAACGGGCGGCCGATCGGCTGACCCGGCCGCCCGGCCGGTGCGGCGCCGTGTTGACAGCCAGTGACCGGGGTGGGTGCGTCTCGTTGGAACACTTCTGCGCGCACCCCCTTCGTCGACCGCCGCACCACGCGCGTTCAGTGAAACGGGTGACTCCGGGGAACGCACGTGCCGGAACAATTCGAATACGCACACGGAAACCCCCCTTTGGGGTGAACTCACTTCAGGTATCCACCAGTTCACCCTCCGTGCGTAAAGATTCACGGAGTCGAGGCCACCGGCGCCCGCGATGTCCCCCATTGGGCAGCGCCGGTGGCTCCATGTCTCTTGTGGGGGTTCCACCATCTTGAACAGCAACACCTTCCGCCTCGCCGCCCTGGCGGTCGCCGCCGCTCCCGTCGCGTTGCTTGCCGCCGTTCCCGCGCAGGCCGCCACGGCGACCACGGTCACCGGCGACGGAAAGGCGAGCGCGGTCGTGCTCCGTACCGCGCTCGATGTCTCACTCGTCAACAAGACGATCAACGTTCCGCTGAAGGCCACGCTCAACGAGGTGCAGGCTCCCGCGAGTGCCGAGAAGACCGCGCTCAGCGTCGAACTCGACGGTGTGGACGGCGGAAACCCCTTCAGCCTCCTGAAGGCCGACGTGGCCACGGCGGAGGCGACCGTCGACGAGCACCGGGCCGAGGGCCGCTCGAACCTCGCGAAGGCCACGGTCCATGTGCCCGGACTGCCGGCCCTCTCGCTCATCGAGGTCGAGAAGGTCACCTCCAGCGCCGTCTGCGAGGTCGGGAAGACGCCGGTCGCGGAGTCGAACGTGCTCGGGCACGTCTCGGTCCTCGGCAAGAAGATCACGCTCACCGCAGGCGGAACGACACGGGTGGACGTGCCCGCCGTCGGTGAGGTGACCCTCGACCTGTCGAAGACCAGCACCACCTCACGTACCGCCGCGGCCGTCGCGTTGCAGCTCAAGGTCGCCGTGAACCCGCTCGACCTCAACGTCGCCGAGGTGAACGGAGAGGTGACGCTGGCCGAGGCGACCTGCGAGACGCCGAAGACCCCCGAGAAGCCGGGCGGCACCGACGGCGGCTCCTCCGGCAACGGCGGTGCGACCGGCGGAACATCCGGCGGTGCGACCGGTGGATCGACCGACGGAGCCACCGGCGGTTCGAGCGGGGGCGAGGTGAAGCCGCAGACCGGCTCCGACCCCGCCCCGGCCGCCGAGGAGCCGAACCTCGCGGAGACCGGCGGCAGTTCCACGACGCCGTACATCGCGGGCGGAGCGGCTCTGCTGCTGGCCGTGGGCGCGGCGGCCACCGTGGTGGCCCGCAGGCGCACCCAGGGCTGACAGGGGCTGCCTGGACGGGCCGTGGAGGAACCGGCCCGTCCAGGCAGGGAGACCACTCAGCCCACGGGTCTCCGGGGCAGCGCCTGGAGTGCCTGGTCGAACGCCTGGAGGAAGCGGTTGGTCGTCACACGGTCGCGTACGGCCAGCCGCAGCCACTCGGGCCCGAGCCCCGGGAAGGTGTCCCCGCGCCGGGCGGCGAACCCGAGCGACCGCAGCCGCTCCCGGATCTCCGCCGCCCGGTCCACCCGGATCAGGACGAACGGTCCCTCGGCGGGCTCCGCCACCCGTACCTCGGCGAACTCCGCCAGCCCGGCCAGCAGATGGGCCCGGTCCACCGCGATCCGGCCGGCCGCGTCCGCGGCCTCGGCCAGCGCCCGCGGTTCCATGCACGCCTCGGCCGCCGCCAGCGCCGGCGAGGACACCGGCCACAGCGGCTGCGCCTCCTGGAGGACGGCGATCGTCTCCGGTGCGGCCAGCACGTAACCGATCCGGAGCCCGGCGAGCCCCCAGGTCTTGGTGAGACTGCGCAGGACGACGAGCCCGGGAACGTCCGTACGCCCGCACAGCGCCTCCCGCTCGCCCGGCACCGCGTCCATGAACGCCTCGTCGACCACCAGCGTCCGCCCCGGGCGGGCCAACTTCTCCAGCGCGCCCGCCGGGTGGAGCACCGACGTCGGATTGGTCGGATTGCCGATCACCACCAGATCGGCGTCGTCGGGCACCGCCGCCGGATCGAGTGGGAAGCCGTCCTCGGGGCGCAGGAGCACCCGTCCCACCTCGTGCCCGGCCGCCCGCAGCGCGGCCTCCGGCTCGGTGAACTGCGGGTGCACGACGACCGGCCGCCGGGCGGGCAGCGCCCGGGCGATCAGGACGAACGCCTCGGCCGCGCCCGCCGTCAGCAGCACCCGCTCCACGGGCAGCCCGTGCCGGGCGGCGACGGCGGCCCGCGCGGGCCGACCGTCCGGATAGGCGGCCAGCGAGCCCAGTGACCCGGCTATCCGCTCCCGCAGCCAGTCGGGCGGCGTTCCGGTGCGCACGTTCACTGCGAGGTCGGTCAGGTCCCGGCCGCGTACTTCCGCGTCACCGTGGTGGCGCAGATCGGGGCCGGCGACGTCGATGTCCTTCGTGGGGGGGTTCATGGCAGCCATGGTGAACGGCTCCGCCCCGTACGTCACGGGTGGGGCGGACATCGATTCGGCGACGGATCGCCGGGCCACCGCGCAGGTCGCCGAAGAGGCCCGCCCCGGCCCCGGGGCCGACTTCGTTTTCGGGACCAGCAGTTCGCCCCCGCCGATCAGCGCGGCGGCCTCCGCCACCGACGGCGTACCCGCCGCCTCCCGTACCGCGCCGGAGGGATGCGGCACGCGGACCCGGGCCAGCTCACGCGCCGCGTGGGCGCGCACCGGCACCCCGAGCCCGGCCGCCGCGCCCACGATCCCCGGCTCGTCGGCCTTCGAGTCGACGGTGGCCAGCTCCACGACGTCGTCGGCGCGGAGCCCGGCCGCGCGGAGGGTCCCGACGACCAGTTCCAGCACCTCGTCGGCCGGAGCGCCCTTGCGGGCGCCGACGCCCACGACGAGGGAGGCGGGGTGATGCACGGTACGGAGTCCTTTCGTACGCGGACCCGCGCGCCACGGGCCGCGGGAGCCAAGGCGGGCGTGGGGGTCCTGAGATGCGCGCGAGGGGCCCGATCGGCTAGCAAGGGGCCATGGCGGTGTTCGTCGCGCTCGGCGCGTTCCTGATGACTCTGGCCGGCGGCTGGGTCGCTCAACGCGTCACGGACCGCCGCCACCTGGTGCTCGGCCTCGCGGGCGGGCTGATGCTCGGCGTGGTCGGGCTCGACCTCCTGCCGGAGGCGATCGAGGCCGCGGGCAACGAGGTGTTCGGTGTCCCGGCCGCCCTTCTGCTGTTCGTGGGCGGCTTCCTGGTGGCCCATCTGGTCGAGAGGCTGCTGGCCGGACGCCATGCGGCGCACGGCGCGGGCGACGAACGGGTGCCGCAGGTCGGCCTGACGGCAGCGGCGGCGATGGTGGGCCACAGCCTGATGGACGGCATCGCGCTCGGCGCGGCGTTCCAGGTCGGCGGCGGGATGGGCGTCGCCGTCGCACTCGCCGTCATCACCCATGACTTCGCCGACGGATTCAACACGTACACGCTCACCAGGCTCTACGGGAACGAACGCCGCAAGGCCCTGTTGATGCTCTTCGCCGATGCGCTGGCCCCGATCGTGGGCGCGGCGACGACCCTGCTGTTCACCCTTCCGGAGGAACTGCTCGGCTGCTATCTCGGCTTCTTCGGCGGGGCCCTGCTCTACCTCGCCGCCGCCGAGATCCTGCCCGAGGCGCACCACACCCACCCGGCCCGCTCGACGCTGCTCTGCACCGTCGCAGGGGTGGGCTTCATCTGGCTGGTCGTGGGCATCGCCGAGTGAGTGCGGCGCCGCCCGACGGACCGCGGCGCCCGCACTCATCCGCCGTTCACCCCCGGCACATCTCCACGAAGCGCCCGGCCACACCGGGCGAGGCCGCCCAGTGCGTGTGCAGATAGCTCGCGTGCACGCCCCCCTGCACGAACCCCTCCACGCGCCGTTCGGGCTGGTGCATCCCCCAGGCCGGCGTGGCCCCGGCACCGGGCTCCAGCACCGTCCGGTGGAACTCGTGCCCGCGCATCCGGGTCCCCGCCACCGCCAGCACGCTGTCGGACACGGCGACCGCCTGCCGGTATCCGAGCGTCAGCCGCTCCGACATCCGGGCCTCGGCGTCCAGCACCCCGCACATCGGCCGGCCGTCCAGCTCGCGCGCCAGGTACAGCAGCCCGGCGCACTCGGCGGCCACCGGGGCGCCGGTGCGCGCCAGTTCCGTCACCGCCCGGCGCAGCGGTTCGTTCGCCGACAGCTCCGGCGCGTACATCTCGGGGAAGCCGCCCCCCACGACCAGGCCCGAGGTGCCCGCGGGAAGCTTCTCGTCGCGCAGCGGATCGAAGAGCACCACCTCGGCGCCCGCCGCCGACAGCAGCTCGGCATGCTCGGCGTAGGCGAACGTGAACGCGGCCCCGCCCGCCACGGCGACCACCGGCCGCTCACCCGACACCGGCACCTCGCCCGCGACCGGCCGGGGCTCCCAGGCATCGTCCGGCAGCGGCGGCGCCGTCCGGGCCAGCGCCATCAGGGCGTCCAGATCGCAGCCGGCCCTGACCCTTTCGGCCATCGCCCGTACGGCATCGACGGCGTCCGTGGCCCGCTCGGCCACCGGGACGAGCCCGAGATGGCGCGACGGCGTCGCCATCTGCGCGGACCGCCGCAGCACCCCGAGCACCGGCAGCCCCGACTCGTCGAGCGCTTCGCGCAACAGCGCCTCGTGCCGGTCCGACGCCACCTTGTTCAGGATCACCCCGCCGATCCGCACCTGCGGGTCCCAGGAGGCGAAACCGTGCACCAGCGCGGCGACCGAGCGGGACTGCGAGGAGGCGTCGACCACGAGCACCACGGGCGCCCGCAACAGCTTCGACACCTGTGCGGTCGACGCCAGTTCGCCCTGGCCCGACGCACCGTCGTACAGCCCCATGACGCCCTCGACCACGGCGAGGTCGCAGCCGTCCGCCCCATGGGCGAACAGCGGGGCGATCAGCTCCGGACCGCACATGTACGCGTCGAGATTGCGGCCGGGGCGGCCGGTCGCCAGCGCGTGGTAGCCCGGGTCTATGTAGTCCGGGCCCACCTTGTGCGGGGACACCGCGAGCCCCCGGCCGGCGAAGGCCGCCATCAGCCCCGTGGCGACGGTGGTCTTGCCGCTGCCGGATGCCGGGGCGGCTATGACCAGACGCGGAACACTCACCACTCGATGCCCCTCTGGCCCTTCTGACCGGCGTCCATCGGGTGCTTGACCTTCGACATGTCGGTCACCAGGTCGGCGGCCTCGACGAGCTTGTCCGGAGCGTTGCGCCCCGTGATCACCACGTGCTGCGTGCCGGGACGGTCGCGCATCACCTGGACCACCTCGTCGGTGTCGATCCAGCCCCAGTGCATCGGATAGGCGAACTCGTCGAGGACGTACAGCTTGTAGGTCTCGGCGGCCAGGTCGCGCTTGACCTGCTCCCAGCCCTCGCGGGCCTTCTCCTCGTTGTCGAGCTGGTTGTCCCTCTGGACCCAGGACCAGCCCTCGCCCATCTTGTGCCAGTCGACGGTGCCGCCCTCGCCGCTCGCCCCCAGCACCTTCAGGGCGTTCTCCTCGCCGACCTTCCACTTCGCCGACTTCACGAACTGGAAGACGCCGATCGGCCAGCCCTGATTCCAGGCGCGCAGCGCGAGCCCGAACGCCGCCGTGGACTTGCCCTTGCCGACGCCCGTGTGGACGAACAGCAGCGGACGGTTGCGCCGCTGACGGGTGGTGAGTCCGTCGTCCGGCACCGATGTCGGCTGTCCCTGTGGCATTACGCGGCCCTCCCGGCTGCAGATACGTCCTTCACGAGTCCGACGATCGTGTCGGCCCGCAGTTCGTCGAGCGTGACGGCGCTGCCGCCCAGATCCCTGGCGAGCTGTGCTGCGAGACCGAGCCGTACGATCCCCGACTCGCAGTCCACGACGACGGACGCGGTGCCTTCGGCGGCGTGCAGCCGTCCGGCCCGTGCCGCCAGCGCCAGCGGGTCGGGACCCCCCGTCGCCCGCCCGTCCGTCACCACGAGGAGCAACGGCCGCCGCGAGGGGTCGCGCAGCCGCTCCACCCGCAGCACGTCGTGTGCCTTCAGCAGCCCGGCACCCAGCGGGGTGCGCCCGCCGGTCGGCAGCGACTCCAGCCGTGCGGCGGCGGCGTCCACCGACGAGGTCGGGGGCAGCACCACCTCGGCGTCCTTGCCCCGGAAGGTGATCAGGCCGACCTTGTCCCTCCGCTGGTACGCGTCCAGCAGCAGCGACATCACCGCGCCCTTCACGGCGCTCATCCGCTGCCGGGCCGCCATCGACCCGGAGGCGTCCACGACGAACAGCACGAGATTCCCCTCGCGCCCCTCCCGCGTGGCCTGCCGCAGATCGTCGCGCCGGACCACGAGACCCCGGCCCGACCGGCCCCTGGCACGCTGGTGCGGTGCCGCAGCCTGCACGGTCGCCGCCAGGTGCAGCTTCGTCAGCGCCCCCTGGGGCCGCCGCGCCCCGGTCGTACGGCCGTGCTCGGTGCGTGCCCGGGACCGCCGCCCCGCCGCGCCCTCGCCCAGCCCCGGCACGCTCAGCATCTTCGTACGGAACGGCTCGGCGGCCCGTACGGGCTGCTGTTCACCGCCGGACGTGCGCCCCTGCCCCTGCCCTTGTCCGGGCGCGTCGCTGTCGCCCGAAGGCGCCCGGTCCGGCGTGTCGGCCCCGGCGGGACCCTCGGGCCCGTCGCTCTGCGGCGGAACCCCGCCGCCACCGCCACCGCCGTCACCGGGCCCGTCGGGGTCCGGGTCGTTGTCGCCCTCGCCCTCGTCCCGGGCGGCGTCCCGGAGCGTGTCGTCCAGCTTGTCCTCGTCGAGCCCCGGCGCGTCGAAGGGATTGCGCCTGCGCCGGTGGGGGAGTGCGAGCAGCGCCGCCCGGCGCACGTCCTCGGCGAGCACGTCCTCGCGCCCCGCCCAGGCGGCGAGCGCCGTGGCGGTGCGGGCCATGACGATGTCGGCGCGCATCCCGTCGACCTCGAAGGCCGCGCAGGTCGCCGCGATCTGCCGCAACACGCCGTCGCCCAGGACGACATGGGGGAGCAGGGCGCGCGCGGAGGCGATCCGGTCCCGCAACTCCCGTTCCTCGTCGGCCCATCGGGCGGCGAATCCGGCCGGGTCGTCGTCGTAGGCCAGCCGGCGCCGTACGACCTCGACCCGCTGATCGGTGTCGCGGGAGGCCGCGACCTCGACGGTGAGCCCGAACCGGTCCAGCAACTGCGGTCGCAGTTCGCCCTCTTCGGGGTTCATCGTCCCGACGAGGAGGAAGCGTGCCGCGTGCCGTACGGAGACGCCCTCGCGCTCCACGTACGAGGCACCCATGGCCGCCGCGTCGAGCAGCAGGTCCACCAGGTGGTCGTGGAGCAGGTTGACCTCGTCGACGTAGAGGATGCCGCGGTGCGCGTCGGCGAGGAGCCCCGGCTCGAACGCCTTCACGCCCTCGGAGAGCGCCCGCTCGATGTCCAGCGCCCCGACGAGCCGGTCCTCGGAGGCCCCGACCGGCAGCTCGACGGTCCGCGCGGCCCGCGACACACCGCCCCCGGCCTCGTGGGGCCCGTCGGGACACGCCGGGTCGGGGGTGACCGGATCACAGGAGAACCGGCACCCCGGAACCACGGAGACCTCGGGCATGAGCGCCGCGAGGGCGCGCACGGCGGTGGACTTGGCGGTTCCCTTCTCCCCGCGGACGAGGACCCCGCCGACGGCCGGACTGACGGCGTTCAGCAGGAGCCCGAGCCGCAGATCGTCCTGTCCGACGATGGCGGTGAAGGGATACGGCGTACTCACAGAGTCTCCTTTTCGACTACGTGTGTCCGGTCGGGCGCTCCGGCCGCGTTCCCGGCCGGCTCCGGAACCTCCGGCGTTCGAGGACCGGGGGCCGCTGCGGAGCCCCGGTCCGGCACCGCCGGTGCCCCCGGCGCGATGAACGGCAGCCCCCGCGGCGCCCCGCCCTCGATCAGCCGCCACAGCGCGTCCGTGTCCGCGTGCCCCTCGATCAGATCCCCGAGCCGGTCCAGCTGCTCCTCGCGCAGCTGCTCGAAACTCGTGTCCGGGGCGGGCACGAACCGCCGCCCGGCAGCCCGCGCGACCTCCGTGAGGAACCGCCGCCGGAACGCGTCGCTCTCCAGCGAGCCGTGCCAGTGCGTCCCCCACACCGAGCCCACCCGGCACCCGTCCAGGAACGGTTCCCCGCCCCGCACGTCGGCGATGCCGTGGTGGATCTCGTACCCCTCGACCGGTTCCCCGAGCGCTTCGCCGACCGGTCGGGCCAGCGTCTTGGCCTTCTCGAACCGGATGCGCACCGGCAGCAGTCCGAGCCCGTCGACCTGCCCGGCCCGCGATTCCACGTCGTCCTCGATGTGCTCACCGAGCACCTGGAAGCCGCCGCAGATCCCCAGCACCGGGCGCCCTTCGGCGGCCCTCCGCACCAGCGCGTCCGCCAGGCCCCGTTCGCGCAGCCACGCCAGCGCCTTCACCGTGCCGCGGGTACCGGGCACGATCACCAGGTCCGCGTCGGCCAGTTCCTCCGCCCGGTCCACGAACCGCACCACGACGCCGGGCTCCGCGGCCAGCGCGTCCACATCGGTGAAGTTCGACATCAGCGGCACGGCGCACACCGCGACCCGCAGGACGTCCTCGCCGTGCGGCGCGGTGACGGCGGACTCCCGTACGGCGCCGCGCAGCGACACCCGCAGTCCGTCCTCCTCGTCGATGCCGAGCCCGTGGGCGAACGGCAGCACCCCGTACGTCCGCCGCCCCGTGAGCTCGTACAGCATGTCGAGGCCCGGTTCGAGCAAGGAGACGTCACCCCGGAACTTGTTGACGAGATAGCCGGCGACCAGCGCCTGGTCCTCGGCGCTCAGCAGGGCCGTCGTACCGAAGAACGAGGCGAAGACACCCCCGCGGTCGATGTCCCCGACCACCAGCACCGGGAACCGCGCGGCCCGCGCGACGCCCATGTTCACGATGTCCGTACGCCGCAGGTTGATCTCGGCCGGACTGCCCGCCCCTTCGCAGATCACGGCGTCATACGTGCCCCGGAGCTGCTCCAGACAGTCCACGACGGTCCCGAGCAGCGACTCCTGCCGCCCCCCGTGGTAGCCGCGCGCGCTCATCTCGCCGACGGGCCTGCCCATCAGGACGACCTGACTGGACCGGTCGCTGCCGGGCTTCAGCAGCACCGGGTTCATCAGCGCGGTCGGCTCCACCCGGGCGGCCTGTGCCTGCATGGCCTGGGCGCGCCCGATCTCCGCACCCTCGCGGGTGACGAAGGAGTTGAGCGACATGTTCTGCGCCTTGAAGGGGGCGACCTTCACCCCCTGCCGCACCAGCCACCGGCAGATCCCCGCCGTGACGACGCTCTTGCCCGCGTCCGATGTGGTCCCCGCGACCAGCAGCCCGCCGCTCATATCCGTCTCCGTCCCGCGATCAGCCGTCCGGCCACACAGACGCCGAGGGCCAGCGCACTCACCCGGCGCGACAGCCGCACCGCGCGTTCGATGTCCGCGGTCTCCACCGCGCGGCCGGCCGCCCCGTTGAGCACCGGCCGGTGCTCGGTCCGCCCGCCGTACGCGAGGGTCCCGCCGAGGCGTACGCCGAGGGCGCCCGCGAACGAGGCCTCGACCGGACCCGCGTTGGGGCTCGGGTGCTTGCCCGCGTCCGCACGCCAGGCCCGTACCGCCTGCCGTGGCCGCCCCCCGACGGCCACGGCGAGTGCGGCGGTGAGGCGGGCGCCGGGCCAGCCCGCGACGTCGTCGAGGCGGGCCGAGGCCCACCCGTACCGGCGGTACTGGGGCGACTTGTGCCCGACCATGGCGTCGAGGGTGTTGACGGCCCGGAAGGCGACGAGGCCGGGCACTCCGCCCAGCGCACCCCAGACGAGGGCACCGACGACGGCGTCCGAGGTGTTCTCGGCGACGGACTCGACCACGGCGCGGGCGATCTGGGGCCCGTCGAGGGAGTGCGGGTCGCGTCCGCAGAGATGCGGCAGCCGCTCCCGGGCCACGTCGACGTCCCCGGCGGCGAGCGCGCCGCCGATGGCGCGGGCCTCGCGGCCCAGTGAGGTGCCGCCGATGACGGACCAGGTGGTGGCGGCGGTCAGCGCGACGGCGAGGGCGGGCCGGTCGCGGACGGCGCGGGCGGCGAGCGCGGCGGCGCCCGCGGCGCCTCCGGCGCAGACGAGCGTGTGGAGGGCACCCCACCCGCGGTGGTCGCGCCACAGCCGGTTCTCGACCTCTGCGGCGGTCAGCCCGAACGCGGCGACGGGGTGTCCCCGGCGGGGATCACCCAGCAGCAGATCGCCGATCAGACCGGCCGTGGCGCCGTACGCGAAGATGCGGTCGGCACGCAAGGCTCAGCCCGCCGATGCACGGGTCGTTCTGATGGCAGGTGACACAGGATCGGGTGACACAGGATCGGGCGCACAGCGGCCGGGCATGGCATATGTCCTCACTCAGGGTCCGCGCCCTGGTTCGACGTGACCGGCGACGAGAGTCTCCTGGCTTCCGGATCCGCAGTTCCCCCCGGCCTTCCAGTCCGCGGACGGACCGTGACTTCCGGTGTGGGGGGAGTGCTCCCCGGTGACAGTGGCGGGACCGCGCCGGATTCGCACCGGCTTCCTCTTCTGTCGCCGTAAACGGCACGGGCAGTCCACCACGCTGTGCGAACGCCCGTCAACTCGCAGTTGACCTGCGGGGAGCCCCGCAGGCCAACGGCGATTTCGTACATATGTGGCCGCGGGTACGGCGGCCGTCGCGTCAGACGACGATCAGATAGATCCCGTAGGCGACCGCGGCTGCGCAGAGCCCGAAGCAGGCGTACGCGGCGGTGCGGGCCAGCGCGAGCGTGCCGCCGGAGCTGCCGGCCGAGGCCGCCGACGCCTGCTTGGAGAGGCCGACGATGCCGAGGGTGAAGAGGCCGACGAGCGCCACGGTGACCACGAGGCTGACGCCGAAGACGGAGGCGAGAGCTGCCCAGTCGATTTTCATGGTGGTGTTCCCTGCCCTGTCAGACCGTGGCCGGGCGGGCCGGGTCGGCGGTGGTACCGGCCGGGGCCGGGATGGTGGTCTTGATCTCCATGGCCGCGGTGCCGGTGGGCGGCGGGGTGACGGCCGCCATGGCCGTCGTGACGACGCCCGCGGGCTCGGGCTCGCCGTGCTGGCCGTCCGTCACGTTGGTGTGGTCGACCGGCTTGCGGCGCGACAGCAGCCAGATGGCACCGGAGCCCGCGACGAGCAGGACGGCGACGACGGCGACGCCCCAGCTGCCCTGCTTGGTGAGCAGCTCGGCACCCGCGCCGACCAGACCGGCGGCCGGCAGGGTCAGGCCCCAGGCGACGAACATCCGGGTGGCGGTGGACCAGCGGACCACACCGCCCTTGCGTCCGAGACCCGCGCCCATGACGGCGCCCGAGCAGGACTGGGTGGTGGAGAGGGAGAAACCGAGGTGCGAGGAGGCCAGGATGACCGTGGCCGCGCTGGTCTGGGCGGCGAAGCCCTGCGGCGGCTTGAGCTCGGTCAGGCCGCTGCCCATGGTGCGGATGATGCGCCAGCCGCCGAGGTAGGTGCCCATGGCGATGGCCACACCGGCGGAGACGATGACCCAGACCGGCGGGTTGGAGCCGGGCGCCAGGACGCCACCGGTGACCAGGGCCAGGGTGATGATGCCCATGGTCTTCTGCGCGTCGTTGGTGCCGTGGGCGAGGGAGACGAGCCCGGCCGAGGCGATCTGGCCGGCCCGGTAGCCCTTGGCGGTCGACTTCAGCTGTGCCTCGTCGGTGACCTTCCGGTTGATCCGGTACGTCAGCCTGGTGGCCAGCAGGGCCGCGAGACCGGCGACGAGCGGCGCGGCGATGGCGGGCAGCAGGACCTTGGTGACGACCGTGCCGCCGTCGATCGAGGACCAGCCCGCCGACATGACCGCGGCGCCGATGAGGCCACCGAAGAGCGCGTGCGAGGAGCTGGAGGGCAGGCCCACCAGCCAGGTCAGCAGATTCCACAGGATGGCGCCGACGAGCGCCGCGAAGATGACCTCGGTTCTGAGGCCGTCCTCGTTGACGATCCCGCCGGAGATCGTCTTGGCGACCTCCACCGACAGGAACGCGCCGATCAGGTTGAGAACGGCGGACATCGCCACCGCTGTCTTGGGCTTCAGTGCGCCGGTCGAGATGGTGGTGGCCATCGCGTTGGCGGTGTCATGGAAACCGTTCGTGAAATCGAACACGAGAGCTGTCACGATCACAATCGCAAGCAGCAGTGTGATGTGTTCCATTTACCCAGGCAATCGCTCGACGTCAGTGGCACGTGGACCGTAGGCAACCTGGGTGAACGGAAGATGAACTGGGCAGGGCGCTGTGGTGACCCTGAATGGAGTGCGGGCACTCCGCTTGTGTGGGGAGTGGGGGCGCGGCCCGTCCGTAGCCCGGTGGCGGCCCTCTTTTGGTGCCCGTTGGCGAACGTTTTCAGCCACTTTTCGCCGTTGAGGAGATCCTGGTCACCCGAGCGGCTCTCCCGGCGCCGATCCGCCCCGCACTCATAGGATTTCCGTATGAGCGATCAGCATCGGGAAGCGGTCCGGCGGGCCTGGGACGGCGTGGTGGCGACGGCGCGCAGAACGGCGGCCGACGGCCTCGTCGTCGGGACCTCGGGCAACGTGTCGGCCCGCGTCGGCGACATCGTCCTGGTCACGCCCAGCGGCGTCCCGTACGACCGGCTCGGTCCCGAGGACGCGGTCGGCGTGGACCTCGAAGGGCGCCAGGTGCTCGGCGACCTCGCCCCCACCAGCGAACTCCCGCTCCACCTGGCGGTCTACGGCAGCACCGACGCCGCCGCCGTCGTCCACACCCACGCCGTCCACGCCACGGCCGTCTCCACCCTCGTCGCCGAGGTCCCGCTCGTGCACTACGCCGCCGCGATGCTCGGCGGCCCCGTCCGCACCGCGGCCTACGCGCGGTACGGAACGCCGGAGCTGGCCGCGAACATGCTCACCGCCCTGCGCGACCGCACGGGCTGTCTGCTCCAGAACCACGGAACCGTCACCTACGGGGACACCCTCGACGAGGCGTACGACCGCACGGCCCAGCTCGAATGGCTGTGCCACCTCTGGATCACGGCCGTCTCGGTGCCCGGCCACCGGCCGAGCCTGCTCTCCGGCGCACAGCTGCGCGACGTGCAGGAAGCCCTGAAGGGCTACGGCCAGCCCGGCTGACGTCCCGGGGGAGACGGGGGCGGGCACCGGACGGCCCCCGTCCACTGGCACCCGCGCCGCGGACGCCACGACACTGGAGCATGCGCCCGGCAACAGCGACGGCAGCGGCCGTCACCACGATTCTCGGCGTCGGTGCGGCAGCGGTCGCGGCCGGCCGGTACGCCAGCGACGCCGCCCTCAAGGTGCCGTCCGGACGTCCCTTCCCCGCCGACCGCAGGCTCACCGTGCACGCCACGGCAGCCGGACAGGTCACCCTGACCCGCTCCTTCGCCGCCCTCAGGCCCGGTACGTACGGACTGGTGGGCCCGGGTGTCCACGCCGTCGTCGGCCCGGTGATCGAGGAGGCGCACCTCGGTGCCGACACCGTCGTCCGCAGACTGGAACGCGTCGTCCACGGAAGCCTGGAACCGGGCGCCAAGGTCCGGATGACCCCCGAGCTGTACGGCGGTGACCCGGGCAGCGCCCTGGGACTCGACTTCAAGGAGGTCGAGATCCCCGGCGAGCTCGGCGCCCTGCCCGCCTGGTTCGTGCCCGCCGCCCGCGACACCTGGGTCATCACCGTGCACGGCCTCGGCACGACCCGGGAACACCCCATGAACGTGATGGGCTTCCTGAACGCCCGGCACCTGCCCGTACTGGACCTGGCCTACCGCGGCGACGCCGGGGCTCCCCGGTCCCCGGACGGCCTCGGCCACCTCGGCGAGTCGGAATGGCGCGACCTGGACGCCGCCATCCGCTACGCCCTGCGCTACGGCGCGGAGAACGTCATCGTCCACGGCTGGTCCACCGGCGCGACGATGGCCCTGCACGCCGCCGTCAACTGCGCGCTCCGCGAGCGCATCAGCGGCCTCGTCCTCGACTCGCCGGTCCTCGACTGGCGGACCACCCTGCGGGCCCTCGCCTCCGCCCGCGGCGTCCCCGCCTCGCTGCTGCCCCTCGCGGTCCGTGCCGCCCAGGGCCAGACCGGCCTCCGCGGCGCCCCGCTGATGGAGACGTCCGTCCCCACGGCCCTGCACGCCCCGACGCTGATCTTCCACGGCCCCGACGACACCCTGGCCCCGTGGGCGCCGTCGCAGGAACTGGCCGCGCTCCGCCCCGACCTGGTCTCCCTGCACGCCGTACCGCAGGCTCCGCATGCGGCGATGTGGAATGCCGGCCCGGCCCGGTACGAGGAGGCGCTTCGACGCTTCCTCACCCCTCTGATGTGAGGTGTTGTGACCGATAGGCCCGGTTGGTGAGGGCCCGCCGGAGGCCCCCGAAAACCGTTGGGCGGGCTTCCGTTTGGGCTTTCGGGCCGTCAGAGGCAAGACTGCTCCCCGTGACGTCCCGTACCCCGCGCGACTCCAGGCTGCGACTTGTCCGCCCGCGACCTCTTGCCACCGCCCGCAAGGCCGTGACCACCCGGCGCACCAGGCCGGCCCCCCGCCCTCCCGAGGGCACTCCGCCCCCGGCGGAACTGGCCCGCCAGGCCAGGACCGTGCTCGCCGACGCCGTGCGGATCGCCCGCTGGGCCGCCGACGGCGCGAGCTCGGGTACGGCCCCGCTGACCGCCCACGCCCTCGACCGGGCAGCGGCAGCACTGGAACTGTCCCCGGCCCAGGTGCGGGCCGGCTGGGACCGTGCCAGGCTCGCCGGACTCGTCGAGCTGCACGGCGGCACCGTCCGCCCCGGCTGGCGGCTGCGCGCCTGGGAACGCGACGACTCCGCCGTGCTCCGCGGCTGGGTGGCGCTCTTCGACGCCTGGTCGCTCGTCCACGCCGCGCCCCGCGACATCGAGGCCACCACCGTCGCCGAAGCGGTCGAGGCGGTGCCCCAGGTGCTCTCCCTCCTCCAGCTCTCGGCGGGCCCGGTCACCGTGCCCGCGCTCCTCGACCTCCTCGGCCAGCGCGTCGCAGAACTCCACGAGGAGCGGTGCGAGGTGCCCTACGGCCCGCAGGCGGACACCGTGCCCGCGGCCACCGGCCCGCAGCCGGCCGAGCGGTCCGCCGACCTGAACGCGCTGCTGCTCGACTGGGCGCTGGAAGGGCTGGCCGCCGTCGGAGCGCTCACCCTCGGCTCCGGACACGCCACCCTGACCCCGCTCGGCAACTGGGCGGTCTGGGTCAAGCTGGAACAGATCTGCGTCGCCGCCCAGAGCCCGGCCGGCAACATCGAGCAGCCCGCGGCCGACATGCTGCTCGGCTGCGCCCGCCTCACCCCCGGCCCGGCCCGTGCCGAGTACCGGGCCTGGCTCGCCGCACGCCCCGTCGGCAGCGCCGTCACGGAACTGCTAGCCGTGGCCCGCGGCGAGGACGCCCTCCTGCGCGGCCTCGCCTTCGAAGCGCTCCGCGTCGTCGGCGCCCCCGCCGAACCCGTGGTGCGGTCCGTCGTCACCGACACGTCCCTGAGGCCCTACGCCCTGCTCTGGCTGGCCGAGTACGAGGGCACCGACCCCGACGACGCCCAGGAGGTCCTCAGCCGTGAGGAGGCCACCTGGCTCTGGGTCGACACGGCGGCGGCGGTCGCCGACCACGGCGAGACCGGACTGCTGGTGCGCCACCTCGACTCCGCCGTCCAGGGCACGGTCCCGGCCCTGCTCGACGAGATCCGAGCCGTCGGCCACCCCCGCACCGTCCAGGTACTGGTGGCCCTGGCCGCCGCACACCCGGACCCCGCGCTGGCCAAAGCCGTCCGCCGCGCCGCCTTCCAGGTCCACACCGGCGGCGCCTAGGGCCGGTCGTCCTGGAGGCGCCCGGACCGGGGCGTGCTCGCGAGCGTGTGACCAACGGCCCCGGGGTCAGTCCGAGGACCCCGGGGCGTACGTCCCGAAGCTCCACACATTGCCCTCCGCGTCCCGCGCCATGTAGTCCCGGGAGCCGTAGTCCTGGTCCGTGGGCGGCATCAGGATCTCCACCCCGTGCTCCACCGCCCGCGCGTGGTGCTCGTCGACCTCGTCCACGACGACGTACACCCCGGCCGGCCCCGCGCCCTCCATCGCCTTGGCGAAGATCCCCTCGCGCCCCTTGGAACCGAGCATCACCCTGCCGTTGCCGCAGGACAGCTCGGCGTGGAGCACGTGGCCGTTCTCCCCCTCGTACACCGCCTCCTCGGTGAAGCCGAGGGCTTGGGTCAGGGTCCTGATCGCCGCCTTCGCGTCCGCGTACAGGATGGTCGGATAGATCGTCGGTACGCCGTTCGCCGTGCCTGCCATGACGCTCACCCTTCTCTGCGTCCCACCTGCTCCGATGTGATCTGCGTCTCAGTGTTCCATCAGGCGCTGACAATTCCCTGTGCACCGCCGCCCGACACGGCGTCGGGGCCTCAGCCGAAGGTGTCGCAGCGGTCCATGTCGCCCGTGCTGTATCCGGTGGAGAACCACGCGCCGCGCTGCGCGGCCGACCCGTGGGTCCAGGACTCCGGAGTGACCCGCCCCTGGAACTTCTCCTGGATGCGGTCGTCGCCCACCGCCGACGCGGCGTCCATGCCGTCCCGGATGTCCGCCCGCGTGAGCTCGGTGATCAGCGGCCTGCCCGTCGACTCGTCCGGCGTGCTCGTCGCGTGGTGCGCCCAGACGCCGGCGTAGCAGTCCGCCTGCAGCTCCACCTTCACGGCGTTGCTGTCGGCGCCCTGCCGCCCGTCCTGCGACCTGCTCAGCGTGCCCGTCTGGTTCTGCACGTGATGGCCGTACTCGTGGGCCACCACATACGCCTGCGCGAACGGCCCGCCACCGGCGCCGAACGTGGTCCGCAGCTCCTCGAAGAAGCCCAGGTCCAGGTAGACCCTGCGGTCGCCCGGGCAGTAGAACGGCCCGACCGCCGAGCTCGCCGACCCGCAGGCCGTACCGACGCGGTCGCTGAACAGCACGGTCCGGGCGGCGCCGTACGTGCCCCCGCGCCGCTCGAATTCCTGGCGCCAGTAGTCCTGCACGCTGTTGACCACCGCCACGGTCCGGCAGTCGTCCCTGCTGTTCGCGTCCCGGCCCGTGCGGCAGCTCTGCTGGACCTGCGCCGCCGACGAGGCCGAGGCGGCGGTCTCCGGGCCGTCCGACGAGAGCCCCAGCTGCTCTGGTCCCACGCCGAAGATCAGGCCCAGGACAAGGGCGATGACGCCGACGATGCCACCGCCCATGGCGGCTCTTCCGCCCGGGAGCCGGCTGCCGCGTTCGTCCCGTACCTCGGACGTGTCCAGACCGGCGTCGTCGTCGAACTGCATCGGCACACCACCCTCGGGTCCGGCGGCGCCGAGCCGCCCTGCGCCGAGTATCAGATGGTTCGTCCCACGCAGCACGCGGAAAAGGAGTTGCACACCGCCAGTAGAATGGCCCTATGGCAATTCTCCTTGTGCATTAGACGGCGTCGAGTCGTGAACCCGTAGTCCTCCCTCCGCCGTCCATACCGCCCTGGAGTTTTCCCCGTGATCACCGCTTCCGGCATCGAGCTGCGCGCCGGCGCCCGCATCCTCATCGAGTCCGCCTCCTTCCGTATCGCCAAGGGCGACCGCATCGGCCTCGTCGGCCGCAACGGAGCGGGCAAGACGACCCTCACCAAGTGCCTCGCGGGCGAAGGAACCCCTGCGGGCGGCACTATCAGCCGCTCCGGCGAGGTCGGCTACCTGCCGCAGGACCCGCGCACCGGCGACCTCGAGGTCCTGGCCCGCGACCGCATCCTCTCCGCCCGCGGTCTCGACGCCATCCTGCGCAAGATGCGGGAGAACGAGGAGCGCATGGCCAACGGCCAGGGCGCCACCCGTGAGAAGGCGATGAAGAAGTACGAGCGCCTGGAGACGGAGTTCCTCACCAAGGGCGGGTACGCCGCCGAGGCCGAGGCCGCCACCATCGCCGCCGCGCTCAGCCTGCCCGACCGGGTGCTCGGCCAGCCCCTGCACACGCTCTCCGGCGGTCAGCGCCGACGCGTCGAACTGGCCCGCATCCTCTTCTCGGACGCCGACACCCTGCTCCTCGACGAGCCCACCAACCACCTCGACGCGGACTCGATCGTCTGGCTGCGCGACTACCTCAAGACGTACCGCGGCGGCTTCGTGGTGATCTCCCACGACGTCGAGCTCGTCGAGACCGTCGTCAACAAGGTCTTCTACCTCGACGCCAACCGCGCGCAGATCGACGTCTACAACATGGGCTGGAAGCTGTACCAGCAGCAGCGCGAGGCCGACGAGAAGCGCCGCAAGCGCGAGCGTCAGAACGCCGAGAAGAAGGCCGCGACCCTCAACGCGCAGGCCGACAAGATGCGCGCCAAGGCCACCAAGACCGTCGCCGCCCAGAACATGGCCAAGCGCGCCGACCGGCTGCTCTCGGGCCTCGAGGCCGTACGCGTCTCGGACAAGGTCGCCAAGCTGCGCTTCCCCGACCCCTCGCCGTGCGGCAAGACGCCGCTGATGGCGGAGGGCCTGTCCAAGTCGTACGGCTCGCTCGAGATCTTCACCGATGTGGATCTCGCCATCGACAAGGGATCCCGGGTCGTCATCCTGGGCCTCAACGGTGCCGGCAAGACCACCCTGCTCCGTCTCCTCGGCGGCGCCGAGAAGCCGGACACCGGCGAGGTCATCGAGGGCCACGGCCTCAAGCTCGGCTACTACGCCCAGGAGCACGAGACCCTCGACCCGGAGCGCACGGTCCTGGAGAACATGCGCTCCGCGGCGCCCGACCTCGACCTCGTCGCGGTCCGCAAGACGCTCGGTTCGTTCCTCTTCTCCGGGGACGACGTCGACAAGCCCGCCGGCGTGCTCTCCGGTGGTGAGAAGACCCGTCTCGCCCTGGCGACCCTGGTCGTCTCCTCCGCCAACGTGCTGCTCCTCGACGAGCCCACGAACAACCTCGACCCGGCCAGCCGCGAGGAGATCCTCGGCGCGCTGCGCACCTACAAGGGCGCCGTCGTTCTCGTGACGCACGACGAGGGCGCCGTGGAGGCGCTCCAGCCGGAGCGGATCATCCTGCTGCCCGACGGTGTCGAGGACCTGTGGGGCGCCGACTACCGCGACCTGGTGGCCCTGGCCTGACCGGCAGCTCCGTGAGGGTCGACACCGGCTGATCCACTCACTGATCCACTGTGTATGGATCATTCGGCCTACGTGTGATCCATCATCTGTGTGAGTGGCTCTCGTACCTCGGCGTGGCGCCCGGCAGATAGCTGCCGGGCGCAGCCATGTGGTGCCGCCGATCGCCCACGGCCCTGACCTGGCGGTTCTTCCAGCGGCTTTCCCCGCCGGCCCGCGCTGCCCTGCGGAATGTGAGATTCCGTTCGTGTTGACGTGCCTTCCGACCAGGAAACCGCTCGCAGAGACCTTGCCGAATGGGTGGCCAGGAAGCGCGAGAGGGGTGATCATGAGAGTCCAGAGCGCACTTCCTATGAGGAGGCACGGGTGGCCGAGACTCTGAAGAAGGGCAGCCGGGTTACCGGCGCCGCGCGTGACAAGCTCGCGGCAGACCTGAAGAAGAAGTACGACTCCGGTGCGAGCATCCGGGCGTTGGCCGAAGACACCGGCCGCTCCTACGGATTCGTCCACCGGATGCTCAGCGAGTCCGGAGTGACGCTGCGGGGACGCGGCGGAGCGACACGAGGCAAGAAGGCCGCTACGGCCTGACCGTCGGGCGTCGGGGCCGTTCATGGAACATGCCCCGGGACTCACCGGTAATCGTGGTGGCCACCCGGTCGACCGCAGGGTCGTCCGGGTGGTTACTGTTCAGTCACTTACCAGTGAAGTGCTGACAGCACCCGATCCGGAGGCGTCCCATGACCTCGCTCGACTCTGTGCTCGACAAGGACGGCGTACGGCTCACCGTCGATGACGCGGTTGCCACAGTCACTCTCACCAATCCGGCCAAGCGCAACGCTCAGTCTCCCGCTCTGTGGCGGGCGTTGACGGAGGCCGGACGGGCATTGCCCGGCAGTGTG